>JAISWR010000077.1 GCA_031270985.1 Bacteroidales bacterium | reverse complement strand
TTGTTTGCCCAGCAAACAAGTGTAACAGGCGTTGTGACCGATAATAACGGGGAGACGCTGCCCGGGGTGAACATATCCATTCAGGGGACGACCACAGGGGTTGTCAGTGACGGCGAGGGAAGATACCGTATTTCCGTACCCGGCAGTGAGACGGTGTTGTCGTTTTCGTTTATCGGTTATGTCACGCAAGAGATAGCGGTAGGCGATCGTCGGGAGATCGATGTATCGCTAAGCGAAGAAGCCACAGCAATAGAGGAAGTGGTGGTAGTTGGTTACGGCGTGCAACGTAAAAGCGACGTTACGGGTGCGGTCGTTTCGGTGAGCGACAAGCAGTTGAAAGACCGCCCTGTGGCTAATATGATGGAAGCCTTACAGGGCAAGGCTGCGGGTGTGGACATCACCAGCAACGTCCGTCCGGGCGAGATGGGGTCTATCAGTATTCGCGGTCAGCGTTCCATCACAGGCGGTTCCAGTCCCTTATATGTGGTGAATGGCATACCGTTGCTGGGACGCGATAATATCAACATGTTGAACACAAATGACATCAAGTCCATTGAGATTCTGAAAGACGCCTCTGCAACGGCTATTTACGGTTCGCGCGGCGCCAACGGCGTGATTCTGATCACCACCTATGGCGGCGAAGAAGGGCGTTTTTCCATTAATTATAGTGGGAGCGTAACGATAGAGACTTTGCAGGACAGCCGCGAATTTTTTACAGCCGGCGAATGGATTGATTTTGTCCGCTGGGCAAATTACTATGCCAATCCTATCGCTTTTCCCCGTGCCGACGCGCCGACGCTGGCAAACGACCAGACCATGTTCGGCGCCGATCTGTATGCATGGCGGAATGTGGAGAAAGGCTGGGCAGGCGGTACTTGGGACGGTTCAAAGGTGGAAACCACCGACTGGACGAAATATGTGATACAGACAGGCGTCACGCAAAACCATACGGTGAGCGTGAGCGGCGGCACATCGAAAGTGTCCTCCTACGCTTCTTTCGGCTATCTGGATCAGAAAGGCACCTCGCAAGGACAGCGATACAAACGTTACACGGTGAATATCAATTCGACGGCAAAACCCGTTAAATGGTTCGAACTGGGCGGACGACTGAACGGATCATGGCAGGATCAGGAATACGGACAGGACGGCACGGGCGCGGCAAGTGGTTCCGGAGCGGGATCCATTTATGCATCCGCTTTGCGACTGTATCCTTATGCCGTTCCCTTTGATGACGATGGCAACAGGATCATCTTCCCCGGCGGTCAGGCTTCCCTGAAAACGGTGGTAGACGAAATCCAATATTCGCACAACAACCGCCAGACATTAAATGTGATGGCGAATATGTATGCACAGGTGAAACTGCCGCTGGACGGCTTGTCCTATCGCGTGGAGTTCGGTCCCAGTTTCCGCTACCGCCGTAATGGCGTGTTTGTGGACCCCAATTCGGCGATTCGTGAAAACACAGAAAGTCTGGTAACGTTGAGCAACCAGCGCGATTTTACGTGGACCATCAACAACCTGATTTACTACAACAAGTCGTTCGGCATCCATACCGTAGGCGCTACGTTGCTGCAAACCGCATCGAAAAACGAACAGGTGGGCGACAACATCAACGGAAAGAACGTGCCTGTTCCTTCCGCCTTATGGAACGCTATGGGATCACTTGACCGTGCCAATGACATCACGGGCGTAGGTTCATCCCTGTCGGAAGAACAATTGACCTCCTACATGATTCGTTTCAATTACAGCCTGAAAGACCGTTATTTGCTGACTGCATCGGGTCGTTGGGACGGTTCGTCCGTATTGGCGCCGGGGCATAAATGGGCGTTCTTCCCCAGTCTTTCGCTGGGATGGCGGCTGGAACAGGAAGATTTCCTGAAATCCGTGACCTGGGTGAATCAGTTGAAACTTCGCCTGGGCTATGGTGTTACGGGTAATGCCGCCGTGGGCAGATATTCCACCAAGGGGAGCATTTCTTCGTCGCTCTATCCTTATGGAGACGATCTGGTGCGGTTCTATTATATTAACGACCAGATGGCCAGCGCCGGCAGAAATGCTCTGCCCGATCAAAATCTCGGCTGGGAAAAAACGGGACAATACAACATCGGGGTGGATTTTTCCATATTGAGAAACCGCATCGGTGGATCACTGGAATATTATGTTTCACACACCACCGACCTGCTGCTGAGTTCCAGCATACCCGCTCTTACGGGTTATGAAAGCACGACATCAAACATTGGCGAAACGAAGAACAACGGCGTGGAACTTACCCTGAGCACCGTGAATGTGAAAGCGGGCGATTTCATGTGGGAAACCAATCTGAGCGTGGCGTGGCAGAAAAACAAAATCGTGGAACTGCAAAACGGCAAGGAGGACGACGTTGCTATGACCCGCTTTATCGGGCAGCCCATCGGGTTGTACTATAACTATAAAGCAACCGGTATCTGGAGAGAGGAAGATGCGGATGAGATGGCGAAATTCAACAGCGCTACCGCTCCTGACGGTACGCCGAAAACCGCTCACAATTTTAAGGTTGGACAAGTTCGCGTTCAAGACCAGAACGGCGATTATGTGATCAACACCAATGACGATCGCGTCATTATCGGGCAAACCCGCCCTGCGTGGACGGGTGGTATGACCAATACTTTCTCGTGGAAAGGCGTCGAACTGATGGTGCAGATGTACGGCAGGCTGGGCTACTGGGCCAGCGGCGCCAGTGTATCCATGGGCGGAAAATACATGCTCCGCAAGGTGGACTATTACAACGAGAACAACAAGAACGCATCCTACCAGCGCCCGCAAACAACTACCGACGGAAGCGACGCCGATTCCTATTCGAGCACCCTGCAATACTGCAAAGCTTCGTTTGTGAACATCCGTACCATTGCGCTGAGCTACAACCTGCCAAGAAACCTGATCAGGAACTGGGGCAACATGCAGAGCTTGCGGGTGTATGTGCAGTGTGTGAATCCGGGCGCACTCTATTCGTCGGTGGATTTCATGAATATGGACGTGAGCTCTTCTATCTGGAACCGCAATTTTGTGTTCGGGTTGAATGTAGGTTTTTAATATTAATCTCTTAAAAAAATAAATATGAACAAGTTAAAAAATATATTGATTGTTGCTGTCACGACATTGGGAATGGCTTCCTGCGGCGAAAGTTTCCTGAAAGAAGAATTGACGACAAGTCTTTCCACCGACTATTTCGATACGCCTGAAGGATTAAAGGCAATGGTGGCAGGTTTGCCGCAAGCATTACGTTTGCAGGGCACTTATGAGTTCAGTTATGCTCATTTTAATTATGGTACGGATGAATTTTCAGTAGGCAGCGATGCGGCGAATGAGCCGTGGAACAATTATGATGCACGCCTGCAATCGAGAGTAAGTTCGTCGTCCAATACGGTACAGCCGAGTGTTACATGGGACAATTCCTATACTTCCATCAGTACCCAAAACACGGTGATTGCCAAAGCGCCACAGGTGCTTGCCAATGACCCTGAATTGAATGATGCGCTGGGCGCAGCCCATTTCATGCGTGGATGGTCGTATTTCTTTCTGGTGCAGCAGTGGGGTGATGTACCGCTACTGACAGCGCCTGTAGAAGGATTGGTGCGCGAATTTACGCGGGCGCCGCGACAGGAGGTTGTGCAATTGGTGATTGATGATTTTCAGAAAGCATACGACTTGCTAAGTAATCCCGCCACAAGAGTGCAGGGGAAAATCTACAAAGATGCCGCTGCGCATTTCCTTGCCAAAGCCTTGCTGTACCGTCAAAGCGAAATCAATAGCGATTTCAATGCCGCTACCAAAGACGCTGACCTGTCCAAAGCGCTGACCTTGTGCGACGAAGTAATCTCTCATCGTCCACTGGCGACTAACTTTGCGGATCTGCAGGATTTTACCGCCCCGAACGGCCCCAGCGAAGAGTTGCCCGAAAACATTTTATCGGCGCAATACACGATTTCCACGGCAGGCGCTAACGGCAGATACAACAAACAAATGTGCCTGCATTACATTGCCGTGTATCAGAACTGGACGGGAATGGAACGCGACATTGCCGGCGGACGCGAATACGCCCGTTTGCGGACAACCAATTATGCGATGGACGTATATGACCGCGTAAATGACAGCCGCTTCTGGAAAAGTTATCGCACCATGCAGCGTTTGAATTATCCCTCCGACAGGAATGGAGCAGATTTTGCCGCTTCAAAGGTGAAATTAGAAATAGGACAGGTGGGCGTGATGTTCATCATCAACGACGAGGCTGACGCCGACCGATTTGAAGCCCAGACAGGAAACGGATCAGATCCGTCGAGCGTCATTTACCCCGGTTCCACGGCCGGACGCCAGCCGCCCATTGTAAAAATGAAAGATGGCTTGGGTGTTTGGGATACCGTTCGCTGCCCCGTTACGAACAATATTGTGCCGAATGTAATTCCGCGCTACCGCAGGGTGCGCAATATCCCTTCCGCACCCGCGTACGGATATGCGTCGATGGAAAATTCAGCTCTTCCCACACCCGGAACCGCCTCCACATGGCCTACGTTAAACAAGTTTCTGGACGGTTCGCGTCCCGATTATTCTTCGGACAACAGTTCGCGCGACTTTGTATGCGCCCGTGTAGCCGAAACTTACCTGATTGCCGCAGAGATTAAAGTGCGCCAGGGAGATTACCAGGGCGCCCTCTCATACATTAACAAAATACGTGAACGCGCAGCATACAAGAACGGGGAAGACCGTGAAAAATATGTGGACGGAGCGCAAATATACACCAATACGACAGATCCCCGCCGTTCGACGTCTTTTTGGGGGAAGAACACCTATTACATCTCGAATAACATTCCCGTAACCACGGCGGCTACGAACATTGCCATCAGCAGTCCTTCCAACCTGCCTGCCGAAGACGTGGCTATTATCAACAAGTTGGGCTATACGTCCGATTTCGATAAGATGCTGTGTCTGGTGCTGAACGAGCGTACCCGCGAACTGGCGGGCGAAATGCAACGCTGGCCGGATTTGGCGCGTACCAAAACGCTGGTGAAGCGGGCTTACGCATTCAATGAAGATGTTGCACACTCAAACACTTTGGTGGAATATCATTATGTGCGTCCCATTCCGCAGGGATTTTTGGACCAAATCTGGAAAGACGGACACGCTTTGACTGCGGAGGAAAAAAATGCGTTACAAAACCCCGGATATAATTGATCTGATATAATTGATGATTAATTGTTTGGTTGAAACGGCGGATTGAATTTTCAGTCCGCCGTTTCTTGTGCCGGCGATGGACAGCGTTCAAGCATTTCAGGCAGACAAGAAAGCAATCGTCATTTGAATAGTGAATAATTATTAGACCATGCATAACCGTGTGTGGCGCGCAACGCGCCACACACGGTACGGTGCATCCGTTCCTCCGCAAGTCCCGCACACCTTAGATGGAATCAAGGGTTACAAGCAATGAAAAGATACGTTTCAAGCAATGAAAGGATACGTTTCAAGCAATGAAAAGAGATGTTTCAAGCAATGAAAAGAGATGATCCACCGTAACCATCTGTATCGTCTTTAAAAACCCGTGTCCATCTGTGGTGAAAAATAAACGGCGAAACCCGAAAATCCTTGATAGCGTAGGGGT
>JAISWR010000055.1 GCA_031270985.1 Bacteroidales bacterium | reverse complement strand
AAGAGAGGATGATATTGGTCGTTCTACCGAGCGAAGCATTCCGAATGGAATGCTTTTTACCGCACCCTTTTTACCTGATTTGATGACCTCGTACTTTAGTATACTTGTTATACCTTATTTATTTTTTGTCCCTAAGCATCTCCTCCACTCTTTCCCTTAACCCGCTTTAATTTATTTTTTTTGTAACCGTTTTTTAACTGTTTCGTAACGCACGGGGGATACTTTTGCCGCGAGTTTTTTATCATAATATTAATTAAAATAAATTTTAAAATGAAAGTAAGAATGAAATTCTTCGGATTATTGTTATTTTTGGGTAATCTCACCAGCGTCGGTTTATGGGCGCAGAAAGAGACGAAAAGTATTTTGAAAGGTTCTGTGGTGGATGATGCGGGGGCTATCCCTGGTGTTTCCTTACAGATAAAGGGAACGCACTTGGGCGCTGTTTCCGGCATCGACGGGTCGTTTATCATCTCCAACATTCCCTCAGGGAAAGCCGTATTGAGAGTAAGTTTTATCGGCTACGACGTTCAGGAAAAAGAACTTGACTTGCAGCCGGGATTGAATGAGATGCAAACGGTTCGCCTTACCGTTTCCGTTGCGCAAATGCAGGAAGTAATCATAGCCGGAGAGATGGCGCCTTCGCAAATGAAAGCCTACAACATGAAGAAACTTTCGGCAAACATCTCCGACATCATCGCATCGGACGCTATCGGCAAATTACCCGACCGGAATGCGGCGGAAGCCATACAGCGTATTCCGAGCGTAGCGGTATCGCGTTATCATGGCGAAGCCGATCGAGCTACCGTGCGGGGTACGCCTTTCGCGTGGACATCTATCTTGCTCAACGGCACACGCTTGCCGAGTTCGGACGTGAGCGCCGGACGCGCTACGGTATTGGACGTCGTTCCTTCGGAATTGATCGAATACTGCGAGGTTTCCAAAGCAATTACCCCCGACAGGGAAGCAGATGCAATCGGCGGATACATCAATTTTATCACTCGAACGGCGCCTGTTAAACGTACTTTAGGCGTGAGTGCAGCAGGAGGTTTCAACAATATGGCACAAAAAGGAATCTATAACTTTTCGGCAATTTACGGTGATAAATTTTACGACGGTAAGTTAGGCGTGGTGCTGACCGCTTCCACATGGAAAAGAAGCTGGGGAACAGACGAATATACAGTTGATTTCAACAGCGACAACAGCGACGCATTTTTGCACCGGTCGGTCAAGAGCGTTATGCTGAAGCGTTACATGGGTTCGCGAACAACCAATGGCTTGAACATCGGTGTGGAATATAACTTTAATCCGCTCAACAAGATTTATTTACGCGGATTGCTCGATAATTTCGTTGACGACAGACCGGTGTATGAATCCTATTTCCTGTACAACACCGACCAGTACCAATACAATTACCGCGAATCGAAATACAATACATGGCTGTACGGGGCGGAACTGGGCGGAAAACATCAATTGAATTCCCGCCTCAAACTTGACTGGACAGTGTCCGACCATTACGCATCATACAAGGTCAATTCCCTGCCTGCCAATATTGATGCCAAATATCGCGGATTGCCGATCATCACCTTCATGCAGAACAACGCCGGATTCGGTGATTTATATACGCATACCGACGGGAAGCGGTATAAATTCAGCAGTATGGACATGCCCGGCGGAAACGGCGATTCGCCCGATAATCTGATGCCGCATTCTTCCTCAGGGATCGACGATTCCCAACTGATGCTTTCGCGGCTGGTGCTTATGCGGATGGTCAATATCGAAGAAGACCGCACGGTGCAAGCCAACCTCTCGTTCGACGCCGGCGAACGCCTAACCCTGAAAATAGGCGGTAAATTCCGCAACAAGCAAAAAGACTATCAGTGGCTGAGCCGGATTTATATGCCCAATGCTGCCATTGGCATTCCGGGCGCTCCCGCTCTCCCCGCACTGACAAGCTTGCCCCGCGGCGCATTTCCCAATCGCAGCAATTTCTTCGACGCCATCGGAACGGACTATAAACCCTATATCATCGACCCGATTTCTTCGCAAACCATGCAAGACCTCAGCGCCGACGCCGTAAGCCGAAACAATTGGTATGACGCTTCGCAAAAATCCGATTCCACCAATATGTACACCGGTCACGAAAATGTTACTGCCGGTTATCTCATGGCGGACTGGAGCATAACGCCCAAACTGAAACTCTACGGCGGGATACGCGACGAATACACAAAAGCGGTATTGGACGGAAACAAATACGACCGGGCGGCCAACCGCTTGTCCGGTTCAACCGTCGAAAACGTGTACAACGCCCTGTTGCCGATGGCGCTTGCCAAATACGCCGTAACCGATTTTACCAATATCCGCGCGGCTTACACGAAAACGTTCATCCGACCGCTGTTCAGCGATTTCACACCTGGACAAAGCATTGACGTGGTGGGCGCCGTCAAAACAATTACGCGCGGCAATCCCGACATCAAACCCACGTATGCCCACAACTTCGATCTCACCGCCGAACATTTTTTCGGAAATATCGGGGTCGTTTCGGCAGGCTTATTCTATAAAAAACTGGAAGACCTGATGTTCAGCAGCCGCGATTACGAAATCATCGACGGCGAAAGTTATTATGTGATCCAGTCACGCAACATTTCCGAGGCGTCGCTACTCGGCTTTGAAATAGCCGCCAACCGCCGTTTCGACATGTTGCCCGGATTCCTGAAAGGCTTCGGGCTGGAAGCCAACTATACTTTCATCCAATCGGACGCCGAAGTACCCGTTTATATCAACGGACAGGCGGGAACGGTGAAAGCGCCGCTGCAAAACCAGTCCAAGCACCTGTTCAACACCATCCTCTATTACGAATTGAACGGACTGACCATAAAACTCGCCGGAAATTACCGCGGCGCATCGCTCGAAACCATCAGCGTAAGTTTACCGGATGACCTGTGGACTTGGACGGATAAAAATTTTACCGTGGATTTGGCAGCATCATACGCTTTCAACAAAAACATCCGTATATTTGCCGAAGTGCAAAACCTCACCAACGAACCGGTGCGGATGTACCTGGGCGACCGTTCCCGCACCAAAGATCTGGAATGGTCGGCGGTCAGGGGACAAATCGGCGTCCGCTGGAATATAATTTAATAATTTTAAAAAATAATTTATCATGAATACAAAAAATAATCTGTTCACCTATTTTTTCGTCAATATCTGTATCGTCATCGTGTGTTTATTCGTTTCATGCCGCAACAACCCGCCCCATGAGCAACAACGCGCCGGCATACTGGAAGAAGCCCCCAATTTCCGCGACCTCGGAGGTTACGCTTCGGGCAATGGAAAACAAACCGTCTGGAAAAAAATATTCCGTTCACAATCGCTTGCTTTCCTGAATGATCACGATGTGGAAAAAATAAAGGAATTGGGGATAAAAACCATCATTGATTTTCGTGACGACGACGAAGTGCAAAAAGCGCCTTCCCGCCTGCCTGCCGACGTAAACATCATCCGTCTGCCGATTGGTCTCGGGAACAACGATTCCACACAGCAGGTGATGCAACAGGTAATGTCCGGCCAGTTGGACAGCCTGCAATGCATACGTTTTATGGAAGACGCCAACCGGAGATTTGCAACGGAATTTGCGCCTCAGTACAAAGCGTTTTTCGCCGTACTACTGCAACCGGAAAGTTATCCTGTGGTGTTTCATTGCACGGCAGGCAAAGACCGCACGGGATTTGCAGCAGCCATCCTGCTTAGCGCATTGGGCGCGGATTGGGATACGGTCATGGACGATTATCTGCTGACCAACCGGTATTTGAAGCCGCAAACGCTCATGCCGCAACTACCGAAAGAAGCCTTGCCGGCTATCCGGCAAATGTGGGACGTACAACCGTCTTACCTCAATGCGGCAAGGGACGAAATCATAAAACGCTACGGAAGTGTGGACAATTATCTGCAGAAGGAATTGAACATCGGAGAAGTTGAAAAAGAGCAACTTGGAAAATGTCTGTTGAAATAAATCCACAGCAGACCTGACAGGGTCGACTCAATCCGTCGGGTCAGACAAGTTGCCACGAAAAAGGGCGTCCGAAGTATCAGACGCCCTTTTTTTCGTTTACTCTTTCCTGACTTCGACACTTTTCCGACATGTATTTTATACTAATCTATAAATCAATATATTATAAATTTTGAGACAGCCCCATTTAATGAATTGATTTATATCATTTTCTTTGAGATATTGATAACTATTTTTCTTTTGATTGTCTTTGTTTGACAATTTTTTCGTACCTTTGCCGTTGAAATAATTAGGAAAATAATTTTTGCCTGTGTCAAAAGTTGTCAATCATTGACAATACTTTTGCGGCAAATTAAAAAAAATAGATATGTGTTCAAAGAAAATGTTATTTTCAGAGAAGATTCGCCAACTACGAGAAGAAAAGAAATTGTATCAAAAGCAATTAGCCGATGCGTTGTCTATTGATAAACCGATGTATTGTCGTATTGAAAAAGGGGAACGCCGAGCAAAACGCGAACAAATACCTGTTAT
>JAISWR010000050.1 GCA_031270985.1 Bacteroidales bacterium | reverse complement strand
CCACTCGCCCCCTTTCGTCTCAATGGTGGCCATAAAGTCTATACGGTAAATGGAATACCCAATACCCTCGTCGGACGCCTTCACGCTTCCTTCCACCTTCTTCCTGTAGGTGAACTCCTGCGGGTGGGCATTCACGGATATAATGTTCTCTCCAAGCAGCGTGCCAAGAAAAAATCTCGCTATACGCTCGTTTTCCATCAGCTTTTTGAAGACAGTGTCGTATATCGGATTGGCAATGACACATGATTTCGGCTGTCCTACATTCTGATCCTTGGTTCCCATTTCCTTTTCGGTTACTACGCTACGCAATTTTTGATTTAACTGCACAAAAATAACGAATTTATTCCGATTGGCAAAATCGCAGGCAATATTTATGGCGACTGCGCTCCATTGGAGTGCGCAAAAAACTTGATCGACGAATGGGAACGCCGTAGCGTACAGAAAGGACAGAGGGTACGGGCGACGGTATGACGTCCGTTGCTGTTGATATGGACGCCCTGACGGGATTTCGTCGTCATTGTGATGTCGAAGGCATAAAACTTGTTTACTTCGCATCCCTAATCAAAAAAACGGTTTTTCACGGAATTTTTTTGGCAATCCGAAAAATCGTTCTTACATTTGTCCGAAAGAATAGAAGTCATCACCTCATGAGTATAGTTCCTTCGACGATTCTGTTGGCTGTCGCTATTTTGTTGTTATTGAGTGTGTTGGTGAGCAAGACCGCAAGTCGGACAGGCTTGCCTGCTCTTGCGTTGTTTTTGCTGGTAGGGATGCTTGCCGGTTCGGAAGGTATTGGCAAAATATCGTTTGACAATCCGGAAACGGCGCGGTTTTTAGGCGTCATTGCTTTTTGTTTTATCCTGTTTTCGGGAGGTTTGGACACCAAGACGAAACAGATAAAGCCGGTGATGTGGCGTGGCATTACCCTCTCCACGCTGGGCGTACTCATCACGGCGCTGGCTTTGGGCATATTTGTTTATTGGGTGACCGATTTCAGTTTGCTGGAATCCATGTTGTTGGGATCCATCGTGTCTTCAACGGATGCGGCAGCGGTATTTACCATTTTCCGCAGCAAAGACAGCGGTTTGAAACGTAATTTACGCCCTACCCTTGAGTTGGAAAGCGGGAGCAACGATCCGATGGCGTATTTCCTTACTATCACATTCATCACCATGATACAGCAACCGGAAACATCCTTGTGGGAGATGATATTTATCTTTTTCCGTGGTATGGGGCTGGGTTTGGTGATGGGTTTCCTGCTGGGCAAACTCATGGTGCGCATCATCAACAGCGTCGGGCTGGTTGCCGAAGGTCTTTATCCGGTGCTTGCCATATCCCTCATGTTCATCAGTTTCGCACTCACCGAAACCATCGGCGGCAACGGATTTCTCTCTGTTTACCTGTCGGGGCTGGTGTTGGGCAACAGCAACTTCATACATAAGCGTAGCCTGCTGAAGTTTTACGACGGTTTTGCATGGTTAATGCAGATACTGATGTTCCTTTCGCTGGGCTTGCTGGTATTCCCTTCGCAAATGACCAACGTAGCAGGCATCGGCATGTTAATATCCGTTTTCCTGATGTTTGTCGTGCGTCCTGTGGCGGTTGTCCTGTGTTTGTTGCCCTTCAAGGTGTATTACAAAGACATGTCGCTTGTTGCATGGGGTGGACTGAAAGGAGCAGTGCCCATCATTTTTGCCACCTACCCAATGGTGGAACACATCCCCAATGCCAGCACTATTTTCCATATCGTATTTTTTATCACACTCACCTCACTGCTTCTGCAAGGCACCACCCTGTTCAAATTCGCAAAATGGGTGAAACTCAACATCCCCGAACGGGTGGCGAAGAAAACCGTATTGGAGTTCGACAGCGATACCATCAAATCAGTGCTGGAAGAAACTGTTGTAGAACCAAATTTCAGATGCGTCAACCACACTATTGTAGAAATGTCGCTGCCCAAAACGGCGCTTATCGTGATGATTGAACGGGAAAACAAATATTTTACGCCGAACGGCTCCACTGTCATAGAGATTGGCGACCGGCTCACCATTTTGGCTGATTCCAAAGAAAATATCGATACAACATTTGAAGCATTGAAATAAATTTTAATTTTAAAATCACACATTTAGAATGTCACGCAGCAAAAAACGGAAAAGCACACTGAACCATGAAGGATTATCGGCAAAAACGCCGGCAACATTCAACCGTAATTCGGGAAACGATATGAATTGCAAGCAGGTAACGGAACACATGAACGTCAATGATGACGCCACGCAGCGTTTGATACCCGATATGACCGCGCAGAAAAAAAGCAGAAAAAAAATAAAAGAAACCGGCCACGGCAATCATCGTCTTAACTACGAAACCGGCTGCATCAGCGGACGGGTGGACATGACCGCCCACGGATACGCCTACATCATTTCGGAGCAGACTAAGGAAGACGTCTTTGTGTCACAGAAACACTTGCGGGAAGCGCTACACGGCGACACAGTGAAAGTACATCTCTTTGCCCGCCGCAAAAATGCCCGATTGGAAGGACAGGTGATGGAAATAATAAAACGTTCCCGTTCCACCTTTGTGGGTACCATCGGCGTTATGCGGGAATTTGCCTTCATGATCCCCGACAGCCGTTTGATGCCCTACGACCTTTTCATCCCTCAGGACAAAATTCAGGGTGCAAAAGACGGACAGAAAGTGGTGGCGCGAATAACGGATTGGCCCCACCGCGCCAAAAACCCCATCGGCGAAGTGCTGCAAGTACTCGGCAATCCGGGCGAGAACGAAACGGAAATGCACGCCATTCTTGCCGAATATGAATTGCCCTACCGTTTTGAACCGGAAGTGGAAACCGCCGCAGCTGCCATCTCAACGAAAATAACGGCGGAAGAAATCGGCAAAAGACGCGACTTCCGCGGCGTCCCCACATTCACCGTTGACCCTGCAGATGCCAAAGATTTTGACGATGCCCTGTCCATCGAAAAATTGAACAATGGCAACTGGGAGGTAGGCGTACATATCGCCGACGTGACACACTACATACCGGAGGATTCGATTCTCGACAAAGAAGCCGTCAATCGCGCCACGTCTGTTTATCTGGTGGATCGCGTGGTGCCCATGCTCCCCGAAAAACTGTCCAACAACCTGTGTTCCCTGCGTCCCAACGAAGATAAACTGTGCTTCTCCGCCGTGTTTGAAACAGACGGCAACGCCAATGTGCTGAAACAATGGTTCGGCAGAACAATCATCCGTTCTACCAATCGCCTTTCCTACGAAGAAGCACAGACCATCATCGACACCGGCGAAGGCAAAATGAGCAACCAAATACTTGCCCTGCACAGATTGGCGCAAATCCTCCGCAACAACCGTTTCAAAAACGGCTCCATCTTCTTTGACCGCCCTGAACCAAAATTCGAACTCGACAAAGACGGAAAACCACTGGGCGTGTACTATGTGGAAAACACCACCTCACACCAACTGATAGAAGAGTTCATGCTGTTGGCAAACTGTCGCGTAGCCGAGTTTATCTCAGGTGTCATTCGCGCAGAAAGCCCCGTCCGCGCCGGAAAAGAAAAAGTAGGCGTGTACCGCGTACATGACAAACCCAATATGGAAAAACTGGGAAACTTCGCGGGATTTGTCACCCGTTTCGGCTATTCCCTCAAAATCACCTCGGAACACACCATCGCCACATCGCTCAACAAACTGCTGGAAAAAGCAAAAGGAACAAAAATGGAAACCATGTTCGGAACCCTTGCGCTACGCTCTATGGCAAAGGCGGATTACTCCACCGACAACATCGGGCATTACGGACTGGGATTCAAATACTACACGCATTTCACCTCGCCCATACGCCGCTACCCGGACATGATGACGCATCGCCTGCTGCAATACTATCTGGACGGCAAAGGTAACAAGCCAAACAAAGAGCATCTGGAAACGCTTTGCCGACAGTCCTCCGGCATGGAAAAACGCGCCGTAGATGCCGAACGGACATCCATCAAGTACAAGCAGGTGGAATTTATGAGCGACAAGGTGGGACAATGTTTCGACGGCACCATATCCGGCGTTACGGAATGGGGTATCTATGTGGAACTGAACGACAACAAATGCGAAGGCATGATCCACATCCGCGAACTGAACGATGATTTTTACATCTTTGATGAAGATAATTATTGCATCAAAGGTCGCCATTACGGACGTACTTTCCAACTGGGCGAACCCATCCGTATTCTGGTGTGGCGCGCCAACCTGCTAAAAAAACAATTGGATTTCAGACTGCCGGAAAAAGAATAAGAAAACAGGATTGCTTCCCGCCTCGTGCCTCGCCGTCGCAATGACGCCGAACACACTTTCTCCTTTCTCCGTCAAAATCCTACAAAAATGTAACTTCTTTTTCATTTCCTACAAAAATGTAGGATTTTCCCTACACTCGTTTTACATAATATACTGATATACACTCGCTTATAAAAGCGGCACAATTTTTGCATATTTTATTCGACATATAAAGGGATTTTCGGCACAACCGTTATCTTTTTATATAATATCAAATAAAAACAATATCAAAAATAAAAAACGATGAAAAGCAAAATGTATGTTTATGGACGGATGGCGGCAGGATGTGCTGTTGTCTTGTTGTTGGGCGCGTGTGACAAGAACGAACCGGAAGGCCCATTGGAGGAACCGCTGGTGATTGACGCCCCTGTTCCGGCGGGTGCATCGCCGGTGGTGGACAGGAATTTCCAGTACCTGCAAGGTAGCGGGTTCGGCAAATCCACGGCGGCAATCGGGTACGAAACGTCGGAATCCACGCACCACGGCGCTGAAGGCATGTTGTGTGCCACCGAAGAGTTTGAGGTGAGCGAAACCTATTACAACGGCGTGCACAATGACACCATCCTGTTCGGCTACCATGACGTAGCCGTCAATACGACCTGTCCCCTCAACTCCGGCATCACGGCAGACGACAAGAACGTCTCCAAGGGCTATCTCATTTTCTCCAACAAACAGGCACGGAGCGGGACAGCTGTCCCATACCTGACGCTAACAGGCGGCGGCGGAAAACCGATACCCCGCGTGTCTGTGCTGCAATTCACGCTCACCGGCATGGAACAGGACGGCGACGGGCTTACCCTATACAGCGCGACAGCGGGCGGCGACTACGCACCTGTAGCAACATTCAAGCCGGAACCCGACGGTTCGTTCTATTCGCTCAACATTGACGCCGCTAACGTCACGTTCAAGTTTGCCCCAGCCGATAACGAAAAGGGATATCTGTGCATACACGACCTGAAAATATATAATGAAGGCGTCCCCGACGGATCGGCGCTCTACGCAGAGGATTATTTCAAAACATGGGAAATGACCGGCTATGCAACGCCTTATCCCGAGACAATCAACAAAGCGGGTACGAACCTCACCGTGCAACCCGCCGACTATACGCGAACCGTCACGTATTATGCCGGCGTACCCGTCACTTACGAAATACGGAATGGCGCCAACTATCCGGCGGGATACAACCACCACGGCGATACCTCGCTGGTGTACGGACTGACAACGGGATACGTCCAATTGCCGCCTGACGGACAACTGGCGGATGGCAAACGATCGTCGCTCACCATATCCGCAGTGCCTTCCGTTTCGCTTGTCGAGTTTTGGATCGCCGCAACCGGAATGTCGGGACAGTACCAACTCTACAAGTCCGTGAACGGCGGAGAATACCTGCTGTACGACGAAGTAATCATCACCGCCTATGCCGGAATAGGCAAGTATTTCCGCTATTTCATCAACCAAAAGAACGTATCTTTCCGATTCATGCCTAAACCCGGATTCACCGGAACACCCAAGATATACGGCGTGAGAATATGGAGTGACGGAAAACCGTGATTTTCTTATCTAATTTTTAAATTCTTTTATCATGAAGTTTTTATTATCTGATGCAATAGTTGGTGCACGAGGTGGATGCGATCCGCGCTGGAAGCAGGCGCGTTCACCTATGTACAGGTGATGCGTTTTTCGCTGAGCGCGCTGAGTATCGAAGGACGGGGCTTGGGGCTTTACTGCTCCACCGCCGACGGCGAAGGATGGGAGCCGCTGGGTGTATTCCAGCCCTCCAAGACGGGCAAGGGCACAAAAATCTATCCGCGCTGGACAGGTTTACCGGTATCGGAAAGTATCTCCGCGTGAAGGTAAACGCCCAAAACGTATCGTTCAGGATATGTCCGGGCGAAGGATCGCGCAAGGACAGTGGCTAGCTTTACAAGGGCAAGTACCTCGGCGTCAACCGCAAAACCAAAGTACACGGCATCAGAGTATGGAGCAGGTGAAGAGGAATTGAAAGTTGAAAAATGAAAATGAAAAATGTGAGGAATCATCCGTCCGCAACTGACCTGTCGGGTCTCAATTTCCCCTCTTTCGGAGGGGCGAGGAGGGCTTTAAGAGAAGCCTTCGCTTTGGGATTCTTGCTGGGCGCTGTCCTGTGCTCGTGCGAAAAGGAATCTAACTACCGTTTTGCCGGCGAAGAAATGCCGGACGAAACGGTGGACAAAACGGATGCCGGCAGTTATCCTACCGATGGATCGCTGGCGTTCCACGAGGATTTTCGTTCGTGGAAACGCGACGGCTACGTGAACCTAATGCCGACAGACGACTGCGAGGAAGACCGTATGACCACTTCCGTGATCATGTATCGCACGGAAAAACCCGTAAAAAAGACCTATGGCGGCTTCACGGTGGCATACATCTTGCAGGATTTCGCCGTCAATCCGGCGTGCGGCAACAGGGCGGGAACGTCGCCGGACAGCGTCAGCACGGGCTACGTCGCCCTGCAGCAGTTCATCTTCTACGAGTGCGGACAGCATGATTCGGACGCACTCCTGCTGCTGTCGGAGCTTCCTTCGGTATCCGTCCTGCGCTTTTCGGTGTCCATCGGCGGACAGAAAAGCGACGTGAAAGGCGTCACCCTGTGGAAAAAGAGCGACGGAGCAAAGTCCTTCGTGCGGGTAGGAGATTACCTGCCGTCCGACCCCGACGAGGGCGAAGTGTTCGCCGTGAACATCCATGAAAAAAACGTGCAGTTAAAATTCGTCCCCGCCCTCACCGGAAAGGAAAACCCGGTGAACGACGGCATCAACCGCGCAGTGAGAATACACGACATCTGGGTGTGGAGCAGTGAACAGTAGAACAACAAATAGCAAACAATAAGCATCAGACAGTAGATAGTGTAACGTTTAACAATAAACAATAATAAAGTGAAAACGATATATTCAAGTCAAAAATCAAAATCTCTTTCTGTGACTATCATCCTGCTTCTCTTTCTTGTAATGACCGCACATGGACGTACGGTGACGGACATGGCAGGGCGCAGGGTAGAGATTCCCGACGTTATCAACAAGGTGTTTACAGACCGTTTTACTTCATTGATTGTCTTTGCGTTGGATGAAAACATACTGTGCAACGCCACTTTCCGCGTCGGCGAAGAAGGCAAGAAATTCATCTCAAAGGAATATTATACCGGCAAACCGCTGGTGGAGACCGAAACGGAAGAAATATTGAAGTTGCGTCCGGACGTTATCCTGATGGCGCATTTCGGCGATGCCACCAAAGCCGATGCCGATGCGATGCAGAAAAAATTGAACATCCCCGTGCTGGTGATTGAGTTCGGCATAGCGTACAGCCGGAGCATTTACGTCTTTCTCGGCGATGCGCTGAATCGCGTTGCCACTGCCAACCGTATCGTTGCATGGATAGATGCTTGCCTGACGCCGCTTGCCGTCCGCCTCGCCGCTATTCCCGAGTCGCAACGTCCTGCGGCGTATTATGCGGAGGGGCCGCTGGGTTTGAATACGGAACCTGCCGCTTCTATCCACAGTCAGGTGATGGAGTACCTGCATATACGCAACGTGGCACAGGCAAAGACAGGAGGCATGCACGGCATGTCGGAAGTGTCGATGGAACAACTGCTGGAATGGAATCCGGAGGTGGTGCTCGTGTGGACAGGTTTTCCGGCAGGAATGGGGCTGCCGGGCGGCGAAGGACGGAAAAGCACGCGCGAACACATCACCACCAACCTTGCATGGGCTAAGGTGAAGGCGGTGAAGACAGGCAGGGTGTACCAGATACCGTCCCTCCCGTTCGGATGGTTCGACCGCCCGCCGTCGTCCAACTGCATCGCGGGGGCGCTTTGGCTGGCGAAAACGCTTTACCCTGCTTTGGATTTCGACCTGCGGGCGGCGTTGAAAGACTATTTTCGCCTGTTCTATCATGTCGCCGTCACTGACGAAGACGTGGAATGGCTTTTATCCCACTGATTGCCAAGCGCATGATCCGCCGTCTCATCTTTTCCTGCCTTTCGGTCGCTCTGGCGGGGCAACTTTCCGGACAAACGGAAACACTGCCGCCCGACACCGTTCGTTCCATTGAGGAGGTGTCAATATACGGCAGAAAACGAACGTCGCCCCTGCTCAATCTCACAGTGGAACCGTTGGCGTGGGAAACGTCCATTACTTACATCACATCCGAAGAACATCGAAAAACGGGAGCGGTGAACCTGTTCGACGCCTTGAAGTATTCGGTCAACGGAATGCCTTCCACACAAGGACGCCGCAAAAAACACTATTATTTGCTGCGGGGACAGAACATGGCGGCGGATTATGCGGTCAATGGCGTTTCGCTCTCCACCAACGGCGCAGGACCTATGGCGGAATGGGTGGAAGCGCCTTCATTGTTGCCCGCTGCAATGATTGAATCGGTGGAAGTGGTACGTTCGGGCAACTCACTGCTGCTGGGTTTCAGCGGTCTGAACGGCGTGGTGAACATCAAAACCAAGACTTTCGACGACTTTATCACGCAGGCGGAAGTAGAATACGGTACGTTCAACAGCCTGCGCTTCGGCGTGCTGCACGGCGGAAAGACAGGAAACGACAAAACGGGACGCCTGCATTACGCCCTGTCTTTGTTCAACAGCAGCACCGACGGTCCAAAGGGACGCCACAGCAAAGAAAATCTTTGGAACATCTACGGAAAAGCGGAATATAAATATAAGGACAGGATAGAGTTTGCGCTCGAAAACTTTTACACTTACGGCACACGCTACGTGACGCAGGCAGTATTCGACAGTCTGGCGGCGCCTCAAAGCCAGTTGGCGGATTTGTGGGAATACGACCCGATGCGCTACAACGTGGCAACTGCGCGGCTGAAAATCAACGAATCGGCAAAAGCTTCTACCGAATTGCAACTCAGCCATATTCTCAACCGCATGGATTTATACCCGGATCGTTATTATTTTACCTCTTCCGGATCGGTGGTGCAGATAGCCGATTCCATCAAACGAAACCACATGCTGGACGAACCCGATTCGATTTTCACGGCAGCGGTGTTTCAGGCTTTTTCGCCGGTGAGAAACAACGTGCTGCGGGCAGGCGTCATGTTCGCTTCGTCGGCAAACTATGCGCACGGCATGTCGAAAAAGAAAATCCTGTCGGCAACCCTGCTTGACCAGCATACTTTCGGGCAAACAGATATTCATGCGGGCGTAAAGTTCATCCGTGAATATTACGAATATTACGTTCCCGGGCAGGGCTTCGGCGATGCGGCGCAGGCGGTGTCCGACGAATGGCAACCCGCGCTGTTCGGCATGAGCGCCGGCGTATCTCACCAGCGCGGCAGACGCACGCTGAACATTGTCATCAACAGCGGTATGCTGCCGGTGGACAAGACTGCCTTGCAACTTCTCACCGGAAACAACGGCGCACCTTTGATGGACGAAACGACGGGAAAACCGCTTGTGGGCGGATTACAACGGGAAATACGCACCGGTGCGGAACTCGGATGGAAACACCATATAGAAGAGAGGGGACACATCATTTGGACACTTTTTCTCATGAACCAGAAAAATACTTCGGAATTTACCAAAACACCGTATTACGACGACCGTAACGTGTTGCGGTACTACATGAGAAACATCAATTTGGCAACTTACGGCATAGAAGTGTCTTTCCACAGCCTCAAACAGATGGGCTGCCTCTCCGCGTCGGGCAACGTATCCTACAAATACGTCAGGCGCAAAGACCCTTCCTCGCGGAAACATTACACAAAACAGCCGCCGTTCATTGCCAACGCCACCGTTTCGTTCTCCAAAAGTACATGGGAAGCCAACCTGATGGGCAAATATGTATCACAATACCGTACCGACCGTTTCTTGAGGGAGGAAGTGAATACCGGCAACTATTTCAACTTCGATGCCAACCTCACCTGTTCCATCCCGCGTACACCCCTGCAAATATTCGCTTCGATGATGAACATTTTCGATTGGCGCTACGCCACTGTTTCTCCACTTTATCCTGATTTCGGAAGACAGATGAAAATAGGAATGCGGGCAGTGTTTTGAATATCATGGCGAAGACGTGGGCGGCGCGCCGCGCCGATTGCGAAGTCAATCAAATGCCATTACCTCGCCGGTGAGGAGTTTCAATGCGGTTTCGGCTACTTTGGCGTTATATACTGCCACAATCGTGCGGTTGGTTGCCGAGATGTAGCTGCGTTGCACGTCGCGCAATTCTATTGCCGAGATGGCGCCAAAGCGGTAGCGTTCCATAGATACGTCCAGATTGTCGGCGGCAAGTCCCAAATTAGCGGTTTCAAACAGCGCAAGTTTGCGATTTACTTCGTATGCGCTGTATGCTCTGGCCACCTGTGTTTCAATGGCTTTTCGCATCTCCTCGTAGCGCAGTTCGGCAGATTCTTTTTCCAGTTTGGCGTTTTTGATCTCGCGGTTAATATTGAACCCGCGAAACAGAGGGATACTTGCGGTGGCTCCGTAGTTGAACGTATTGGATTTATTTTGGGATATTTGTCCCGACTCGGAATTTTGCTGTGCCATGACGTATGACGAGGTGATCCTCACCACCGGATAACGGGCGCCTTGTGCTGCTTTCAGCGTGAATCCGGCTGCACTTGCTTCCATCCGGGAGATGATGACATCCGGATTTTCCGACAGGGCTTTGTCGAGTATCGTCCCGTATATCAGCGTCTGGTCGATGACGATGGTGTCCGCCACGCGGAAATCACCGTCAATATCCCGTGCCAGCAGTTGGTTGATCCTGATTTTGGCATCCCTCAACCCTTCGGTTTGCTGTATGTACGATGCGGTATCTGCGTTGTAGTCCACCTGCGCGGACAGCAAATCCACCTTGGACACTTTGCCTGCCTGAAACAGGTCGTTGGCGCTGCGTAACCGTCTGCGCGATATCTCCAGAATGTGTTTCATGGCATCCAGTTCCTGCTGGCGGCTTACAATATCGAAATATACGGTCATGATGGCAGCGACGGTCTCCTGCAATACAGAGCGAAAGTTCTCCCTTCCTACGACTTGCAGGGCTTTTAATCGATCATAGTTGGCAAACATGGTCAATCCGTCGAAAATAGTCCAGTCCAGCGCCACATTTCCGTTCAGGTTGGTAGATTTGGCGCCTGTTCTATCCTGTGAACCGCCTGTAGCAAATTCCATGTTGGAATCGGCAATTCCTTTGGTCGCTGTTCCGTTCAGCGTCACAGAAGGCAACATTCCGGCATTACCCGGAGTGACGTTATTGTTGCTGATTTGTTCATTGTTGCGCGCCAACAGGATAGAGAAATTATTTTTCAATCCTTCGGCTATGGCGTCCGTCAAGGTAAGCCGCGACAATTCCGCTTCCAACACTATTGTCGTTTTATATTCCCGATCGACGGAAATATTGAGCGTCTTCTCTTCGGATGCGGTCAGAATTTCCACTCGTTCTTGTTCCTGCGGATATACTCCGATACAGCAACTTATGATGCCTAAAAGGCAAATCGTTTTCTTCATTTCTTTACAAATAATCTTCTTCTTTGATGACCACCCTCTTTTTGGCAGTGATGAACGTGTACATCACCGGAACGACGAACAGGGTGAGAATGGTGCCGAACAACATTCCGCCCACAACTGCAATGCCCATGGATACACGGCTTTCCGCTCCCGCACCCAACGCCAGCGCTATCGGCAGGATGCCGAACATGGTTGCCAGACTGGTCATCAGAATGGGACGCAAACGGGAGCTTGCCGCATCCAGTACGGCTTTAAAGATGGAATAACCCATTTCCCTGCGTTGATTGGCAAATTCCACAATCAGGATGCCGTTTTTGGTAATCAGTCCTATCAGCATGATAATCCCGATTTCACTGAAAATATTGATGGTTTGGTCGAAATACCACAGGGAGAAGAGCGATCCGACCAATGCCAGCGGCACGGAAAACATGATGACCAGCGGGTCGCGGAAACTTTCGAACTGTGCCGCAAGTATCAGATACACCAGCACCAGCGCCAGCACGAAAGCAAAATAAATGCTGCTGGAACTTTCGGACAATTCGCGCGCTTGACCGGACAAATCTGTTTTGAATGTGTCGTCCAGCACGCCGGAAGATATTTCATCCATTGCCTGGATGCCGTCGCCCAAAGAATAGCCTTTTGCCATCGTTGCCGACACGGTTGCCGACACATAGCGGTTGAAACGGTACAACGACGGGGTGTTGCTTTTCACCGAGTCGGTCAGCAGATTGTCCAACTGTATCATGTCGCCGTTGCCGCTACGAACGTACAATGCGGACAGGTTATCGGGCTTGTTGCGGTCAAACTTGCTTACTTCGGCGATCACTTGATACTGTTTGCCGTTCATTGTAAAATAGTCGATGCGCTGTCCCGCATACGCTAATTGTAGCGTTTGGGCAATAGCCGTAGTGGATACGTTCAATAACCGCGCTTTTTCCCGATCGATATTCACGACTAATTCCGGTTTGGTGAATTTGAGGTTCACGTCGGAAAACGAAAAAGTCGGATTCCGTTGCACCCCGTCCATAAATGAGGGCAGGATTTCCCTCAGTTTTTCGATGGAATTTGCTTGAATCACATACTGTACGCCCTGTCCCGATCGGCGGTCGCCAATGGTAGGGTCTTGCGTCACCAGAATTTTTCCTTGCGTCATGTTGCGTGTGTCTTCCACTAATTTATCCGCTATTTCCTGTTGCGAACGGTTGCGCAACTCAGGATCGACCAAAAAAGCGCGGACAAAGCCGAAACCGCTTCGTATCATGGACTGTGCGCCCAACAGTTCGGGAACGGAATCCTGTACCATGTCGGCGACTTCATCGGCATAGATGAGGAAACTTTCGTAAGAGGTACCCTCCGGAGTGCTCACCCGCAAAGTAATCCTGCTGCGGTCTTCCAGAGGCGCTAACTCTGTTTTCAGATTCACGAAAATGAGCACAATACCGCCAAATGCCAGCACAATGATAATGACAGCCATCCAGCGGCGGCGAATAAAATTACCCAACATCCGGCTGTAACCGATGGTGAGCGACTCGAAAAAACCTTCCGTGATACGGTAGAATTTAGTATGTGAGGAAGATACGTTCAGAATTTTGGAACACATCATCGGGGTGAGGCTCAACGCGACAAAAGCGGAGATGATAACCGCGCCCGCAATAGCGATGCCGAACTCCCGAAACAGCCTGCCCGTCGTGCCGCTCAGAAAAACCACCGGCATGAATACGCATACCAGCACTACGGTGGTGGAAAGAATGGCGAAATAGATTTCCTTCGATCCTTTGAACGCCGCTTCTATGGGCGACATGCCTTCTTCAATTTTCACAAAAATGTTTTCCATCACCACAATGGCGTCGTCCACCACCAACCCGACCGCCAGCACGATGGACAGCAAAGTGAGCACGTTGATGGAAAATCCGAAAAGATACATGATGAAAAACGATCCGACGAGGGATACGGGGATGGCGATGATCGGTATCATGGTGGTACGCCAACTCCTCAGGAACAGAAAAATGATGAGCACAACCAGCACAAACGCAATAAGAATGGTTTCTTCCACCTCTTTGATGGATTTGCGTACAAAATCTGTGGTATCGTTGATGATTTCCGCCGAAATATCTTCAGGTATGTCCAGTTTGATTTCCTCCAGCCGCTCTCTGAAACGGTCGGATATGTCCACATTGTTGGCGCCCGACTGCGGCAAAACGGCAATGATGGCACACGGTTCGCCGTTGAATTTGGTGATGGTGTTTTCGTTCTCTGCCGCAAATGCGCTGTGGCCTATATCGTTCAGTTTGATGGGAACGCCGTTCACCTCCGCGATAATCAGATTTTCAAACTCGTCCGGCGTTCTGAGCAGTCCCAGCGTACGCACGGTGAGGTTCAGTTCCGTACCTTCAATGCGTCCGGAAGGAAGTTCAACGTTTTCGGAGGTAATCTGCGTGCGGACGTCGGCTGCGGTAAGCCCGTAAGCGGCAAGTTTTGCGGGGTCAAGCGTTATACGAATGGCATAACGTTTTTCGCCGTAAATCTGTATTTCGCTGATACCGGGAATGGTTTGCAGGCGTTCCTTGAACATACGGTCGGTGATATCCGACAAGTCCAGCGGATCGCGTTTGTCACTGCGGACGGCGAGCATGATGATGGGATTGGAATCGGCGTCGGACTTGGTGACAGTAGGCGGATCGCAGTCCCTCGGTAAGCGGTTTTGTACCCGCGATACTCTGTCGCGCACGTCGTTGGCGGCGGTTTCCATATCCACCTCCAGCTCAAATTCCACCACAATATTGCTCATACCGTCGTTGCTGGTGGACGTCAGCGTACGGATACCCGCAATGCCGTTGATGGATGCTTCGAGAATTTCCGTTATCTGGGAATCAATAATTTCGGCATTGGCGCCCGGATAGAATGTCATCACGTTGATGATGGGCGGGTCAACGCTCGGATATTCGCGCACAGGCAACGAAGTGATGCCTATCAATCCGAAAATTACTACCACCAACGACATGACGATTGCCATGACAGGGCGTTTGATACTTGTTGAGGCTAAACTCATAACAGGGTACTGGTGTTTTTCAGGTTCATGAACATTCGCAGGTTTAATCGATCTTTGCCGGACGCACATCCGATCGTGGCGTTATTTGCATCAAACCTGTAGTAATGAGTGAATCGCCCGCATTGACGCCGCTGAGAATCTCCACTCTGTTGTTGGTGCGCGTGCCTGTTTGCACCACCACAGGTTCCACTTTTCCGTTGCGGTAGATGAATATCTTTTGCCCGACGGATTCGGAAAGCAATGCATTGGCGGGCGCCATCAGAACGTTGCGAGTTTCCATGCGGACGTTGATCCTGACGAATGCACCGGGCGTCAATGCTCTGTCTCCGTTAGGTGTGAGGGCTTTCATCTGTAACGTACGGGTTGCCTGATTAATAGTAGGTTCCACCGCATACACCGAGGCTGTCCGTTCTTGCAACATCCCTTCCAGCGTGTATTGTATCATGGAATTTTTCCCGATGGCGCCGGCGTATTTTTCAGGCACCGAAAATTGTATTTTCACCGGATTGTCATTCACCAGCGAGGCAATATCCGTACCCGGCGTGATGTATTCCCCGGGCGACACTTTGCGGAAACCGATACTGCCGTCAAACGGGGCGCATATCTCGGTTTTCGATATTTGAGATTTCAGCAACGCAATATCCGCCTGTGCGGATTGCAGGTTGGCATACGCTACATCATACTCTTGCCGGCTGATGGCTTCTTTTTCCAGCAATTGCCGTTGGCGGGCTTCCACGTCTTCGGTGAGTTTCAGATTGGCTTGCGCTTTCACCAACTGTGCCTGTAAATCATCGTCATACACCTTGATGAGCAGGTCGCCTTTTGCAACTCGCGTACCTTCGTTGAAGTGAATCCCCGTAATTTTTCCCGAAACTTCGCTTTTCAGAATGACCTCTTCGTTGGCTTCCACCGAACCGGTCACTGCCAATGTTTCTGTAAACTGTTCCGACCTCATTACCTGCAAATTGACCATCACCGCCTGCCGCGCATATCCTTGAGTCTGTACGGGCTTCGACGAGACGATCTTATAGAGGATAAGCCCTACAAATACAAGGGCAAGAACAATATAAATAATATTTTTAATCTTCATCTGATTTTTTTTTGCAATGTTAGTCATTATGCCGCATTTATAAAATATAAAAAATCTTAATAATTGTTAAATACCTCACCGATAAAGTATTATTAGCCAATATAACAGCAGGTTACATCACAAAATACAATCAGGGCTTACATATTCGTTTCCCTTCCCTGCTGTTCCTCCGACGGGGAATCTTCTTTAAATGAACAATTTGGGGAAGATATTACGCGCAGATGTCGCGCAGATGTTGCGTAGATGTTGCGCAGATGTTGCGCAGATGTCGTGCAGATGTTGCGCAGGTGTTGCGCAGATGTTGCGCAGATGTTGCGCAGGTATTGCGCAGATGTTGCGCAGATTACGTGCAGATGTCGCGCAGATGTCGGCACAGCGAGAGAATGGAATTAAAGCGCAATTCCTGTCCGTTCCGTTGCAAAGTCCAGCAGGGAAAGGGATCGCCTTGCCCCTGTAGCGCAACCGACACGCTCATGGCATCCTCAGGATGGCCGTGGTGGAAAACCACTTCATAACCTATTCGTTCCAGCGCCTTTTGTGTCCAAAACAGATATTTCTCCTTTCCGCGAAGATAAATTGTCGACGCATGGCTGCGACGGATACCGAATGTGCCGCTTGTGCCATCAAAATGCAGACTGGAGTTTTCAAACAATCTGTCCAGCCGGTTGTCGAGCGCCATATCCTCGGGCGCCCCTTCGCACATACCGTTGTCGGTGATCAGCCATAACTTATCGGCTTCCTGCATGGCAATATTCAGGTCGTGTGTCGAAAAAATGATGGTTTTATGCTTGCGGCGCGTCAGTTGCCCCAGCAGTCTAACGGTTTCATACTTGCCCGCCATATCAAGGAAAGCCGTCGGTTCGTCCAGCAGGATAACAGGGGTATCCTGTGCCAATGTACGGGCAATCATTGCTCTTTGGCGTTCACCGTCGCTGGTTTGGTACAATTTTTTGTTGCCGATGGAAGCAATACCCGTCAGTTGTATTGCCTCTTCCACCAAAGCCATGTCATCTGCCGTGAGTCTGCCTATCCAGTTGGTGTGTGGAAAACGTCCGAAAGACACAAGTTGCTTCACGGTGAGGTGCGACACGCTTACAATTTCGGTGGACACAATACTCAACGTGCCGGACAGTCTGTTGCGCGAATAGCCTTCAACAGGTTTCCCGCACAACAGCACATCACCCGACAGTTTGGGCTGCAAGCGGGCGATGGTGCGCATCAGTGTGCTTTTCCCCATTCCGTTGCGTCCGACAAGCGCCACCAATTCTCCCCTGTCGGCGCAAACGCTGACGTCCGATAAAACAGGCTGCCTCCGGTAACCGACCGACACAGAGGCCAAACAAACCATATCCGCTTGATGAGAATGAGTTTGTGCCATCAAAACAAAGCGATTTCCATCATCTGACATAAAAGCGACACAAAAATACATTTTTTTTGCATGACTGTTTGGGTGAAATAAAGAAATATGTATCTTTGTCCCCGAAAAGTTGCTGTTTCTGCCCGGGTGGCGGAATTGGTAGACGCGCTGGTCTCAAACACCAGTGGGGTTACACCCATGCCGGTTCGATCCCGGCCCCGGGTACTGAAAACTCCTGATTGTCGATGACAATCAGGAGTTTTCAGTTTTTACGGTGTAGGTGCAACCCTATTGACAGCGGTTGCAAAACGTTGCCTCACTTGATGGTCACATACGTTTTTTTCAATGCTGCATCTGCCGAAGAACCGCCGTAAAAAATCTCGTATGTACCTGCTTTCACGGTGAGTTGTTCACTCTGCGGATCGAAAAATTCAAATGCCGACGGGGACAGGTGGATGTCTGTAGAAGCCGTAGCGCCGGCTTTCACAGGAATCCGCTTAAAAGCGCGCAGGCTCTTCGCCGGACCGTCAATGTCCTGCAAATTTCGGATATACACCTGCACTACTTCTTCCCCATCCGTTGTGCCGCTGTTCGTGAGGTTTACCGTAAGCGTGACGGATTCGGTTTTTTCTATTGCGTCCTTGCTCAATTGTGCGTCGTCGTATGCAAACGCGGTATAACTCAACCCGTGTCCGAACGGGAACAGGGGTTTGCCTTTAAAATAGCGGTAAGTGCGTCCTTTGTCCATGTGGTAATCCTCAAAATCGGGGAGTTGGTCGGTAGAAGCGTAAAACGTCAGCGGCAAGCGTCCGGCAGGGTTGTAGTCGCCAAAGAGCACGTCGGCAACGGCTAAGCCTCCCTGTTGCCCCGGATACCACGCATTAAGGATAGCGTCCGCATGTACAGCTTCCCGCGCAAGCGCCATAGCGCTACCTGCGCACAATACAAAGACTACCGGTTTGCCCGTTTTTCCCAGTGTCTCCAGCATTTTGGTCTGCACCGCCGGAAGGTCTATTCCGGTACGGTCGCCGCCTTTGAATCCGGGAATTTCCACAGGCATTTCTTCACCTTCGAGCGCCGAAGTGATACCGCCTACAAAAATGATGGCGTCCGCATCTTTTACCGAAGCGGCTACAGCGTCATAATCCACCTCTTTTGTGTAGCCGACATCGAATGTGAGTGAAGCCGGAGTGCTGCCGTCGCCTTTGAAAAATTCAAGACGAATGCGGTATTCTTTGCCTTTGACAACTTTCATCACATGATCCCGTTTGGAAAACATCAGTTCCCACGAGGGACGTCTTTGTTCCATCACTTGTTCGTCGTCCACAAACAGTTTGTAGCCGTCAGCGCCGGAGATGCGGAGCGTGATATTTTCCGTAGCGGGAGCGGTAAACACCGATTCGAAGTGTGCCGAGAAATTTTTCAGGTTTACACCGGCAGCAAACACTGTGTTGCCGCCCGTGCTAAACGATAAAGGGGCGACAATCTGCATCTTCGCCGCTTCGTCGCCTGTAAAATCAACTGTGTTGCGGAATGTAGCGCCGAAACCCTGCTGACCGTTGTACATGCAATGGTTGAAATAACTGAAAAACGCTTTGTCATTCACCCAGTCGCAGCCTTTTTCGTAGATAACGGAGGCTTCCGGCAACTTGCTGCGGATGCCTTGCAGGATGGTTATTGATTCGTCGGGAATACCGTTATAGTTTGCCCACAGCATTTCCTTATTGTCGGCGTTTGGACCCAACACTGCCACTTTTTTCAGTTCTTTAGAGAGGGGCAACACACGGTTATTATTTTGCAGCAACGTCAGGCTTTTGCGAGCCATTTCCAGCGCTTTGGCTTTGTGTTCGTCGCTTTCCACCACACTTGCAGGAATGGAAGCCCATGACACTTCATGGTCTTCGTCAAAAAGACCCAACTGAAAGCGTGCTTTCAACAGCCTGAGAACGGACACGTTGATTTGCTCTTCGGAAATCAGCCCCGCTTTGCAGGCGTCCGTCATCGCTTTATAACTGCTGCCACATTCGAGGTCTGTACCGGCAATCACCGCATCGGCAACAGCGTTTTCCACTGTCGGATGTGTTTCGTGGCGGTTCTTTTTGTAGAAGTCGTCAATAGCGCCGCAATCGGACACCACAATGCCGTCATAGTCCCATTCGTTGCGCAGTATGTCCATCAGCAGGGTACGACTACCGCAACACGGGTCGCCTTCAAAGCGGTTATAAGCGCACATCACCTCTTTTACTCCCGCTTCGGTGACAAGTTTTTTGAAAGCAGGCAGGTAAGTTTCGTACAGGTCGCGTTTGGATATGTCTTTGGCGTCAAAACTATGGCGGTTTCGTTCCGGACCGCTGTGTACCGCAAAATGTTTGGCGCAAGCATGGGTTTTGTCGTATTTTTCCGTGCCGTCGCCCTGCAAACCCCGTACTGCGGCAACACCCATCATCCCCGTAAGATACGGGTCTTCTCCGTATGTTTCCTGTCCGCGTCCCCAACGCGGATCGCGAAAAATGTTAATGTTGGGTGTCCAAAAGGTCAATCCCTGATAACGTTTGCGTTCGCCGTTACGGACAGCCTCGTGATGTTTGGCGCGCGCTTCGTCGGATATGATACCGAAAGTTTCATACACGCCTTCATCATCAAATGTGGCGGCAAGACCGATAGCCTGAGGAAACACGGTGGCTTTGCCTGCGCGTGCAACGCCGTGCAACGCTTCGTTCCACCATTCGTAAGGAGGAATACCCAATCGGTCAATGCCTGCAGAATTGTTGGTCATCAATGTAACTTTCTCTTCTATAGTAAGCTGCTTCAATAAGTCCGACGCTCGTTCGTCAAACGGCAAAGAGGAATTTTTCCACGGCTCAACGGAATGGCAGGCGGTAAATAACAAACTTCCCAAAAGGAGGAAAACAAAGTTTTTTCTAAAGTTCATATTTTTATATTTTTTAGTTTTTTGAGAATACAAATATATGATTTTTTAATAATATTTCCAAAACATTTTGCAATTAATTTGTAATATTCTTGTTATCAATTTGTTTATTTGATGTATCTGTGCAAAAAAAATCTCACGACATTCCGAAAATTTTAAAAAGTCGGGATTTTTGTGTTACTTTGTGGCATTATGATACAAATCGGTAACGCCATAGTGTCTTTGGACGTTCTTGAACAGCCGTTCATGTGCTGTCTTTCGTCATGTAAAGGCATGTGTTGCATTGCCGGCGACTTGGGCGCGCCGCTGGAAGAAGGGGAAATTGCCGTCATGGAACGCGTCTGGGAGGGTGTACGTCCGTATATGACACAGGATGGCATCGCGGTGGTAGAAAAGGAAGGTGTTTATGTGACCGACGCCGATGGAGAGAGGGTAACCCCGCTGGTGGGTGACGCCGATTGTGCTTTTGCCTGTATGGAGGACGGTATTGCGAGTTGCGCTTTCGAAAAGGCTTACCGTGAGGGCAAGACGGATTTTCGCAAACCGTTGTCGTGCCATCTCTACCCTGTGCGTATCACCAAATATCCCGAATTTGAGGCGGTGAACTACCATTGTTGGGATATTTGCGACGACGCACGGAAACATGGACAGAAAGCGGGAGTACCACTGTATGTTTTCCTGAAAGAGGCTTTGATCAGGAAGTACGGCGAGGAATGGCACGAACAACTGTGTATTGCACAAGAGATGCTGGCGCACAAGCAATCTCCAAAATTTAATTTATGAACATAAAACCCAAAAAACAACTTGGTCAGCATTTTTTGAACGATGCGGCAACGGCGGAAAGAATCGTGTCGTCGTTGCGTGCCGAAGGCGTCCATAAGGTGATAGAAGTGGGACCCGGAACAGGGGCGCTCACGCCGTTATTGCTACAGAATCGGCGTTTTGACATCACTTTTGTGGAGATTGATGTCGAAGCGGCGACATTTCTTGAAAAACGGTATCCCGACGTGCACGGAAAATTGGTGGTTGCCGATTTCCTGCGCTATCCGCTGGAAGAACATTTTCATGAAAAAATTGCCGTTATCGGCAATTTTCCTTATAATATATCGTCGCAAATATTTTTCAAAATTCTGGAACACCGCAACATGGTGCAGGAAGTGGTAGGCATGTTGCAAAAGGAAGTGGCGGAACGCATTGCCGCGCCGCCGGGATCGAAGACATACGGCATCACCAGTGTGTTGTTGCAGGCGTTTTATGATATTGAATATTTGTTCACTGTGCATGAACACGTGTTTGTGCCGCCGCCAAAAGTCAAATCGGGAGTAATCCGCCTCACGCGCAACCAAACGGACGTGCTGCCTTGCAACGAACATTTGTTCATCCGGCTGGTGAAAACCGCGTTCAATCAAAGACGGAAGATGATGAGTAACTCGTTGAAAAGTTTGCTGCCCGCCGAAAACAAAAATCATCCGCTGCTTAGCAAACGCCCCGAACAGTTGAGCGTACAGGACTTCGTAACGCTTGCGCAATGGCTGTCATAAAAGCAAATAAGCCAGCGTGTGCAGGCATGCAATGACATTGAGAATGCCTGCAGAAATTAGCGTATCGCGCTTCACGCCCGAATCGGGACAGTTTTTCAGCAACAGAAAAAACGATAGGCATCCGGACATGCATACAAAAAAAAGTGGCGGAAAACAGTAAATGTTGAACGGTGCGCCGACATACGCGCCACGATATTCTATCTTTACGGGCGTAGCAAACACTGATGTGCGGTAAATATCCACCAAGCCGCCGGTTGGGAGGTTGTTGAAAGCCTCCACGTTCACCGTAACGGAGTAGCGCTGTCCGAAATAAATGTGATTACCCCTGTTGTCACGCTCTTTTCCCGTAATTTGTGCTTTTATGTTCACCTGAGGCAGAAAATAGTCCACAGCAATCATCACGCCAAAAAATGCGCCGACAAAGGCAAATATCTGCAAATAGCGCAGTGCATACGCCGTAAAAATAGCGGTACGCCGCACATCCATATCCGCCTTCACTCTATGGCGTACACCCGCAATAAACCAACTTCTCTGCTTCATCCGTCAAATATCGAAACAAAAGTATAAAAAATTATGCGAAAATCCGGTAATTCCTTTATATTTGTTCTGTTTTTTGAATTTTCGCCATTATGAATATCATCAGGCTGCAACAGACCGAATCCACCAATCGGCATCTGATACAACTGTCTGCCGGCAGACATCTTCCGGAAGAAACGGTAGTCGTTGCCGACTGTCAGACCGAAGGACGCGGACAGGGCAGTAACGCATGGGAAAGCGAATCGGGCAAAAACCTCACCTTTTCCATTCTTCTTTACCCCACTTTTGTGAAAGGCGCCGAACAGTTCGGCATCTCCAAAGCTGTGGCGCTGGCGGTATGCGACTTTGTTGCGCAATATGCGGACAGCGTTACCGTTAAATGGCCCAACGACGTATATGCCGGCGACCGAAAAATCACCGGCATTCTGGTGGAAAATTTTATGGAAGGTGCACGGGTGACAAAAACCATAGCGGGGATAGGCGTCAACATCAATCAGGAACAGTTTGTCGGCGACGCCCCAAATCCCGTGTCGCTATACCAGATAACAAGTCGGTATTTCGATTTGGAAAACTGCCTGCACCGGATATTGCAACGCATCGCCGACCGCTATCTGCAACTGCGCACGACACCTGAAACGCTACACAACGATTACATCCGCCGACTGTACCGTTTCAACGAATGGAAAACCTACTGCGCCGACGGAGAACGCTTCGAAGCCCGCATCATCGGCGTTAACCGCTATGGAATGCTCGAACTGCGCACCGCCGACAACAGCATAAGAACATTCGGTTTCAAAGAAGTGGAAACCATCATACCGTGAGGTGAAACGTTGCAACCTTGGGCAAAATCCCGCCCAAACAGAGGACTACCGATGACGGTTTTGCTACTTTTGATGTAGCCACAGTCTTTAACCGGTATCGCCGGTATTTCCCGTGACGGGCAATCGCGTAGCATGTCCCTTAACACTTTCGTAACACTTTCTTAACAAAAAAGTAAACTTACTGTAATCATCAGGTAACATCGGCGATGTTTCTTTGCAGCGTAATTCAATGTAATTATTATGTCAAGGAAAATATTTGTCATGATGGCGGCAGTCCGCAAATTTACCGCGCAGTCCGCGTTCGATTTATCCCGTGAGTTTATGCCCTCCAAGTTCGCAGGCAAAACCCGGACGGATAGCGCAGAGGGGATGCAAGTTTGTCCGAACGGGGAACTAACTTCACGAAAATCCCGCCACATGCCGGGCAAGGGAAATTTGACCGGATGTTTGCACCTGCCGACATTCGGTATGTCCAATGCGTTTGGCGAGTTTGCGTCGTTTGTCGGCGTCTTTGCAATGCTGAAACGTTACCGCTCGTTGATTCCCGTGCTGTACCTCAGCCGTCTTTTAGACCTGATACCGACTGGTTTCAAACACTTCCTCCCAAACCTGACGGGCTTTTTAAAACCTGACGGATTTAAGAAATCTAAAATTCAGGATTTGCACCACGTTCAACCATCGAAATTTTTTTTAACCAATTTTATATTATTTAAATTTTAAATTTTTTATCATGAAAACGAACAAGTTTTTAAGTATCGTAGCGGCAGCGATTTTTGCCGCCTTTACGGCATGCGACAAGGAAAAGAAGGACGACACTCCGGTGTCGGAAGTGCTGTTTGAAAACGGCACGCAGATAGGCAACGGCGAGCAGGAGTTTGAAATCACGAGCGACTTTCGGCTTGAAAAAGGCAAGTATGTGCTCAAAGGCTGGGTATACGTGTGCAACGGCGCCACGCTGACCATCGAGAAAGGAACGGTCATCAAGGGCGACAAGGACACGAAGGCGGCGCTGGTGGTAGAGCCGGGCGGTAAAGTGATTGCCGAAGGCACGCAGGACGAACCGATCGTCTTCACTTCGGCGCAGACGAAAGGCAGCCGCAAACCGGGCGACTGGGGCGGTTTGATCATCTGCGGACGGGCAACGAACAACGGCGGCGCGAAAATCATCGAAGGCGGTCCGCGCACCACCTACGGAGGTAGCAGCAACACCGACAATTCGGGTGTGTACCGCTACATCCGCGTGGAATTTGCGGGATACCCCTTCAAAACCGATCAGGAAATCAACGGCATCACGCTGGGATCGGTGGGCAGCGGCACCACGTTCGACCACGTGCAGGTGTCCTACAGCAACGACGATTCCTTTGAGTGGTTCGGCGGCGCGGTGAACGCCAAATACCTGATCGCCTACAAAGGCTGGGACGACGATTTCGACACGGACAACGGCTTCTCCGGAAAAATACAGTATGCGCTGGCAATCCGCGACCCGAGAATCGCCGATACGTCGCGCTCCAACGGTTTCGAGTCGGACAACGACGCCGACGGTAGCATCAAAACACCTTTCACCTCCTGTACATTCAGCAACGTGACGATGGTGGGGCCCCGCGTTCAAGACGGCTTCAATAACTCTGCCACGTACATCAACGGCGGCGACATGAACCCCGATAACGGATCGAAACTCGGCGTGTTTCAGGCAGCAATGCACCTGCGCCGCAACACGAAGCTGAACTACTTCAACTCGGTGACGGTGGGTTTCCCCGTGGGACTGATAGTGGAAAACGACAAAGGCTCTACCACCCAAAAATGGGCAACCGACGGCGAACTGAAAATACAGAACGTGTATTTCGGCGGAATGGACAAACTCGGCGTTGACGCCAATGGAGGAACAACAGGCGAATTTTCGGCAAGCTATTTCAGCCGCGAAGGAGGCAACAACCGCTCCTTCACCGACATCGCCGACCTGAAACTGAACGCCGGCAAACGCTACGCCCCGCAAACGGGCAGCCCGCTGTTGAGCGGCGCCTCCTTCACCGACGACAAAGTGAGCAGCGGCTTCGACAAAGTGACTTACGCCGGCGCATTCGCCTCCGACGCCGACTCCGACGACTGGACAGCCGGCTGGGCAAACTTCGACCCGCAAAATACGGACTATTGATGGGTGGAAAACTCGCAAAAGAGTTAAACCGTTTTTAAAATATTACCGTTCATGGGGATAAAGTAGTATATATAAAATACGGATAAACAGATTAGTATGCCAATTTTATAAGACTGTCTCAAAAGCATTCGAGACAGTCTTTTTTTTCAAAAGTATCGTCAAAATATTTGTTTTTTTGGCTAAATCTTTTTTTGAGGCGCTATTGCCTTTTTTGATTAGGATGATTATTAACCACAGAGATCACAGAGGGCACAGAGGAAAAATAAACTCTGTATTCTCCGTGTCCTCTGTGGTAAAAAAAAACGATGATTATTAACCTCAGAGATCACAGAGGGCACAGAGGAAAAATAAACTCTGTGTTCTCCGTGTCCTCTGTGGTAAAAAAAAACGATGTATTTTTGCAGGACTGATGTATTAAAATGGATTTGTTATGTTTGAGCCGTTAGATAAGAAGATGGGGCGTTTTTCAAAAGGATATGCTTTTGTGCGGACATTCTTTGTTTTTCCCGTTTTTCTTTTCTTTTACCGAAAAATACAGGTCGTCGGGAGGAATTCGGCGCCCAAAGGCCCCGTTATTTTTACGCCCAACCATCAAAATGCGTTGATGGATGCGATATGTATCCTGTGTACGGAAAATCGTCAGCCGGTTTTTGTGGCGCGTGCCGATATTTTCCGTCATCCGGTGGTTATCCGTATTCTGCATTTTTTGCATATTCTTCCCGTTTATCGTAAGCGGGACGGCGCCGGCGGTACGGACAACAATCAGGAAACGTTTGACGTCCTCATCCGGGTGTTGCGGCGCAAACGGGCTATGGGCATCATGCCCGAAGGCGGCCACAATGAAAAGAAACGCTTGAATGTGTTGCAAAAAGGCGTTTTTCGCATCGCCATGAAGGCACAGGAAGAATACGGCAACAACAAAGGTGTAAAAATCGTGCCTGTGGGGCTGGAATATTCCGACACGCGGAAATTTCGGAGTGACGTCATTATCCGCTACGGGGAAGCGCTGGAAATGTCGGATTATTACGGTTTGTATGCGGAAAACCCCGCAAAGGCTTTCAAATTGTTGCAGGACACACTCTCCGCGCGCATGAAGGAAGGCATGGTACATATCGGGAACGACAGCTATTATCATGAAATAGAATGGGCGCGACGGATATTTGCGCCTGAAATCGCAGGGATAATCGGCTTGAGACGCAACGGACAGGGAAGATTGTCGGCGCAACAGCGGATTGTTGCTGCAATGGAAACGCTTGCCCTTGAAAATCCCGACGGGATGCTCTTCCTGAAGACACAGATTGATGCATATCTCTTGCTTTTGGAGACATACCGTTTCCGCGATCATATCGTAGCGCAGCCCCACACAGGACGCGACATGCTTTGGCGGATATTGCTCTTGTTGGCAGGCACTCCCCTGTGGATGGCGGGATTGCTGTTCAATTATATCCCTTACAGGCTGTCCGTACGGGCTTCCTCAAAAGTAAAAGACCCTCAGTTCATCAGTTCCGTACAGTACGTCGCCTGCGTGGTGCTCTTCCCGCTGTACTACCTGACAGTTGCCATACTCTCCATCGTTTTTGTTCCTTGTGTTTCGGGGAAAATCTGTACCGTTGCGGCGATGCTTCCCGCAGGACTGTTTGCACTGTGGTGGTATCGATCGTTACAAACAACGGTTGCCGACATCCGTTTTCTGAAACACGGGAAAAACTGCGACACCCGCAGAATGATAACGCTTAGGAAGAATCTTCTTGAGACGTTGGCAAGGGCAGTCTCGCAAACAGCGTAAAAATCCTTAAATATTCCCCGAGAACAGCGCCGTTTCAGCGGCTTCTCCAGTGCAACGGACGCAAACGCCCTGCCGCATATCTACCTTCACCTGTTTCAACCCGCGCAAAGCATGAATTTTCTCCGTCAAAACTTTTCAGGTACGGTGCAGTTTAGAAAAAATCATGTACATTTGCCCTCAAATACAGACAGTATGCCAACGCCTGAAAAATTTGCACGGTTTCGTCCGTTTCGTGTCTCTCAGCAGGTGCGAGACCGTTATGCCGACGTGGGGCTTGCTCCGTCGGATTTCATTTATCCGTATTTTGTGACGGAGGGAACGGACGTGTGCGCAACAATACCTTCGATGGAGGGTATTTCCCGCTTTTCTGCCGATATGCTTATGGAGGACTTGAGCGAAGCATTAGCGCTGGGTATTGACAAAATATTGCTTTTCGGCGTGATTGACCGTGCACGCAAAGACGAATACGGAAGTGCGGGCATGTCGCCCGACAGTTTGATCTGCCGCACGGTGAAAGCGATTAAGGCGCGTTTTCCGCAAACGACGGTCATCACGGATGTGTGTCTTTGCGAATACACTTCGCACGGTCATTGCGGCGTATTGCGCGGAGAGGATGTGGACAATGACGCTACTTTGCCGTTGCTGGCGGAAATGGCGCTGCACCATGCGGCAGCAGGCGCCGATTTTGTGGCGCCCTCCGCTATGATGGACGGTCAGGTGAAAGCCATTCGCACACGGCTGAAAGATGCAGGGCTGCACACGAGGATACTCGGATATTCGGCAAAATACGCTTCTTCATTTTACGGGCCTTTCCGAGATGCGGCTGCTTCCGCACCTTCTTTCGGCAATCGCAAGACATACCAGATGGATTACCGCACCTGCCATCAAGCATTGGACGAAATAGCCGCCGATATTGACGAAGGAGCGGATTGGGTCATGGTAAAGCCCGCGGCTGCGTATCTGGACATTGTCCGGCGCGCGTCCGAACGTTTCCCCGATCATCCGCTGGTCGCCTATCAGGTGTCGGGCGAATACGCGATGCTGAAAAATGGAGCCGCCCGCGGCTTCTTTGACGAAAAACAGGTGTTTGCCGAAAGCCTCACGGCCATCAAACGAGCCGGTGCGGATTATATCATCAGTTATTATGCCAAACAATTTTTCCGGTAAAAAAATATTCATGCCCCTGTGCCTCGACGTCGCCGGCAAGCGTATTTTGTTGATTGGCGGCGGGAAAGTGGCGCTCCACAAAGCCGTTGCGCTGCTTCGGTTCACCGATGAAGCCACCGTCATATCGCCGGCATTTACGGATGGCTTTGACGCCCTGCCTTTCACACGGGTGTGCAAAACCTTCGAACCCGCCGATTTGGAAGGCGCATTTCTGGTGTACATCTGCACGGAAAATGAGAATCTGAATGCAGCCGTCAAAGCCGAGTGTGCTGCACGGGGAATTTTGGCTTGCGTATGCGACAATCCCGCACTTTGCGACTTCATTTCGCCCGCTGTGTGGAAATCGGAGAACATGAGCGTCGCGGTGTCCTCCAACGGACAGGATGTACGCCGCTCCATTGCATTGCGGGATAAAATCCGGCAATTAATTGAAAGTTGAAAGTTATAGAGGATGATACAGTGCAAGTCAATCAACAATAGTGATTTTTCTCTCGAAGAACGGGAAAAACGTTTCGCGGAAATACGTCCGGATACGGACAAACCACACGTATTGCTGCAAACGTGCAACCGGACGGAACTGTACTGGGGCGCGGGCGACGTCCCTGACGGCATTGTGCGTCATCTGTACCGCGTGACCTCCGGGTTGGAATCAAGCCTGACCGGCGAACGCGCCATACAGGGACAAGTGAAAACGGCTTACTGTGCGGCTTGCGAGCGTTACCACCTGTCGCCCCAATTGCACAAACTGTTCCAAACCGCCATGCACGTCGGCAAGCGGGTACGCAACGAAACCGGTATATCTGAAGGGGCGGTGTCGCACAGTCAGGCAACGGCGGAAATACTGAAACGGGAAACAGCCGGACTGAAAGACAAAGTGGTAGGCATTGTGGGAGTCAATAAACTGACGGAGGATATCCTGAAATTCCTCACAGCAAAACAGGCATTACAAGTGTTCCTGTCCAACCGCAATATCGCCAAAGCCGAAGCATTGGCGCGGCAATACGGCGGGACAGCCGTTCGGCTGGACGAAAAAAAACGGCTGCTGGACTGTGCCGACATCCTGATTTGCGCTACTTCCGCGCCTCATGTCGTCGTGCGCCGCGAAGATATTCCCGAAGGACGGAATATGCTGATATTCGACCTCGCCTTTCCCCGTGACGTAGAATCTTCCGTTGCCGATATGAAGGGCATCAGATTATACAATCTGGAAGACATCGAGCATTTTGCACAGCAAAACCTTTCCCTGCGCAACGAAGAGGCCGAAAAGGCAGAACGCATCATTGAAGAGGAAATTGGACTGTTCTACGGGTGGTACCGCAACAGCGTCACATGCAGCGATAACACGGAGGCAAAAAACCGTGGAGACTGTTTTTGCGCCGCACGTAGAGGTGTCACTTCGAACGTTTGAACAAAAAGTCGGCTTTGTGTTCTTCCCCTTTTAACAGCCTGTAAATATTTTTACGGTGGGTGAAAAACAGCAGAATGCATACCACTATCGAAAAAAGCTTCAGAGAGATAAATTCGGTTTTGAAAACGGCGATAATGGATACGGGATAAGAAATACCCATCATCAGCGAACTGACGGAAACATATCTGGATATGAACAGCGTCGACAGGAACACGCCGCCGGCTATGAGGGTTGCCTGCCAATGCAACGCCAGGAGCACGCCTACAATGGTTGCCACGCCTTTGCCGCCGCGAAATCCCGCAAATACGGGGAATACGTGTCCCAGCACGACACACACGCCCAGCACCAACTGAAAATTAACATAAACGTTACTGCCCGCCGCATGTGACGAATACAACGCAAGTTTAACGGCGACAAATCCTTTCAGTATGTCTATCAGCAGGACGGGGATGCCCGTCTTGACGCCCAACACACGCATGGTATTGGTAGCGCCGGCGTTTTTGCTCCCGTGCTCGCGGACGTCCACTCCGCACGCCGCTTTCCCTATCCACACTGCGGAAGGTATAGACCCCACCATGTACGCGCCGACTGCCAAAAAATAATTGAGATTCATATTCTTCTGATTGAATGTAATTGATGCGTATAACTTTGTCGGGACAGGTTGAAAATACCTTTCCTGTCGAAGCGGTCAATACGGACGCATCCTGAAGCGTGGATAACGGTATCGTTTCCGCAGAGGATGCCCGTATGCATCACCCGTCCTTCGGCGTCGCAGAAAAATGCCGTATCGCCTTTGGATGCGTCTTCAAAAACGACCGCCGTGCCGCATTGAGCTTGCCGGCTGGCGTCGCGGGGCAGCCATTTGTTCATCATGCGCCAAACGATTTGTACCAGTCCCGAACAGTCTATTCCGAAAACCGTTTTTCCTCCCCACAAATAAGGCGCTCCGGAATATTGCCGCGCCAATGCCACAACATCATCCGCGGCAGGCATTTCGGAAATGTCGGGGGCATAGGTTTTGCCTGCACAGGTAAACGGCACGGCAGAAAACAGGCTGCCACCGGCAAGATACAGCGTTTCTCCGCCGGGCGTCACACGGCAAACGGTAAGCGGCGCGGTAAGCACATGCAAAGGCTGTCGGAAGGGCGCTTCCGCACACAATGCCGCCGTGTTTGCCGATACCCATCCGTCGTAACCGTCTGCTTCAGAACGGATACGAATCCATTTGCCGTCCGTTTGTAGCACGACGAACGATTCCCCGAAAAGCAACTGGGACACCATTTCGCTCTTTTCGGAAGGTTCGGCGCGCATGGAGATGTTACCCTGCAGACAAATCATCGTTGCGCTCATAATCCTTGATATTTTCCCTCCAACGTTCCGGAACGGGAATGCTCTCGCCGCTCAAGTAATCGAAACACACCAACGCCGTCGTACACACGGACATGACGACGCCCGTGTCGCGCTCCACAATGCAATGCTCCATGTTCAGGCTTTTGTTGCCGATACATGCCACCCTTGTGAGAACGGAAATTTTCGTGTTCAGGTAAACGGGTTTCAGGTAGTCCGTTTTGATGGACGCCATGATTAACCCCTCTTCTCCCCAGTCCATATCACCCAATACGGCGTTGAAATATTGCACCTTGCCGAAATCGTAATACGCCGGATAAACGGTATTGGATACATGTCCGTTCCGGTCAATATCGCCGAACCTTATCTGAATATCCACACTGTGCTTGAAAACGGATAAATTGATATCCACGTTATTTTTTTTGCAAATATCGTATATTTTTGAATAATACACCTAATCTTTTTGCAAACGCATTATAAAATCAATTGTTCGATAGCGGGAATACGCGGGAAACTGTCGTCAAGCTCAATCAGTGCAGTTTCTCGCCGATGAGGTGGATAAATTCCTCGCGGGTGCGATGATCTTTCAGAAACACGCCGGTGAATGCCGAAGTCGTAGTGACGGAATTTTGTTTTTGTACCCCGCGCATCATCATGCAGAGATGTTGCGCTTCGATGACCACCGCCACTCCCATAGGATTGAGCGCCTTCTGTATGCAGTCCCGGATTTCCATCGTGAGCCGCTCCTGCACTTGCAGCCGTCGCGAAAAGACATCTACCACGCGGGCGATTTTACTCAACCCGGTGATTCTTCCATCGGGGATATAGGCTACGTGCGCTTTCCCGAAAAACGGTAACATGTGGTGTTCGCACATGGAATACATTTCTATGTCTTTCAGCAACACCATCTGGCGGTAATCTTCATGGAACACCGATGAAGTGAGGATGGATTCCGGGTCAATTTGATAGCCTCCGGTAAGAAATTCCAGCGATTTTGCCACCCTCAGCGACGTTTTGGACAGTCCTTCACGCTGATGGTCTGGCACGATGATTTGCAACACCCTGTCATACAACTGCTGTATTTCCTCAATATCATGAGATTGATTCATATAATATAAGTAAAATGTAAAATTATCCTTCCGATTTCCAAAAATTGCGGGAACACAATATCAACACGGCGTACAATTCGAGGCGTCCCAGCAGCATCATGAAAGAGCACACCCATTTGCCGACGGCGGATATTTCGGCGAAAGACCCTGCCGGACCAACCATTCCCAAACCCGGCCCGGAATTGCTCAAACACGCGATGGCTGCGCCTACAGCCGACACAAAATCAAGTCCGCATATCATCAGCACTAATGCGCCGACGGTGAAAATGCAGAGAAATATCATGAAGAACGACAACGTACGGAACAATTGATCGTCGGATACGTTCTGTCCGTTCAACTTCACCTGAATCATGCCTCTTTGGTGGAGAATCCGTTTGAATTGCACCGGTATGGCTCTGGAGAGCAGCACAAAACGCACCACTTTCAGACCGCCCGACGTAGATCCGGCGCAACCGCCGACGAATGATATAAGATAGAGCACAAACCACAACGGCGGCGTCCAAAGCGTATAATCGCTCACCACATATCCCGTGGTGGTGAGGATGCTCACTGTGTGGAAAAGACTTTCACGGACGGAACGTTCCGTGCCCGCGCCGTCGAACAGCAACCAGCAACAGATAAACAGAGACGCCACAAGTACAATGGAAAGGTAATAGCGGAATTCGTCGTTGGAGGTTAGCTTGCGGAAATCCCGTTTCCATGCGTAAAACAGCAATGTGAAATTGGTGCCTGCCAGCAGCATGAACGCTACGGATACATACTGCGAATAAGCGGAATAAGTTCCCATGCTGGCATTTTTGGTGGAAAATCCACCCGAAGCCGTTGTAGAAAATGCGTGACAAAGGGCGTCGAACACACCCATTTCCGGAAGATAAAACAACATGCACGCAACATTGAAAAACAAATAGATGCGGGTGATGTGCCTTGCCGTATCCTTGATCTTCGGACTGAGCCGGTTGCCGGCAATGGCACTGGACGTTTCCGCCTGATAGATGCTCATGCTGCCGACGCCGAAAACGGGCAGAATGGCGATAGCCATCACCAGAATACCCAGTCCGCCCGTAAAGTGCATGAGCGATCGCCAAAATAACATGCCGTGCGACAGCCGTTCAATGTCTGTGAGAATAGTGCTTCCCGTAGTGGTAAATCCCGACATGGTTTCAAAAAACGCATCGGAAACAGACGGTATTTGCCCGCTGAAAATGAACGGTAATGAACCGAACACGGTAAATACAATCCATACCGCGCTGACAATGACATGTCCTTCCCGCTTGCCGATTTCACGCGAACCGCTTTTGAAAAAAAAACGGAATGATGCGCCCGTTGCAAGCGTTGTCAGTGCGGCGGCGAGAATAGATACCGCATCCCCTTCGCCGTACATCAGCGAAACGGCTGCAGGGAGCAGCATCAAAATGCCTTCTGCCGCCAGCAAAGTCCCCAGTACATGCAGAATGAAGCGGACGTTCATAGCGCAAGTGTGTTTTTGAATAATTGGGCGCAAAAGTAGTCAAATTATCCCAATTTTTATGTACTTTTGCAAGCGCAAAATCTTTTGGAAAGGATGTTTCGTACCTGTTTTTTTGACTGGATAAAGCGTGATTGTTTTATTCGTGCGATTTACAACACGCTGTTGGTGATGTTGCTGTTCATGCTGTGCCGTATCGCCTTTTACCTGTTCAATGCCGATCATTTTCCCGACATGACGTTCGGTCATTTCGTGCATCTTTGCAGAGGCGCTCTCCAGTTTGACTTGACGGCTGTTTTGTACACCAACCTGCTTTATTTCCTGCTGATGCTGTTTCCCGTTCCTTTCAGGGCAAACAGGAAATACCAAACGGTTGCGAAATGGATTTTCATCGTCACCAACAGTTTGGCGTTGCTCGCCAATTGCGGAGATATGGTTTATTACCGGTTTACGGGGCGTCGTACCACAATATCTATTTTCAACGAATTTGCAAACGAAAATAATATTCTGAAAATTATCGGGACAAGCATTGTCGGATACTGGTATGTTTCACTGTTTGGCGCTGTTATGGTCTGCCTGCTGTTGTTGCTCTACAGACGTCCGGTTGCGGTAAAAAACGTTCGGGCAAACGTATGGTATTATGTCCGCCACACGCTTGTTTTGCCGGTGTTTGCGGTATGTTTCGTGATAATCGTCAGGGGTGGGGCTGGCGTTCACGTAAGACCTGTTACGCTGAGTAATGCCAACCAATACGTCAATAGAGCGAATGAAGCCTATATTGTGCTCAACACGCCTTTTTGCGTCTATCGCACCATCGGAAAGCGAAGTTTCACCAATCCGCGATATTTCAATACCGCCGAAGAACTTGACGCGGTATTCAATCCTGTCGTTTATCCCAAACCTTCCGGCGCATTTAACAACCTGAATGTGGTCGTTTTCATCATGGAAAGTTTTTCGGCCGAATATGTCGGCGAACTGAACAGGGAATTGGATGGCGGCGCTTACAGGGGTTATACCCCGTTTCTGGATTCGCTGATCCGCGAAGGGTTGACCTTTGAGTACTCCTTTGCCAACGGGCGTAAATCCATTGATGCTATGCCTTCCGTTTTGTCGAGCATTCCGGCTTTCTATGAGCCGTATTTTCTTACCTCCTGCTCGTCCAACGACGTTTCGGGAATAGCCGGTGAACTGGGCAAAAAAGGATATTACACCGCCTTTTTCCATGGCGCACCCGGTGGGTCGATGGGTTTTCAGGCATTTGCCAACGTCTCGGGCTACAAGGATTATTTCGGTATGGACAAATACGACAACAAGAGCGATTTCGACGGTACGTGGGCTGTCTGGGATGAAGAATTTTTCCGGTTCTTCGCCCAAAAAATGAATACCTTCCGACAACCGTTTATGACGACTGTCTTTTCGGCGTCGTCACATCATCCGTTCCGCGTTCCCCGTAAATACGTCTCCCGTTTTACGGATAAAAAAGGCAACCATCCCATTTACAAATGCGTGGAATACTCCGACTACGCACTGCGCTGTTTTTTCGAAACCGCTTCCCGAATGCCTTGGTTTGGACATACGCTCTTTGTTATTACCGCCGACCACACCAACGAAATGATGCACGGCGAATACAAGAATGACGCCGGAATGTACAAAGTCCCCATCGTGTTTTATCAACCGGACGGTCGCCTGAAAGGACGAATCAAAAAGATTGCCCAGCAGACCGATATTATGCCCACCGTATTGGGTTATCTGAATTACGACCGTCCGTTTCTGGCTTTCGGGAAAAATCTGCTCGACTCCGCAACAGTCAATTGCGCCATGATGTACCACAAGCCCGTATTTCAATATTTTGAAGGAAACTACATGTATCAGTTTGATGAACAAAAAATCATATCCGTTTATGACTTTGTTCATGACATCCGTCTGCAACATAACCTGATACGCGAAATACCACCTACGTCCGAAACGGAAAACCGAATCAAAGCCCGCATGCAGCAATATGCGGAGCGTATGATCGCTAACCGATTAACCGTAGAGCCATGAATACCGGAACAATTTTTACATTTCCCCTATGCTCCGTATTTTAATTTTAGCGCCGGCATATCCCTATCGGGGAGGGCTGGCTTCATTCACCGAGATGCTGGCGCGTAGTTTTACAGCGCGTGGCGAAGACGTGCAGATAGCAACCTTCACGTTGCAATACCCTCAGTTGCTGTTTCCCGGGAAAACGCAGTTTTCGGAATCACCGCCGCCTGACGGTCTGCGCATCATACGGCTGTTGAACTCCGTCAATCCCTTCAACTGGATACGGACAGGTATCCGCATCCGCAGGATGCAGCCCGACATGCTGATTGTGCGCTACTGGACGCCCTTTTTATCGCCGTCTTTGGGCATGGTGTGCCGTTTGGCGCGAAAAAACCGCCATACCACTGTATTGGCAAACGTGGACAATGTGGTGCCGCACGAACAACATTTTTACGATGCCCTCCTGACACGCTACTTTGTGCGTTCCGTGGACGGATTCCTGTATATGTCGCAGCAGGTAAAGGATGACCTCGACAGGTTCACGTCCCGTCCCGCCGTGTTTGCTCCGCATCCGCTGTTCAGCAATTTCGGCGAACGCGTTACCCGCGAAGAAGCCTGTCTTCGCCTGCATCTCGACCCCAACCACCAGTATCTGCTTTTTTTCGGATTGATACGTCCCTACAAAGGGCTTGACCTGATGCTCGACGCATGGGCGATGTGGCGGCAACAGGGTGGAACGGCGGGACGGAAACTGATTGTTGCCGGCGAGTTTTATACCGACCCATCGAAATATTTGGACAGAATGGAACGACTGGGTATCCGTGAAGACATCATCCTGCACGACAGATTTATCAAAGACAACGAGGTAAAATACTATTTTTCGCTGGCTGACATGCTGGTGCAGCCTTACAAAAGCGCTACTCAAAGCGGAGTAACACAAATCGCCTACCATTTTGAAACTCCGATGATTGTCACCCGCGTAGGCGGTCTTGCGGAAATAGTGACCGACGACAAAGCAGGTTATGTCGTCCCTCCAGATGCCCGCCAACTGTCGGAAGCAATGGAAAAAGCCTTTACGGGAAATAACCTGAAACGGTTTGCCGAAAACATGAAAACCGAAAAACAGCGCTTTTCGTGGGAATATTTTGCGGAACAGATGATGGAACTGTATGAAAAAACCAAATCCGTTGCCGCAAAAACAACCGTATCCGTACCGCCCCGACTTTAAAAAAACCGTAAAAACAGTTTTTTGAAAAAAAACACCCGATAGTTTAAATAAAATTGCATTTGAAATGTTATATATACATTATATATATTTGAAATTTATACCGATTATGACAACAAAAATCATCATGACGACATTGGGAATTTGGATGTGTACCTATGTTGTTGCTCAGGAACTGAAGTCGCCCGACGGACATTTTACCGCAACGTTTGCATTGCAGAACGGAGGAGTGCCGAGTTATACGCTTGTTTACAAGGGAAAAACGGTCATCAAGCCGAGTCGTATGGGCTTGGAGTTGCAACCTGAAGCCGGTTCACGTGAATTTTATGACTTTGCACCTCGGGAAACGGCGGTGCGACACGATGAAAAAACTTCGTTGTACGACGGGTTTGAAATTATTGCCACACAAACCGCTTCGTTCGACGAAACGTGGCAACCTGTGTGGGGCGACGAAAAAGAAATCCGCAATCACTACAACGAGCTGGTGGTGACGCTGTTGCAACAAAACACCATGCGGCGGATTGTTATCCGCTTTCGCCTGTTTAACGATGGATTGGGCTTCAGGTACGAATTTCCGCAGCAAGAAAAACTCGTCTATTTTGTTATCAGGGAGGAACGCACGCAGTTCGCATTGACGGGCGACCACACCGCTTTCTGGATTCCGGGCGATTACGACACGCAGGAATATGATTACGTCACCTCCAAACTGTCGGAAATTCGCGGACTGATGCGGCAAGCCGTTACGCCCAACTCTTCGCAAACACCGTTCTCGCCTACAGGCGTACAGACGGCGCTGATGATGAAAACCGCAGACGGACTGTACGTAAATCTGCACGAAGCCGCGTTGATAAATTATTCCTGTATGCACCTGAATCTGGATGATACCAACATGATTTTCGAGTCGCACCTCACGCCCGACGCCAAAGGCAACAAAGGCTACCTGCAAACGCCCTGCCATACGCCGTGGCGCACCGTTATCGTGAGCGATGACGCACGCAATATTCTGGCTTCGCGCATCACCCTGAACCTTAACGAACCGTGCAAACTCGACGATGTGTCGTGGATAAAGCCCGTGAAATATGTCGGCGTGTGGTGGGAAATGATCACCGGCAAAAGCGAGTGGTCATATACTGCCGATTTTCCAAGCGTGCAACTCGGCGTCACCGATTACGCAAAAGCCAAACCGCACGGCAGGCACGGAGCAACTACCGCCCACGTGAAAGAATACATTGACTTTGCCGCGCAAAACGGTTTCGACGCGGTGTTGGTTGAAGGTTGGAACATCGGATGGGAAGACTGGTTCGGCAAGTCAAAAGAGGATGTATTCGACTTCATGACGCCCTACCCCGACTTTGACGTAGCCGAAATTCACCGTTATGCCGCTGCCAAAAGCGTGCAAATGATTATGCACCATGAAACCTCTTCCTCCGTCCGCAATTACGAACGCTTTCTGGACAAAGCGTATCGTTTCATGATCGACAACGGTTATCACGCGGTAAAAAGTGGCTACGTGGGCGACATCATCCCGCGCGGCGAACACCACTATGGGCAATGGATGGTAAACCACTACCTGTATGCTGTCCAGAAAGCCGCCGAATACAAAATCATGGTCAATGCCCACGAAGCAGTCCGCCCCACAGGTATCTGCCGCACTTATCCCAACCTCATCGGCAACGAATCGGCGCGAGGGACGGAATATCAGGCATTTGGCGGAAGCAAACCCAATCACGCCACCATTCTGCCGTTTACACGGCTCATCGGCGGACCGATGGACTACACCCCCGGTGTTTTCCAGATGGATGTAAGCCGATACAACCCCAACAACCAGTCACACGTGAACACCACCATTTGTAATCAGTTGTCATTGTATGTCACCATGTCGGGACCCTTGCAGATGGCGGCGGATTTTCCCGAAACCTACAGGAATTTTCCCGATGCGTTCCGGTTCATCAAGGATGTGGCGGTAGATTGGGTACAATCGGAATATCTTGAAGCAGAACCCGGCGCATACGTGACGGTGGCACGCAAAGCCCAAGGTACGGGCAAATGGTTCGTAGGCGCTACCAACGGTGAATTTGCCCGCACGTCGCACATCGGCTTCGGCTTTCTGGACGACGGCAAGACCTACATCGCCACCATTTACGCCGATACGAAAGACGCACATTACAAAACCCGTCCGCAAGCATACGCTGTCCGACAGGCGCTGGTGACCCGCAAATCGAAGTTATCTCAGTTCAGCGCCCCGGGCGGAGGTTATGCTGTCAGTCTGGAAGAAGTGAAAGACAAAGCGCAGACAAAGGGGCTGAAAAGGCTGTAGCCATAGAGGCAAGGGCGCCTTATCCTATACGCAGTCAGGCGCTTTTCACCAATGTGCTTTCAGTGATGAAGGCATCACCGAAGGGGCAGTGCCGAATCATTTGATGCTCCACTCAAAGCCGTCTTTTTTGTCCTTCACCTCAATGCCCAGACGGTTCATCATGTTGCGGATATTGTCGGAAGTGGCAAAATCTTTGTTGGCTTTGGCTTGTTGTCGCATGTCCAGCATGAAGTTCACCAGCCCGTTCAGCAGGTCTGTTTGCCGGTTGGATGGCTGGTCGCTGTTCATGCCGAGTATGTCCTCCACGAAACGGTGGTACACCTCTTTCAGGCGTTGCAGGTCGGCAGCGGAGAGGGTTTCCTTGCCGTCATTCACCAGATGGATGATACGCAGTCCGTCGAAGAGGTGAGCGATGACCATCGGGCTGTTCAGGTCGTCGTTCATGGCGGCATGGCACTTTTGCCCAATGTCGCCGATGTCGATTGAACTGTTCTTCGACGCCGGCAAATTGTCCAGAGTCTTCATCCCCTCCATCAGTCGCTGCAACCCTTTTTCGGATGCCTGCAACGCGCCGTTGCTGAAATCAATCGTACTGCGGTAGTGCGCTTGCAGGATGAAGAACCGTATCGCCATCGGGCTGTAAGCCCTTTCGAGCAACGGGTGTGCGCCTTCAAAAAACTCGTTGAGCGTGACGGAATTGCCCAACGACTTGCCCATTTTCTTTCCGTTGACGGTAATCATGTTGTTGTGCATCCAGTAACGTACCGATTCGTGTCCCAGCGCAGCGACAGACTGTGCAATTTCGCACTCGTGGTGCGGGAACAGCAAGTCCATGCCGCCACCGTGTATGTCGAAGGTTTCACCCAGATATTTGGTGCTCATTGCCGTACATTCGAGATGCCAGCCCGGAAAACCGTCGCTCCACGGCGACTGCCAGCGCATGATATGTTCCGGCAGGGCTTTTTTCCACAGGGCAAAATCCAACGGGAAACGTTTTTCGTCCTGTCCGTCCAGTTCGCGCGACTGCGAATAGAGGTCATCCAGCACCCTGCCGGAAAGTGTGCCGTAGGGGTGTTTTTTGGCATACCTGTCGAGGTCGAAATACACGGAACCGTTGCTTTCGTAAGCATATCCGGCATCCAGAATCTTCCGTATCAGTTGTATCTGATCAATGATGTGTCCCGACGCATGAGGTTCGATACTTGGCGGCAATACGTTCAACTGTTGCATGTTGTGATGGTAGCGGTTGGTGAAATGCTGCACCACTTCCATTGGTTCCAACTGTTCCAGCCGCGCCTTTCTCGCAATCTTGTCCTCGCCCGCGTCCGCATCGTTGACCAGATGCCCCACGTCGGTGATGTTGCGCACGTAGCGCACTTTGTAACCGATATAGGACAGGTATCGGTACAGCAGGTCGAACGTGACGGCTGCACGCGCATGTCCCAGATGTGCATCGCCATACACGGTGGGACCGCAGACGTACAGTCCCGCATGAGGCGGATTCATCGGAACAAACTGTTCTTTCCTGCGAGACAAGCTGTTATAGACGTATAAGGGGTGTTCCATTCCAGATAATTCAACACGTAAAAACGCCTCAAAAATACAAAAAAAAACTGTTTTTGGCGTAAAAATGTGTCGCTCGATTAAAAAAGCATTATCTTTGCACCTGCAAAAGCAACGGCGAGGTAGCTCAGCTGGTCAGAGCGCATGATTCATAATCATGAGGTCTGGGGTTCAATCCCCCATCTCGCTACCGGTGGAAGAGAATGATTTACTGGGGAAAGTAGGCTTCTCTGTTTTTTATTTGCATGTAACCATATCTTTTAGTGTCTATCCATAAACTATAAATATTTGACAGATAATCACTATTTAATAAGGTGGGAAACTTGAGTTAATAACAACAGCGATGCACTGATATTGGTGGATGACGTAGAGCAGCGCATCAGCAACATCAATCCCGACGATATTTTCTTACATTTTGACGAACGTTCCAAGACCCTGTCCGCAAGTTGTGACCATCCAATTGCGATCGAGAATGATTATCCGAGATACCGCATCCGGCGTCAGTTGACGGATTTCCGGAGCAATGGGCGAACAGCGGATTGGAAATATGTTGCCGTGGAAGATGAATGGAATTAATGATTTGGATAATGAGACTTCGCATTATATTGTTCATATTACTTGCTTGTTGGGCGGTTCTGCTGCCGGCGCAGCAGTCCGACGCCGTGCAGCGCCTGCAAACCTTTGCTCGGAACATCAATTCCTTTTCCAACCTGTACCCTCAGGAGAAGGTGTATCTGCATTTCGACAACACGGGTTACTACATCGGCGAGACGATGTGGTTTCAGTCCTATGTGGTGAGTGCGCAGACATTGCAGCCTGC
>JAISWR010000024.1 GCA_031270985.1 Bacteroidales bacterium | reverse complement strand
ATTAGGCAAATATGAAAGGTCTTCAAACGTTCTCAAGATACAGGGAACCACCCCAGTCCTTCGGACACCCCTCCGAAGGTGGGGAATCCCGAAATCCTACTCATCTTTTAATCTTATGGCCCCTAATCAAAAAAGGCAATAGCACCTCAAAAAAAGATTTAGGGTAATATTCACATTTTGCAGATTTCCGCCAGCGCATCTATCCATTCCTGCCGGTCATTCAAGGCTTCCACTCTGCGGTATTCCTGTTCGTCGCCGGCGACGAACAATTGTCGGTACTCCATATCAAGTTCAACGCGGGTTTCCAGACAATCCGACACAAACGAAGGCGTTGCCACCAGCGTTTTCAGCCGTTTTTCGGCAAGGTCTTTCAGTACGCGGTCGGTATAGGGCTGTAGCCATCTTCCGGAAATACGCGACTGGAAAGTTACCACATAACGGTGTTCATCCAAACCGCACAATGCCGCGATTTTTGCTGCGAAATCATGACAATCGGCTTTATAGCATCGTTGCGGCAGTGAAAAATAATCCGCTTCTCCGCGATACGGCGAGCAGGTGCAATTTGTGCGACACGCTTTGGGGAGATGACTGAGCGGCAATCCGTGGAAAGTGAACACCACCATGTCGTAATTTTCAGGATGGTGTGCCGTCAGTCTTTGTTGCCACACCTTCAAGAACGCCGGATGAAACCAGAACTGCTGGACGATGCGCGGTTGCGGCAGTCCGAATTTCCTCGCCTGTTCGCGAACGCCGTCCTCAATGCTGCCGGTGGTGGATGACGTATATTGGGGGAAAAGCGGAATCACCGTCCATTGTTTGTATCCTTGCCGGCTCATGGCGTTTATCACGGCAGACAGGGACGGATTGCCGTAGCGCACGGCAGCCCACACATCAACGGAATCGCCGAGTTGTTCCTGCAATTTCCGGCGGGTTAGTTCCAAATAAAATCGCAACGGAGAATCGTCGCAGCCTTCCCATAATTTTCGATAAGCGGTTGCAGATTTCCGCATCCTGAAAGGGACAATCACTCCTTTCACCAGCAACGTCCGCCGGATGCGAGGAAGAACGATCACGCGGGGATCGTTCAGATAAGCGGCGAGGAATTTCCGCACATCTGCACAGTCGGGACTGTCGGGAGTACCGATATTCACCAGCAAAATTGCTTTTTTCACTGCAACAAGAATGAAAAATCGTCCTCGGCGCTCAATTCTTTCGGATCGGCGCCTTCTTGAAAGATACGCGCCTTAGGGTTGCCTATCAGGCGTAACCGACCGCTGTCAAGCAACAGCATAGAGCTTTCCCGCAAACCCACCACGCGGATGTCGGGATTAACCTTGATAAACTCCAAAATCCGCTGTTCGCGGGTTTCGCCGCCGTGCCCTTCGGGCTGGACGTCGGTATAATGCGGGTTTATCTGAAACGGTATCAGGTTGAGGGTGTCGAAACTTGCCGGTTGCACAATGGGCATGTCATTGGTGGTGCGCAGGGTGGGACATGCCATGTTGCTGCCCGCACTCCATCCGATATAAGGCGTTCCCCGCAACACTTTTTTGCGGATGACCTCCATCAACCCGTCGGCGTGCACCCGATGCACGAGCGCCCATGTGTTACCGCCGCCCACAACAATGGCTTCGGCCTCCTCCACTGCATTTGCAGCATTGTCGCAACGGTGGATGCCGGTAACGTGATGTCCCATTTCCGCAAAGCGGGTTTCCACACGGGATTCGTAATCGTCATAAGAACCCGTCACCATTGCGTAAGGGATAAATAATGCCCTGACGGGACGCGCTCCCAAAAAGTCTTTTATCTGTTGCCCCGGGTGGCTCAGGTAAGGTTCGCCCGGATTGGTCGAATTGCTGATCAGCAAAAGTTTCATCCTCCGCTATTTTTTATTAAATTTTCCGGCAAAAATATAGTTTTTTTTCGATTTTCCACCTCATCTCACCTCACATATTTCGTTTCCGTCAAAAATTTTTTCTGCGCTTCGTGCAAGTCTGCATCAGTTCTGACATTGAATACTCCGTATAAGGTTTTTGCACTTCGGCGTGTTCCTTTTTTGGTGGCAGAAATCCAAATAACTCTCTGCAGCATCCTTAAACGCCGGCTTCAATTCTTCAACGCTTTGCCCTTCAAGCCCTCCGTTTTTTGCAAAATTTTCTTGCCGGTTTTGTCGGGAATATCTACTTTTGTCCCTTACATAAAATTTTCCGACATGAAAGCATTGTTGTATAAACTATTTGAACACAGCTATTTGGACAGGAGCGAATCGCGCGAAGTGCTGATACGCATGTCCAAAGGCGAATTTAATGAAAGCCAGATAACGGCATTCATCACCGTGTTCTTGATGCGCAGCATTACCACCGACGAACTTGCGGGTTTCCGTGACGCTTTGCTGGAAATGCGTGTCCCTGTGGATTTGAGTGAATACAATGCCATAGACATTGTGGGAACGGGCGGCGACAACAAGAACACGTTCAACATATCCACAGCCGCCTGCCTTACGGTAGCCGGCGCAGGTTACAATGTGGTGAAACACGGCAATTACGGTTCCTCGTCGGTGAGCGGTGCGTCGAACGTGATTGAAGCGCACGGCGTTAAATTCACCGGTAACGTGGAAGTTATGAAACGTTCGCTGGATGCATGCCATTTCGCCTATCTTCATGCACAGTTTTTCAGCCCCGCCATGAAAGTAGTCGCTCCCGTGCGCAAGGCTTTGGCGGTACGCACTTTTTTCAACATGCTGGGCCCCCTGGTAAATCCCACTTTGCCCAAACGACAGCTGTTGGGCGTGTATAATCTGAAACTTGCACGTCTATACAATTATCTTTACCAGCAGAGCAACACCGATTTCACCATCGTCAATTCGCTGGACGGTTACGACGAGATTTCGTTAACCTCCGAATTTAAGGTGTTTGGCAATCAAGGCGAAATGGTGTATACGCCCGAAGAACTGGGCTTCCACCGTTGTACGGAAGCCGACTTATACGGCGGCACAACGGTGGAAGCGGCTTCCAAGATCTTCGACAGCGTGCTCGAGGGAACGGCAACACCGGCACAAACCAACGCCGTAGTGATCAATGCGGCATTCGCCATACGAACCATAAAGCCCGAAAAATCCATCGGCGAATGTATCGCTATTGCCCGTGAATCCATCGAAAGCGGCAAAGCAAAACAATCCATGAAAACGTTTGTGGAGATAAACGATAAATAAATGTTTTCAAAAAAATTTTGCAAAAAGAAAAAAGTGATGTATCTTTGTCGCTTGAATTTATTCATTTTAATCAGTAATTTTTAAAATCATTTATGCTAATTGTCCCAATCAAAGAAGGCGAAAACATTGAAAGAGCGCTGAAAAAGTTCAAAAGGAAATTTGAAAAAACAGGCACCGTAAAAGAGATACGTGCGCGTCAGGCATTCGAGAAACCCTCCGTAAAACGGAGAGAAGAGTCCCGTCATGCCATCTACGTGCAAAAAATGTTTCAAACGCAGGACTAAAGTTTCCGGAGAGTTGTGCAATATTTAAGATGGGAACATGGAACTCATCAATTCGTACATACGTTATCTGCAATACGAAAGGCGGTATTCCCCCCACACGGCGGAGGCATATAGGCATGATTTGTCGGAATTTTGCAATTTCCTGCATACAAATGATGGCTGTTCACTCCAGGATGTGGATTTCAAGTGGATACGGCGTTGGGTTGTGGCACTGTCAAAAGCAGGAAATTCGTCCCGTACCGTCAACCGGAAAATCGTCACATTGCGTTCTTTTTTCCGCTATCTGCGTAAAGAAGGCGTCGTAACGGATAATCCGGCGGATAAAATCAGCGTACTGAAAACGGACAAGCAGTTGCCGGTCTTTCTAACCGCCGCTAAAATGGACGAAGTGCTGGACGAAATGCCCGAAGGAGAAACATTCTCCGAAGCACGCGACAAACTTATCCCGGAAATGTTTTACATGACGGGTATTCGCTTGTCCGAGTTGATACAACTCAAAGAAAGCGACGTGGATATACGCGGGATGACCATCAAAGTACTGGGTAAGCGAAACAAAGAGCGCATTATCCCGTTGCTGCATGAGTTCTGCAAATCGCTGCACCGATACATATCACTCAAAAGAACGACGTTCCCCGACACGGATGCACTGTTCGTGCTGGATAGCGGAAAGCCGCTGTACGCAAGATGGGTGCAGCGACTGACAGGGAAAAGTCTGGGAGCGGTCACCACCGTGAAAAAGCGTAGTCCGCACGTGTTGCGCCACAGTTTTGCCACCAACATGCTGGACAATGGCGCAGATTTGAATGCCATCAAAGAATTATTGGGGCACGCCGGTTTGGCAGCCACCCAGATATATACGCACAACAGTTTAAAACGGATTAAAAAAGTTTATCAACAAGCCCATCCTCGGGCATAAAATAAAAGTCTTATGGATATAAAAATTAATTCGGTACACTTTGACGCCGATACGAAATTGGTAGAGCGCATCAACAAAAAGCTCGGAAAATTAGCCCAATTCTTTGACGGAATCATAGGAGCGGAAGTCTTTTTGCGTTTGGAGAACGTGCAAGGGGACGAAAATAAAATCGTGGAAATCAAATTGTTGATTCCGGGCAATGACTTATTTGTCAAAAAACAGTCCAAAACCTTTGAAGACGCTCTGAACAAAGGAGTGGAGTCGCTGAACAGACAAGTCACCAAATATAAGGAAAAACTGAGGAATCAATAGGCGTACCGCTTTGGGCTTCAAAAGTAGAATAAAAGAAAACCCTCGTTGGAAGCGGCGTATTTACACATGTATCATGCATCCCGTCAAGATGCGTCCTCGCTTGTGGGTACGTCTTTTGCAGTTTACCTATATGCAGCGAGGAAGACATTCGGTCATTTACCGCAGTGTGCGGAAAGATATTCCGCCTTTCAACAAATTCCGGCTGGGCGCTTTTTCCGTGATAGAAGATTTCACCACCATCAACAATGCTGTGGGCGACCTGATCATCGGCAGCCATTCGCGCATTGGACTGGGTAACACGGTAATAGGCCCCGTCACCATCGGCGACAGGGTGCATGTTGCTCAAAATGTGGTCATCACGGGGTTGAATCATAATTTTCAGGACGTCTCAACGTCCATTGACCGGCAAGGCGTCGCCACCAAAGAGATCACCATCGCCGACGACGTATGGATAGGCGCTAATGCGGTCATTCTGCCGGGCGTTTCCATCGGGCAACATTCGGTGATAGCGGCAGGCAGCGTAGTTACCCGTTCGGTGCCGCCGTATTCGGTGTGTGCAGGCAATCCCGCCCACATCGTCAAGCAATACGACGCCGTCCGAAAGGAATGGGTCAAGATTGAGCATCGCCCACAGTAACATACACCGTGGTCTGGTTGAGCAACTGATAGGCAACCTCGCCGTAGGCGACGCTTCCATTCATTTTTTGGAGAAACCGCGCGCACAGTTCGGGTTGTAAAAAATTGATGATGCAGGTAACGGAAAACACTATATCGCTGCTTATCAGCGAGGGAGAGGCAATAGTATCGTCAAGTTCACCGATGCGATAGTTCACCGACGGATACACGGGCGCATACATGTACACCGTGTCGCCTTTGGCGCCGATGAAAGATACGTTAATCATCGTGCCGGAATAGTTGGCTACCAGTGGTGACCTTGTTTTATAATTGATTCCGCGCAGATATTCTGCAAAATTCCGCCGTTCGCCATTGATAAAAGCGTCTTTCAGCACCATGCCGCCGTAATCGAAACTGATGTTGTCCCCCTTGCCCTGTTTGTACGGATTGAAGATGTGCAACTCGGCATACTTGTCGGCAGGGAGTTGGATGTGCATGGCGACACCGTTGTCGGTATATATCTGTCCGTCGATACCCGACACCACATGCGAAGGTTTTGTCAGCAATGTTTCCGGTTCGCGTCCCGACAACCATCCGCAAATCGGGTATGTGGCGAAATTCTTGTAATCAACCGCATGAAGGGCAAATTCTTCAGCCACTTTTGACCCGAAAGGCATAATCAGCACCGTAAAGCCGTTTTTCGGCGCATTGACATAAATGTCGCGCATGGAACTTACGCTATACTTCCGTATGGAAACATCTTCCACGTATTCGGGAAGCGTGCAAGCAAAAACACGATCATGAGAGGTAACCATGTGCTCGGGATAAAGGATAAAATAAGGCGTAGTGCCACCCACCCAGTTCCCTTTCGGCAATTGCGACAGCAACTCAATGTCGCCCGCCAGCAACAACCGGTCGCCCCTAAGGATCATTGCTGATATTTCTTCGGGCATCAATAAATTTTTGAACATACAAATAGTTATGAATCAGTTGATAAAAACAAATTGTGCCAATCAATCCAACTACAAATATAATCATAATTTTTCTAATTTTACAGATAAAATAAAATGCGACAAAAATAAAATATCTTTATTTGCGTTACTTATTTCAAGTACTCAATCTCATAATTCTCGGTCATGAAAAAATTTTTGAAAATCTTTTTGATTGCAATAGCGGCGCTTTTTCTGATACTGCTGCTCACTCCTTTTCTGTTTAAAGGCAAACTGATGGAAATAGCCAAAACGGAGTTGAACAAAATGCTCTCCGCACAAGTGGATTTTTCCGATCTGAAACTCTCGTTCATCCGCAATTTCCCCGATGCGTACATTTCTTTGGAAGATCTCAGCGTAGCGGGCGCCGGCGAATTTGAAGGCGATACGCTGGTGGCTTTTAAAAAGTTCGCCGTCACGGTGGACATCAAAAGCGTTATTGCGATGAAAAACATCATGGTGAAATCGGTTTTGCTGGACAATGCGCAAGTGTATGCCCGCGTGTCGGACAGCGGACACGTCAACTGGGATATTGTAAAACCTTCCGACACACCGGAAGAAACAGCGGATACCACAAGCACGGATACCGACATCAAAATATCGCTCAAGCATTTTGAAATACGGAACACCCACATCACCTACAGGGACGATTCGAGCAAGATGGAGGCAACAGCGAAAAACCTGAATTTTCTGCTGAAGGGGGACATGACGATGGACAATGTCGATTTGTCCATGCAGTTGGATATCGTCGCGCTTGATTTCGTGATGGACGGCGTCCGCATGTTGCGCAACGCACACGTCAATTTTGTTTCCGAAATAGCCGCCGACCTGAAAAATATGGCTTTCACTTTCAAAGACAACCGGTTTTCGCTCAACGATATTGTGTTGAATTTTTCCGGTTCGGTCAACATGCCGGGCAACGACATTGTCACCGATGTTACATTCGCCACGGAACGCACCGATTTTAAAAGCCTGTTGTCGCTGATTCCAGCCATCTACATGACCGACTTTGAAAACGTGCAGACAACGGGAGAACTCCTGTTAGATGGCTATGTGAAAGGGACATACAACGACAAGCAAATGCCCTGCATAAGCGTCAATCTGAAAGTGGACAACGCCATGTTCCGCTATCCCGGACTGCCCAAATCCGTGGATAAAATCGACATAGCCCTGAAAGCCTTCTACGACGGCGAAGTATTTGACCGCACCACTTTGGATATCGACCGTTTCCACTTTGAACCGGCAGGCAATCCGTTTGACATGAACCTGCACGTGAAAACGCCGGAAAGCGACCTGCACGTGGCGGGAGCATTCAAAGGCAAAATAGACTTCAACTCCATTGCCGACATTATCCCGCTGGACAGCACCACTTTAAGCGGCGTCATTACCTGCGACCTGTCCTTGGACGGACGTATGTCCACCATCGAAAAGGAGCAGTATGAGGACTTTCATGCACAGGGAATGTTGCACCTTATGGGATTCAATTTCGCAAACCCCGACTTCCCGCAGGGTATCAAAATAGCCGAAACGCAACTTGATTTTTCACCGAAAATCGTCGAACTGTCAAAATTCAACGCCGTGATAGGACGTACAGACTTGTCCGTGAAAGGGTCTTTGGAAAACTTTATCCCGTATGTGTTCACAGATGCGACGATACACGGAGAATTGTCTCTGGTTTCCAACACCATTGACCTGAACGAATGGATGACCGACAGCGGCAGCGACGCCGAAACTCAGGATACCGTTCCGCTTTCGGTGATTGAAGTCCCCAAAAATATCGACTTCTCCGTAAACGCCAACATCGCCAACGTGTATTTCGACAAGTTGGACATCAGTCGGGTGGCGGGCATCCTGCTGATAAAAGACGGGAAAGTGACCATGGACAAACTCGCCATGAACCTGCTGGAAGGCAGCATGTTGCTCAGCGGAGCGTACAATACTCAGGACGTCGCCAAGCCGATCGTGGATTTGAAAATGGACATCTCGCGCTTCGATATTCCCTCCGCACTGACCTCACTGTCCATGCTTGCCGCCATGTTCCCCGAACCGCAGGATTATTCGGGAAAAGTGTCCGCTACGCTTTCTTTCGAGTCGCTACTGGACAAAGAAATGAGTCCGGTGCTGAACACGATATTATCAGAAGGACAGTTGCAAACACACGGCATAGAAATACGCAACTTCAAAATGCTCGGAACACTTGCCGACGTATTGAAAAACGACAAATGGCGCACCGTTTCGCCCAGCGATATGACCATCAAATTTCTGATTGAAGACGGACGGGTGAAAATGAGAGAACCGTTGCAATTCTCCGTACACGAAGCTAAAATAACCATGACTGGCGATCAGGGATTGGACATGACGCTGAATTACAACCTCAAAGCCACAGTCCCCACGGCAGCGGCAGGCGCCACAGACCTCCTGAAATCCATCCCGGGCGGCGCTTCCATTAAAGAACTGTCACTGACGGGGATCGTAGGAGGAACAGTCACCAAGCCCGATATAAAATTCAGCATCGCCGACATGATGGGCAATATCACCGGCGCCGTGAAAGAACAGGTAACCCAAAAGGTGGAAGAAGTGAAAGAACAGGCAAGGGAAGAAGTTGCCGCACAGGTAGATAAAATAATGGCAGAAGCAAACGCAAAAATAGATGCACTGCGCAGTTCAGCCAAGCAACTTGCAGACAAAACGCGCGCCGAAGCCAATAACGCCGCCGGAAAACTGGAAAACGAAGCCGCTTCGAAAAACGCCATTGAAAAACGGTTGGCAAAAGCCGCCGCCGACAAACTGCGGCAGGAAGGAGAAACCAAAGCCAAACAAATTGAACAAGAAGCGGAAAAACAGGCGGAATCGTTGCTGAAATCTGCCCAACAACAGGCCGACGCCATCAAAAACAAATAACATAACGCCCCTTCAGGGGCGCTTCGTGCAAAAATAATTTTCACAAAAAATTCGCAAAATGATTTTTTAGTGGTATCTTTGCCTCACTAATTTTGTACAGACCGTATGGACAACATTCGATTTTTTCTGGCGCAAATCCTCAAAAAAAAGATGATTTTTTATCTGATAAAATCATCCGATAACGCGCGATATTCGTGGTTTGGCACAATTTTTGCACACACACACACACACACACACACACACACATCTTACATACCATTTAGTAATATGTAGTACGCGCGCGCGCGATATAAGAAATTTTTTTCAAAATTCGTACATAACCGTAACATGTTTTTGCATGTCTGCGGTTTTTTTGTGCCCTTTCTTTTACGTGGAATTTTTACAGGAATCATAACGTTACATCTTAATTTTTTAAAATCATCATGAAAAGAACACATTCATCCAACGCGCCGGCAACCTCCGGCGTCTTCCCTCTTCTTCGAAGGGGGCTGGGAGGAGGCTTTCTCATCCTCCTTATCTGCTTCTCCTCGTGCAGAAAAAAAGGCGACGACAAAAGCGCCGCCTGCGACATCGTCACCTTCACGGTGGACGGCAAGCCGTGGAACATCAGCGGCACGAACATCACCGCCACCTACCCCAAGGCGACGCCGGAAACGGCGCTTACGCCCGTCATCACTGCATCGGCGGGCGCAACGGTGCATCCGTCCTCCGGCACGGCGCAGAACCTCTTTGCTGTGCAGGGAGTAACCTACACCGTTACCGCCGAAAACGGCGTAACAACGAAAACCTATACAGCCAAAGCGACGAGAGCGGCAAGCAATTGAAAATGGAATAGTTGATTGAATCTGAATCATCATCACAATAAAACAAAAAACCATGAAAAAGTTATTTTTACTGTTTATTTGCCTTTTTTGGGCATGGAAAGCCGACGCCGAGCCGGGCAGCGCTTCCGTTACTGTAAGTGTGACCGGCTCCGGTCAATTGGCGTCTAAGATAGCGGAAAACGGTACTCCCGTCGCCGATATAGGACACCTCACGGTGGTCGGCGGAGGTACGCTTGTTTTCTCCGATTTTTATTACATCGCAAGCAATATGAATACCACCCTGCTGACATTGGATGTAAGCGGGGTAAGCATTGGCAATGAAGCCTTGGGGCTTGAGAATTGCGTTTGTCTGACGCAGTTGATCTTGCCCCCTGCGATAGGGGGGAATTTCTCTTCCAACGCCTTGCGGGGTGATAGCAGTCTCACGGCAATATCCATCCCCGACGGCGTCACCCTTCTGAAATGGGATACCTTTCG
>JAISWR010000014.1 GCA_031270985.1 Bacteroidales bacterium | reverse complement strand
CGACAGTACATTCCACAAATAATGTAGGGTGCAACCCTGTGTGGTTGCCCTCCTGTTTTTCTCGTTGTTTTCAGATCAGTTTAATATCAATTAGTTACCAGAAAGTTTTTTTGTTTTTTTTGGGTGTCCCATTGAGAAAAACAGGAAAGGCGACAGGGATACAGATACTGACCAACGCACGGATCGGCGACTGTTCGCCGATTGCGCCTAATCTGCCATTCCGGAAATGAGGAAAAAGCCGTTCATTTAGGCTTATATTTTTCTTTCCAAAGCTGCTCCATGCGGGCGCTGATTTCTTTTTCTCGAGCGTTGTCGGAGGGATGGTAGAACGAGGTGCCGGCGATTTCTTTGGGTAGAAATTCCTGTTCCACGAAGTTTCCCGAAAATTCGTGGGCATATTTATATCCTTTGTGGTATCCGAGGTCTTTCATCAGTTGGGTTGGCGCATTACGGATATGCAACGGTACGGGCAAGTTACCTGTTTCTCGGACGAAAGCCAATGCGTTGTCAATGGCGGCATAAGTGGAGTTGCTTTTGGGCGAAGTTGCCAGATAGACGGCGGTTTCCGACAGGGGAATCCTTCCTTCGGGCATACCGATGGCATGTACGGCATGGAAACAAGCTATTGCCATCAGGAAAGCGTTCGGGTTTGCCAGTCCGATGTCTTCCGAAGAGAGAATCACCAGCCGGCGGGCGATAAACAGCGGGTCTTCGCCTCCTTCGATCATGCGGGCGAGGTAATATACCGCTGCGTTGGGGTCGCTGCCCCGTATTGATTTGATGAAAGCCGAGATGATGTCATAGTGCATTTCGCCGTTTTTGTCATACATGGCGAGGTTCTGCTGTACTCGTTCCAGCACCTTGTCGTCGGTAATCACGATGTCTGCTACGGGTTTGCCTTCCTTGTCCAGATCGGCGACAATCACAAGTTCCAGTGCATTAAGCAGTTTTCGGGCGTCGCCGCCCGACACACGCAACAACGCCGCTGTTTCCTCCAATTTCACCGGAATCGTTTTCAACAGGCTGTCTTTCGTGAGCGCCATTTGGATGAGTTCCAGCAAGTCGCTTTTCTCCAGCGATTTCAAGGTATAAACCTGACAGCGCGACAACAGCGGCGAAATGACTTCAAAGGACGGATTTTCTGTGGTAGCGCCAATCAGCGTCACAATGCCTTTTTCCACAGCCGCCAGCAGGGAATCTTGTTGCGATTTGCTGAACCGGTGGATTTCGTCGATGAACAGTATCGGACATGGCTGGTTGAAGAAACGTTGCTTTTTTGCACTTTCGATGGTTTCGCGCACTTCCTTCACGCCGGAATTTACGGCGCTGAGAAGGTAGAACGGGCGTTGCAACCTGTTGGCGATGATTTGGGCCAACGTGGTTTTTCCCACTCCGGGAGGCCCCCAAAGAATGAACGACGACACATTGCCCGAATCAATCATTCGGCGCAGCACGGCGTTTTCGCCTACTAAATGCCGCTGCCCGACATATCCGTCAAGACTGTCGGGTCTCAACCGGTCTGCCAGAGGTTGACTGCTGAGATACATGAATTATGCTTTTTATCAAAAAAACGTTGGGAACTGCTTTTTGAAGGGCTGTTCTCCACTGTCTGCTACCTGATGATCTTTATTTTGTTGATAACAACGTTTGTTACGGGACGGTTGTTGTCATCGGTTTCAACCGCCGCGATTTTGTCCACCACCTCCAGTCCCCGCGTGACTTGTCCGAATACGGTATATGCACCGTCCAAATGCGGAGTGCCGCCTGCGGTTTTGTATATTTGCCGCTGTTCTTCATTCATCTTGCAGGGATGGTTTTGCAGGTATTCCGACGCGCGGGTGCGGGCTTTTTCCTGTATCGTCGATGCGTCAACGGATTGTCCGGCATCTTTCGCCGCCGCTTCTTCCTCCTCGATATATTGCAGGAACTGTTGTTGCGCCTGCGCCATCGCCGTTTGGGCTTCTATCTGGTTCAGTTCTTCATCGGTATAAACCTTGCCCTGCACGATGTAAAACTGCGAACCCGACGACGCTTTCGCGGGATTTACGTTATCTCCCTGTCGGGCTGCTGCCAACGCACCGCGCTGATGAATTAGCTCGGGAACAAATTCCGCAGGAACGGTGTAATCGGGTCCGCCTGTCCCCAGACGGACGCCTGGGCGGGCATTTTTTGAATCGGGGTCTCCGCCCTGAACCATGAACCCCTGAATGACGCGATGAAACAACGTGTTGTCATAGAAACCTTCTTTCACTAATTTTACGAAATTGTCGCGATGTTGTGGCGTTTGGTCATACAGTTCTATTTCTATCTCTCCCAAACTGGTAGATATGGAAACTTTCACCTGCCCTGCGGAATTGCCGGAGGAAGCGCACTGACACAACAGCAAGGGATAAAGAAAAATGCTGATACTTCTGGATATTGATTGCATGAATAAAAAAATTTTCTGCAAAGATAAAAAAATTTTTGATTTGTACGATTGTTTGACCCAAACTGATCTGACAGGATCTCCACAACCTGTCGGTGACTATTTTTCCGTTCCGCGTGGTTACTCATATCTCAGCGCTATAATCGGGTCGAGCGCCGCCGCTTTTTTAGCGGGATACCATCCAAAAAAGACGCCGATTGTGGCGCATACTGCAAATGAGACTGCTACGGCGGTTATGCGGGGCGTTACTTTTGCAATAGGACGCGCCGCCTGTGCATGGCGTCAGTATCCCTCATCTTTATGTTCTTCATATTCTCTGGCTGACCATCAGCACCACAGACGAGATGCCGATGATGATTCCCAACATCGTCAGTACGACGCGTTTTTTGTTCAACAACAAAGCGTTCCACACAATTTTCATTAAATTTGTTATCTTCATTGTAATTCGTGATTCTTGATTCAAAAAAGTTTTCTATATAGGGAAGACAAACGAGAGGGGATATTTTATCGCGCTTGGAAATCCGACTATTTTCATGTAAGTTTACATCCTAAAAAACAGTTTAAATGGACACAAAACATATCATAATCAACGGCGACAGTCGTCAAATGAGCGAACTCAAAGACCAATCGGTTCATTTGATTATGTCTCCACTCTACCGGCAACTGAGTTTAAACTATAAAGATAAATTTCAATCAATATGAAAGAGTATAAAATAGAAGAACAAGAGCCACATGCGGTAATGGAGCAGTTGATTTCCTATATTTCGGCAAACAAAGTGCAACGAAGTATAAAACCGATCTATAAAACTGCAGAAACGGCATTATATAATGATGATTGCTTGGAGATTATGAGTCGATTGCCCGATAATTGTGTGGATATGATTTTTGCAGATCCTCCCTATAATTTATCAAATGGGGGGATTACCTGTCAGGCAGGGAAAATGGTTTCTGTGGACAAAGGAAAATGGGACAGGAGCAATGGTTTTGAGCAGGATGTTGCCTTTCACGAAAAATGGATTTCAGAAAGTAGAAGAATTTTGAAACCGGACGGCACGATTTGGATTAGCGGGACAAATCACAGCATTTACCAATGTGGGTTTTTGCTTCAAAGGCTTAATTTCCATATACTTAACGATATTTCTTGGTTCAAGCCTAATGCTGCGCCAAATCTTGCCCGTACAACTTTTGCCCATAGTCACGAAACCTTACTTTGGGCAAAAAAAGATAAAAAAGCGAAACACATTTTTAATTACGAAAAAATGAAAAACGGTGTTTTTAAAGAGGATAAAATGAAAATGCCCAACAAACAAATGCGTAGCGTTTGGAGTATTCCAACCCCTTCGCCTGACGAAAAAACATTTGGTAAACATCCGACACAAAAACCATTAGCATTATTAAAACGAATCGTCTTGTCTTCTACGAATGAAAATTGTTTAATTCTTGACCCTTTTAACGGAGGCGGAACAACAGGAATTGCGGCAAAAATTATTGGCAATAGAAGATATATCGGGATTGATGTTGAAAAAGAATATATTGATTTGACAATAAACAGGTTAAGAAAATTTCACGATCAAAATATTTTTAAACCGGTTGAATAATGTTGCATCTTTGCGGGATGCCGTAAGGAAAGGAATTAGGGATTAAAAAGATTTGTTTCATTTTTCTGAATATCTTATTGATGATTAATGTAGCTACGCCAAAATATCGGCATACAATTCCGCCAGCCGTTCACGCAGATGCAAGACGGCATAATGTTTTCTTGACAGTAAGGTGTTCACGGGAATGTTGGTTGTTTTGGATATTTCTTTCACGGACATGCCGTCCAGCTCGGTCAGTTCAAATATTTCGCGCTGTTCTGGAGGCAATTCCGCAAGGGCAGTTTCCAACTCCGTCCAGACTAATGAGCGCAGATATTCGCTTTCGGGCGAATCGCTTGTTAGCTCGCTGCCGGACAAAGTATCGGGAAAATCCTTAAACATCTCATCTTCGACCTCATCATCAAAGTAAACAGGCAATTGCTCCTCACGTTTTTTGACGCCATGGTTGATCATCGTGTTTCGCGCCACGCGATACAGCCATGCGGCTATATGTTCAATCGGATTCATGGCGTTGCCGGCAGCTTTGATGAAGTGATAAAACACGTCTTGCAGAATATCTTCCGCGTCTTCCTTATTTTCAATCCGTTTCCGGATAAAGGATTGCAGGCGCGGTAGATATTCGACAATCAGTTTTTCGACGCTTGAGGAGTCTTTCGGCTCACTCATTTTCTTTTGTTGAACGATCGTTTGACTGTGAGTCAAAATTGCCTTTTCCCCCCAAATCGCTTTCGGCAAAAAGGTGTCTGTGGTGCTCCCACGGCCTTTTATGGATAAATTCTTTCCGTTCTTCGGGGGTCATTTTCATCCATTTGTCGCGGATAAGGTTTTTATGAAAATTGCCGCCTGCGCCAATCCTCCGACCGTGGCCGAAACCGCCGAACAAGATCCGGGCGAGAACGAACAGCCCCAAGGCTTGCCAATAGTTAATGGCAGCAAACCCAAAGATATCCGGCAAAAGCCAGTTCCACAACAACATGACGACAGCGCCAATGGCGGCGGCAAACATCAGTCCACCAGATATAAACACCAGTTTACCCGTCTTATGCACAAACAGTGCCATTTTCGAAATGGTTGTTTTCATATACGTTTATTTTAATTTTTATATTGCGAGATTATTCTCTACTTATGCAGACAAACGAGACGGAAAAATATTTTACGGCGTACCGGAAAAATATTAAATTATTGTTCTTCTTTGAAATAAATTTTATAATACCGCATATCCCGTTCATCGTCGTAGCCTTTTTCTATGAGTTGCCGGTTGCCGTGTATGTAGATATGGAAATTTTTGTCCAATTTGATGACGCTTTTGAATATTTTCGCCTGTTTTTTTACGGCAGGTGCTGAAATGTCGAATTGTTCGTCAATTCTCACATTTCTGTCGTTTTCGTATTCGGCGCGGTATTCTTTGAATGACTGTATCACTTCGGGTTGTTGCATCACCTGTTCGGTAAAATCATCGAACAAAAAGATTTCGTTTTCTTTGAAAAACTGCACGGATTTGTTGAGCATGTCTGCTTGGTCGGCTTTGTCCACATTGAATGTTTCCGGCAGACGTTCCGTGACAAATTGTTTGCACAGGTCGAGACATTGCTCGGTGCGGTGAAAATTGTCGCAGCGCAGGGCGACATTCAGAAAATCATCCCGCCAGTACATCGCTTCGCCCGATTGTCTGAGATTGTCCACCACCGCCACCAGATAGCCGTTTTCACGTTCGGTATTGAATATCAGGCATCCTTTATCCAATTTGTTGATATTGATGCCGTCTTCATAATCTATTGCAAAGTTGTCGGATGTGGGATATACTTTCAGGAACGTTTCTTTCGATTCGGATTTGAACAAACCGACGGCTTCGGTTTCTTCTCCATCCACGATGCAATGGTCCAACAGCACCACATACAATTCGCCGCTTTTGATTTTCGGATGGGTGGATTCTTCGTACAAATGACGGGCGATGTGGGTGGATTGTTCGAAAAATGATTCCGGATGATCGAAAATCCGAGAAACGTAGCGGTATATTTCGTTGAGCGACACATCCGACGGATGGGTCAGGTTGAAGTATTCTTCCGACTTGAACGGCGACAGGAAATACTGTAACAGCAGGCTTTGTACCGCTTCATCGATACAGACGGGCGCCGCAGACAGTCTGACGCCTTCGTCTTGAGATTTGTTGCCTACCTTGTGCAACGCTAACGACAGGATGTCGATTTCTTCCGTATGTAGCATGATGATGGATTTTATTTTTTGTACATTGGGTAAAAAGCGCCTTCAATGTGTTCGATGTGTATCGTGTCGTTTATTGTGATGGAAATTATATCAAAGCGCGTATCCATGTGCGTATTTTTTTTGATGATGTAAGCATTGGCTGCCCGTATCAGCAGGTTTTGTTTGTTGCGGTTCACGGCAACGAAGCCTTCCACCATTGGTTTATCGCGGCGGCATTTGACTTCTACAATGATCAGTTCGCCTTCTTTTTCTGCAATAATGTCTATTTCCTGATGGAAATTGTGCCAATTGCGTTCCCGTATTCTATACCCGTTCTTTTCCAGATATTCCGCCGCTATCTGTTCTCCTTTTTTGCCCAGGTCGTTGTGTTCTGCCATGATGTTATTTTTTGTGCGTGGTGGAATTTATCCGGATGGCGTCGTTGCATGATGCGCCGCAGTCGTATTCAATCGCTTGTCCGGTTACCGCAAGCGAACATTTGCCTTGCACGGCTTTGTTGCTGCAATCCCAGTCGAATGTCATTTCTTCCGTCACGGAGTTGGAATAGGTCAGGGAAGTGTTGTTGTTCAGATTTCCGGACATGGTTCCGGTGAACGTCCAGCGGTCGTCGTCTTGATCGGCAGTGTCGCTGCCTGCTTTGCGTACAAAGTTGCCGGCGGATATGGAAGAGAGGATCAATATTTGTTGTTCGTCTGCTCCGTAAATGGCAGCATTGCTGAAAGAGTAGCTGTAGTGGTCATCGCTGTCGTTGCCGGCGTAGCGGAATGTGGCATATCCAGTGACGGTTTGTCCGTTGATGGAAAAGCCCGTCAAACGGATGGACGCTTGTTTGTCTTTTTGCCGGTACAGGTTTTTATCCGGCAAATCCACCGTCAAGATGCCGGAAATACTCATATTTCCCCATTGCCATGCCGTATAAGCCGCTTCAACTTCAGATTTGCCGCTTTCCGTTGTGCGGTATGTGATGGTGCGTTGTCCATGCCCGTCGGTGTCAGACATCGGCAGTTCCGTATAACCGTTCCGGTGAGCGGCGCCCCATGCATATTCCGCCTCGCGGAATATCACATAGTGGTACAGATGCGCCTGTGTCACACTGACAACGGCTTCGGCTGGGTTTACCGAAGAAGATTTGTCTCTGTTGCAGGCATACGGCATCAAAACCACCCACCCTGCAAGTATCACGGAACGTTTGATGTTTATTTTCATTGCCTTACGCCGTATTTTATGGTTTGGTTACAGTATCAGTTGCAACAGCAGTTCATCCTCCCATCCGGCGGCTGTTTTGAGCCAGTTGCGTTTATTGCCCGTCAGTTTGAAGCCTGCTTTGCCGAACAGTTTTACGCTCACGATGTTGCTTGCCGCAATGTTGCAATAAATTTGGTGCAGGAACAGGATATTTTTGCTATAGTTGATCATCAGGCGGATGGCTTCCGAGGCAAATCCCTGCCCGCGGTCTTCTCCTGATGCAATCAGGATGCCTATGCCCGCCCGCTGATGGACAGGGTCAAAGTCGAACAGGTCAACGGCGCCGACCGTTTTTGTGTGTCCGTCGTTGTGACTGTCAATCATCATCCGCAGTTGCCCGTGTTCGCGTATGTCGCCGGATTCTTCTATATACCGTTGTAAGCGGAATTTCGAGAACGGTGCGAAAGTATTGCTGACTTTCCACACGCTACGGTCGTTTTCCCACAGGTACAGAAGCGTCAAATCTTCCGGTTCTACTGCTCTTAACGAAATCATACCTCATTTGGTTTTTATCAGGATGACGCCGTTTGCGCCGCGTACGCCATATTCCGAAGCGCTTTTCAGTACCTCTATCGTTTTGATGTCGTGCACGTTCACAATAGCATTGGCTTCGCTGATCGTACCTATCGGCATTCCGTCCATCACCACCATCGGTTCGTTGCTCAGCATGAACGATCTTTGCCCTCTGATGTTGGCGGTTACTTCGCCTCCCGAGCCTGACGGCGTCATGTCCAGTCCTGCCACGCGCCCCTGCAGCAGTTCATACAGCGAATTGCACGAGCGCTGTTTCAGCAAAGCCGGTACATCCAGCAGGGTACTCGGCTCAATCTTGTCTTTTTCGATGATCACACTGCGCCCCTCACTGTTCAGATAGGAATACCGGCGTGCCGAACGCACCGTCACTACGATAGAATCCATGCCTGTTACGGGAATAACGGTTTCGCCGTATGAGGGCAGCATCACAGATATGGAATCGCTGTCCGTCATATCCTGAAAGACAAACAGTCCGGCGCGATCGGTAACGCCTGCTTTACCTGCGGTAAGAGATTGCACGATAATGTTGTCGACCGGACGTCCCCTTTTATCAAGAACTGTCAAGGAAATATTCCGCCGTGCAGAGTCCGCATCCTGTGCTTGTACGGCGGCGCACGTCAAAACGAACAGGAAAAAAACACCTATCATTTTCATAATGAATACTTTAATGCGTGAGACATGTTTTCAAAAAAGATGCAATTTACAAAATTTTCCGTTCTTTTTTTATCAATGCATACATTTTATTTAATTGTCGGAATTGTTCGTCGGCTTCTGTCCGCGCATCATCGCCGAGATATTCCGCTTTGTCTGGATGATACTGTATTGCCAGTGTTCTGTAGGCTTTTTTGATTTCTGCAACAGACGCATCCCGACTGATGTTGAGCATGGCATAAGCCTCGTCGGACGCGCTTCGGGGCGATACGCCAAAATTAATTCTGCTGGTGACGCCCAACTGTACGGTTATGAGGTCTATCAATTGTTGTTCCGCAGGTGTAATGGGCGCATCGCTGTTTGCCAGTCCGGCAAGAAACAGCGACAGTTGAAACCGCGATGCGTCGTCCAGATGGCGGCATATCTGACGGCAAGCGGATATGACGTCCACCGGCTGTTTCAGTAACGTATGCAGGCAGCGCAATGCGTCTATCGCATCCTTTTCGCCGAAATGCTGCCGCAAGAAGCGTTTCACGCAGTAGAGTTCCGACTTCACCACCTTGCCGTCCACCTGCATTACTGCGGCAATAAGCGCCAGCAAAGCGACCGTAAAATCGCCCATAGGATAATCGGGTTTGTTGGCATAGTCGGCACGGATATTCTCAAACAGCGCACCCGCTACAAATCCCAGCACGCCACCTACAGGCCCCCACAATGCCCATCCCGCAACGCCACATATCCATCCTGTGATTTTTCCTGTCTTTAATTGCTTCAATACTTGTGTCTTTTGTTTTGTACAACGCTCCAATGTGCAAATATACGTATTTTTTGCAGCAATGAAATGCAGGACAGAGCTTAATATTCGGGATAAAAAAGATATAACGGCTCAAAAAATTTAACGATAGCAAGCAAAAATCCCGTAGGGATGGCAAATTAAAAATGAGTAATTTATTTATTTCTATCAAAATATCGTTCTTGTTACTGAAGTTGGATTCCGATAGACAACGGGGGGAGGTCTTTCATCAGCACATTCCCGTTGAAAATTTCCGTGAAACGATAACGGGCAAAAAAAGAGAAATCTTTTTGGCTTATATGGGATCTTTTACCTATACGGGCTACCGCCGAAGCCGTGAACGGACGGAAAGCGTGATTCTCATGGAATCTTTCCATACCGTTGCGCTCGTTGTATTTCACTTTGTAGTATTTGTTGAAAAGCATGTCGCCCTGCACGCCGAGGTCTATGAACACTTTGGATTGCGGAATGACATACAGGCGGAGGTAAACGTTTACGGAGATGTTATGACTGCGGAACGTTTGTTTCTTCACCTCTTCGGGAAGTACCGATCCGCCGGTGATGTTCCCTGTGAACAAAGGGTCGCTTGCTGCGTCTTTCAGCCGGTAATTGTGGAACGAGTAACTGTAAATACTGCCCAAAGTGAATACGCGGTTCATTTGGTAACGATGTCCCCAGCCGAAGTCCAGATGGTAGGATTTTATGCCGTCTATGGTATACATGCCTGCACCGTCGTCGGGAAGAATGAAGCCTACAGCGAAAGTGGCGTCATGCGAATAGCGGTGATATGCGGGTTTGGAAGCGTGTTTTTTCTCACACGGACAGGGCTTATCTAACGTGATTTGCGTCAGCGTGTCGCCATGACTTTTTTTGACCGTTGTTTCCATGTTCCCGTTTCTCTGGGCGGGTTGTGCCACCAGCATCAACGGCATTGCCGCCAGATAACAAATGATTGTCTTTTTCATGTTTTTATTTGTTTTTAGTTTATGGGGACTTCTAATAATTCATTATTTGGATTTGGATTATTCATAGATCCGAAGTCCGTTAAAATCCTGTGAAATCTCATCGCAAAGTTACGATTAAAATTCCGTAAAAACAAGTGGATTTTTCTAAAGATTCATATCTATCAATCTATCAACCATATAGTCTATTGCTATTTTCGAAGCGGCAACAGTTGCAGACGGACAATCTGTTCATAGCGTAACATGTTGTAGGTCAGATTAATTAATCCGGTTATTCTTTTTGCCCGCTTGAAGCCGATATTTCGCGTGTAAAAATCGTGCATGTTTTCATGCTTCCGGTTTTCTGCAAAGATAAGCATATTTATTTGATTTACAAAATATTATTATTAAAAGTGGCCTTCATTTTTTGTGAAAGACGAAGATACAAGAATTTATTGCGTCGGCATGCAATTTTTTTTGGAAAAAAATTCCGGAATATATTGAGAAGCAGTATGTTGAACCCTAACTCCGTCATATTTACCCCGTCTATGATTGTAATAGTTTAGTAAACAAAAGTATGTTAGGATTTTATAGACTGCCTAATTAGGTAGTCTATAAAATCAGTGTAATGGTTTAGATATTAATATTTTATAGGAAATAACTACCTAACTTTTGCGGAGTTAGGGGTTGAAACGGGCATTTTGGCAGTCGCAAAAAACCCTGTCGGGAGTTGAAGCCTGACAGGGTTTGAACGAATAGGAAAGCCGCCGTATTAATACTCGATTTCTTCGTCTTCCACAGTGCGGTTTTTTGCCGAGTGCAACTTGTCGTAATCTACCATAGAGCCGACTACAAGTTTCGTATAATCACGGACGCCGGTACCTGCGGGGATAAGGTGTCCCACCAGCACGTTTTCTTTCAGGCCGTCGAGGTTATCCATTTTGCCGTAAATGGCGGCTTCGTTGAGCACTTTGGTGGTTTCCTGAAATGACGCCGCAGACAGGAAACTTTGTGTTTGCAATGCTGCACGGGTGATGCCCTGCAATATCTGGAACGAAGTAGCGGGTACTACGTCGCGTGCTTCGATAGTCTTGGCATCGCGACGTTTCAGTGTTGAATTTTCGTCGCGCAGTTTACGCACCGTGATGATTTGTCCGGATTTCAGTGTGGAATTGCCGGCATCCACTACCACTTTTTTTCCGTAGATGTAATCGTTCTCGTCCATAAACTCCCATTTGTCCACTATCTGTCCTTCGAGGAAGCGCGTGTCGCCCGGGTCGACGATTTCCACTTTACGCATCATCTGGCGGACGATTACTTCAAAATGTTTGTCGTTGATTTTCACGCCCTGCATCCGATAGACTTCCTGAATTTCGTTTACGATATACTCCTGCACCTTTGTCGGTCCTTTGATGGCAAGGATGTCCGACGGAGTGATGGCGCCGTCTGATAGCGGCGACCCAGCTTTCACGTAGTCATTTTCCTGCACGAGTATTTGCTTGCTGAGCGGCACCATGTACTTCTTTACCTCTCCTGATTTGGATGTTACGATGATTTCGCGATTACCGCGTTTTACTTTGCCGAACGATATTTCACCGTCAATTTCGGACACAATCGCCGGATTAGACGGGTTACGCGCTTCAAACAGTTCCGTGACGCGCGGCAGACCGCCTCCGCCCGTGATGTCGCCCGAACCTTTGGCTACGGCGCGCGGTATTTTCACCAGAATGTCCCCTGCCGCCACTTTGTCTTTGTCTTTCACCTGAATGTGTGCACCCACAGGCAGATTATACGTATGGATGGCGGTTTTGTCGTCGGCCAGAATACTGATAGCCGGATTTTTCAATCTGTCCCTTGATTCGATGACTACTTTTTCGCTGAATCCTGTCTGGTCGTCGGTTTCTTCGCGGAATGTGACGCCGTCGGTGAGGTTTTCAAATGAAATGCGTCCCGACGATTCCGAGATAATCACTGCGCTGAACGGGTCCCAGCGGCAGATGAGTTTTCCTTTTTCCACTTCTTCGCCGTTTTTGATGAAGAGTAGCGACCCGTAGGGGATATTTTGTGTGGTGAGCGTAATGCCTGTATTTTTGTCCACGATGCGTAGTTCTGCAGCGCGACCGATGACCACCGATTCGGGGTTTCCTTCGGTGTTGGTGCGTTCGATGGTGCGCAGTTCATCTATTTCAGCAATACCGTCGTAGCGTGCGATGATGGCGTTCGACTCTCCTCTCACGCCGGCGACAGCGCCACCCACGTGGAATGTGCGGAGTGTCAACTGTGTACCCGGTTCGCCGATAGACTGTGCCGCAATAACGCCTACCGCTTCGCCCAACTGAACCATACGTCCCGTGGCGAGGCTTCGTCCGTAGCATTTGGCGCATACCCCTTTCTTCGATTCGCAGGTCAGCATGGAACGGATTTCCACTTGCTCGATGGGCGAATCTTCTATGATTTGTGCAATATCTTCCGTTATTTCTTCGCCCGACGATATAATCAGTTCGCCGGTGAGCGGGTGGAAAATATCGTGTACGGTGGTGCGTCCAAGTATTTTTTCATACAGTGACTGTACGACTTCTTCGTTGTTTTTGTTGGCTGTTGCCATCAATCCGCGCAACGTGCCGCAATCCTGTTCGGTAATGATCACATCCTGAGATACGTCCACCAGACGACGGGTGAGATAACCCGCATCGGCGGTTTTCAACGCCGTGTCTGCCAGACCTTTGCGCGCTCCGTGCGTGGATATGAAGTATTCCAGCACCGACAGTCCTTCCTTGAAGTTTGCCAGAATCGGGTTTTCGATGATTTCTGGACCTGCCGAACCCGATTTTTTCGGTTTCGCCATCAGTCCACGCATTCCGCATAACTGACGGATTTGCTCTTTGGATCCGCGCGCTCCGGAATCCAACATCATGTACACCGCGTTGAAGCCCTGATTGTCGTTAGTCAATTGCTTTTGCACAATGTCGGTCAGTTTGGCGTTGGTGTGTGTCCAGATATCCACAATTTGATTGTAACGTTCGTTGTTGGTGATGAAGCCCATATTGTAGTTGTTCAACACCTCTTCTACCTGTATGTAACCTTCGTTCACCAGTGCGGTTTTTTCGTCCGGCACAATCACGTCGCCGAGATTGAACGACAGCCCGCCCTGAAATGCCATTCTGTAACCGAGATTTTTGATGTCGTCGAGGAACTGTGCGGTACGTGCCGTTCCTGTTTTTTTCAGCACAAGACCGATGATGTCCCGCAGGGATTTTTTGGTCAGCACTTCGTTGATGAAACCCACTTCTTTAGGCACTACTTCATTGAAGATGACACGTCCCACGGAGGTTTCGATGATTTTCTGTACCGGGTTCCCGTTTTCAACCGTATGGGTACGCACTTTTATTTTTGCATGCAGGTCGGCTCGTTTTTCGTTGTACGCAATGTTCACTTCTTCAGGAGAATAGAAAATCAGTCCTTCGCCTTTCACCACTTTGTTGGGTGTGCTTTTTCGTTCTTTGGTGATGTAGTACAGCCCCAGCACCATGTCCTGCGAGGGGACTGTGATGGGCGCTCCGTTGGCGGGATTCAGGATGTTGTGCGAAGCCAGCATCAGCAATTGGGCTTCGAGGATAGCGGCATTGCCCAGCGGCACATGCACAGCCATCTGATCGCCGTCAAAATCGGCGTTAAACGCCGTACACACCAGCGGATGCAACTGTATCGCCTTTCCTTCTATCAGTTTCGGCTGGAACGCTTGAATACCCAGACGGTGCAGTGTGGGAGCGCGGTTCAGCAACACAGGATGTCCTTTCAATACGTTTTCCAGAATATCCCACACAACGGGGTTTTTGCGGTCAACGATTTTCTTTGCCGATTTCACGGTTTTTACAATACCTCTTTCTATGAGTTTTCTGATAATGAACGGTTTGTACAACTCGGCAGCCATATCTTTGGGCAAACCGCATTCGTGCAGTTGCAACTCGGGACCTACCACGATGACCGAACGCGCCGAATAGTCCACACGTTTACCCAGCAGGTTTTGACGAAAACGCCCTTGTTTTCCTTTCAGGCTGTCACTCAACGATTTCAACGGACGGTTGGCGTCTGTCTTCACGGCGTTGGCTTTGCGCGAGTTGTCGAACAGGGAATCTACCGCTTCCTGCAACATGCGTTTTTCATTACGCAAAATTACTTCGGGTGCTTTGATCTCCATCAGTCGTTTCAGCCGGTTATTGCGAATAATCACCCTGCGGTAAAGGTCGTTGAGGTCGGAAGTGGCAAACCGTCCGCCGTCCAGCGGCACCAACGGGCGCAGTTCAGGCGGTATGACCGGTATCACTTTCAGTATCATCCACTCCGGTTTGTTTACTTCGATTGATTCGCGGAAGGCTTCCACCACCTGTAAACGTTTCAACGCATCGGCTTTACGCTGTTGCGAAGTTTCGATGCTTGCCTTGTGGCGCAAATTGTAGGATAGTTCGTCCAGATTAAGACGGCTCAGCAGTGTAGCCAACGCTTCCGCCCCCATATCGGCAATGAATTTATTGGGGTCGTCGTCCGGCAACAACTGATTTTCCTTGGGTAGAGAGTCAATGATGTCCAGATATTCCTCTTCGCTGAGAAAATCCATGTCTTTAATACCGTCCGCCGCTTTAATGCCCGACTGTATGACCACATACCGTTCGTAATAGATGATGGCATCCAATTTTTTGGAAGGCAGCCCGAGCAAGTACCCGATTTTATTGGGTAAAGAACGAAAGTACCAGATATGTGCCACAGGAACGGTGAGCTGGATATGTCCCATACGTTCCCGACGCACTTTTTTTTCGGTGACTTCCACACCACAACGGTCGCACACAATACCTTTGTAACGGATGCGTTTGTACTTACCGCAATGACACTCGTAATCCTTGATAGGACCAAAAATACGTTCGCAAAACAAACCGTCGCGCTCAGGTTTGTACGTCCGGTAATTGATAGTTTCCGGTTTCAATACTTCGCCGCTTGAGTGTTCGAGAATCTCTTCAGGCGAAGACAAACCTATGGTAATCTTCTTGAAAGTGCTTTTTGCTTTATTTTCTTTTCTGAAAGCCATCTTTAGATGATATTATTGAATTGATGAAGTCCTAATTTTTGTGCGAAGACATTCGTTCCCGTTCGAAAATTCATCAATCGCAGGGCTTAATGTCTTCATTTTCAATACAGAATGATTTGATATAATACGCCAAAAATGAGGTGCAAAGGTAATAACTTTTTTTGATTGTACAATATTACGTTGAAAAATATTTTTGAAGGTGTTCCCAAAGTATGGTGGTATCCGTCAAATAAAGCCGAATTGGCATAAAAAAGATTAAGTGATGCGAAATAAACGGGATATAACGGTTTCTCCGGATTCCGTCAGGGATATGCTTTTTATCGGGAACTGCCCCAAAAGTCCGATTTACCGCCATTGCAAGCGAGATGACCTCACCGCCAACCGCGTTTTCGACCTTGAAAAAACGGAGAAATTACCACAAATATGGTATTTCACCGATGTCTGTGGAGGTTACCTTTGCGACGTCATTTCATATCGAAAAACATGAAAAATAGTATGATTCGGATAAAAGCAGTGGCGTGGATAGTGGCATGCTGCCTTTTTGCTTCGTGCGGTGGTTCGGGAGGCGGTTATCCCAACCGTATCAAGGTGGGCGTGTCGTCGGGGCCGGAGTATGTGGTGGCGCAGGCGGCGCAGAAGGTGGCTAAGGAGCGGTTCGGGCTTGAGGTGGAACTGGTGCAGTTCAACGACTACATCATGCCGAACACCGCCCTTTTCCAAAAGGACATCGACGTGAACGTCTTTCAGACGCGCCCGTTTCTGGAAGAACAGTCGCGCCAACGGGGATACCGCTTTGTGGTGGTGGGTAACACGTTTGTGTATCCCATTGCCGCCTTTTCGAAGAAAATCAAAACGCTGTCCGAGCTGAAGGACGGCAGCGTCATCGTTATCCCCAACGATGCCACCAACGAGGGACGCGCCCTGCTGTTGCTGGAAAAGGCGGGACTGCTGAAGCTGAAATCCGGCGTGGGCTATACGCCACAGTTGACGGATATTGAAGAAAACAGCCGAAACTTCAAGATTCTGGAACTCGAAGCGCCCCAACTGCCCCGCGTCTTGGACGACGACCATGTGGATTTGGCGGTGATCAACAATAACTTTGCCGCCAAAGCAGGGCTGTTCCTCAGAGATGGCGTTATCACGGAAGACAAGGATTCGCCTTATGTGAACCTGATTGTTGCCCGCGAGGACAATCATGAAGACGAAAGGGTGAAGAACTTCGTGCGAGCGTATCAGTCGGAAGAAGTGGCGCTCGTCGCAAAACGCGAATTTCATGAAGGAGCCGTACAGGGATGGTGAGGCGCTGAAGAAGGACATTGTCCGCAAGACGAAAAAATGGGGCGCTATGCTGGTCGGTTTCGCTCCGATAGAACGTTGGCCGCAATATCTTGACACGCAGCTGCGATTCCATCCAGCCTCCATCTTTCCCTTTACCCGCACGGTCATTGTGGCGGGCGTACCGGTGCTGATACCGATGCTTGACACTACGCCCTCCATCGTCTATTCGGAGCTGTACAACACTACCAACCGCCTGCTGGACGAGATAGCCTACAAACTGTCCGTGCTCCTTAACAGAAAGGGTCATCGGGCGGTGTTCTTTCCCCGCGACGCCTACGGGGACATATCCGTGCTGGTGCGGCGGCCAGAAGTTGCCTTTTCACACGTGTTTGCCGCCAAGTACGCCGGATTGGGCACCGTGGGCTACAACCATACCCTGCTCACCAGGCAGTACGGACCGCGGGTACGCTTCGTGTCCGTGCTGACGGATGCGGAACTCCCTTCCGACGCGATGATGGAGAAAAGCCTTTGCATACAGTGCGGCATGTGCCGGAAATGTTGCCCCATGTCGGCGTTTACCGCCGCGCCAAATCAACCTGTCGCCTACATGGACAAGTTCAAGTGCGCCCGCTATCACAGCAAACTCAGGGAGCAGTACCGTTACCCGTGCGGGGTGTGCATCAAGGTATGTCCAGTGGGCAACGACCGTAAACTGTACGGCTCGAATACGCAAAAATATCTCAACGAGGAGAAAATCCTGAAAGAAAATCCTCTGGCGCCGGAATATGCGGATTGGACGCATCTCCGCAGTTTCGGGTCTAAATAATTTTTTCGATATGCAAAAAAAATTTTCAACCCAACTGATCCATACGGGCGACAAATTTGCGCCGTCCGTATCATACAGCAAAACTATTCCCATTGTGCAGACGTCGGTTTTCGCCTTCGACGATGTGGAATCGCTGGAACAGGTGTACGACGGGAGCGCCGGCGGACACATCTATACGCGCAACGGCAATCCTGTACACGACGCGTTGAACGACATCGTCAGCGGCGCGGAAGAAGGCGAAGCGGCGCTGTCCTACTCGTCGGGCATGGCAGCCATCTCGCTGAGCATTATTGCGCAAGTGAAGGCGGGCGACCACATCATTGCCGCCAACGTGCTCTACGGCGGGAGTTTTCAGTTCATCAAGACGGAGCTGGCGCGGTTTGACGTCAGCGTGTCGTTCGTGGATACCGTCCGCGAAAGCATCAACCCGTATTTCCGTCCCAACACGCGGGCGGTGTATGTGGAAACCATCTCTAACCCTATGATGGAAGTCATCAACCTGCAAGCCATCGCAGAGACGACGCACCGCCACGGGGCAAAACTGATTGTGGACAACTCGTTTGCCACGCCCGTGATCTGTCAGCCGCTGCTGCTGGGCGCGGATATTGTGGTGTATAGCGCCACGAAGTACCTCGGCGGTCACAGCGACGTCACCGCGGGCGTGGTGGTGTCCGACAGGGAAAATATCGACCGGATATATACATCGGGATTGCTGTTCGGCCCCACTCTCAGTCCCTTCGATGCGTGGCTGCTGGTGCGCAGTCTGCGTACCCTCGAATTGCGCATCAGACAACACTCCCTCAATGCGCTGAAGTTAGCGGAGTATTTTGCCGGACATCCCCAAATAAAAACCGTCTACTATCCGGGACTGCCTTCGTCGCCTACGTATAACGTCGCCCGTCGCCTGTTCCACAACGACCTGTTCGGCGGCATGTTGAGCATAGACCTTGCGGGCGGCGAACACCATGCTTACGAACTGCTGCGCCTGCTGGAAACCGTCAAGTTTGTGCCGAGTCTGGCAGGAGTAGCTACCTCTACGTCCTACCCCGCAAAAACATCCCACCGAGCACTCAACGACGATGAACTGCAAAAGGCAGGCATCTCCAAAGGATTGATCCGCATATCGACAGGTCTTGAAAATATCGACGACGTCATTGAAGAATTTGACAAAACGCTGGGAAAAATTGGAAAAAAACAGTGAAACGCAAGGAAAAACAAACAAGAGGCTTAAAACCTGTTAAATAGTCGCTTTTTACTCATCGAATGAGACGTGCAGATGGGTTATTATGAATTTTGAAAAATCCCATTGATAATATGTACTCTAACGTCTTTTTTGCGGCTTTGTCATGTATATCGTATTCCAACGATGGTGGCCTGACTTTTCTTTGACGGTTTTTCTGTTGTTGCTATTTGTTCTTGTTTTTGAATAACAGCACAAAGATGGCATTTTTTGGTTTCCGGCAGAAAAATACCTCCAATCCGTTCTTATCGATAAAATCAAGTAAAATCACGACCATACGGTAAGTGTGAGATGACGCGCCCCTCCCCGGTTTCTGAACTCACACAGGTAGATACCCTGCCATACGCCCATATCCAGCCGTGCGTCGAAGATGGGAATCATCAACGATTGTCCCGTCAGCGAAGACTTGACATGAGCGGGCATGTCGTCGTCGCCCTCCAAAGCATGCTCGTACCCGCAAGATTCCGGCACAATGCGATTCATGATAGTTTCAAAATCGCGCCGAACCGACGATTCGCAATTTTCATTGATGGAAAGCCCCGCCGAAGTATGTTTCAAAAAAATATGCAACAACCCTTTATCGGGCAACGAGGGCAACTGCTGTTCCACGTATCGTGTGATTAGATGAAAACCACGCGGGAAAGGAGGCAGAATAATTTCGGTACGGATGATCATGACATACAAACATTAAACAACAATACATTTTTCGTTTATACGTATGGCTGACGGAAAAGTTGTGGGAAAATCTTAATAGTTTTTTAATCGTTGTGTAACATGACAGCCGTAATGCTACGGCGACCTTTCCTACGCTGTGGAAACCTTCTCGCAGCGTGCGCCGGAAAAAACACGGAATATTGCCGTGTCAATCATGTAAAGAGGCAAGAAATTGAAATGCGTCATTTCACACAATCGCCATTTAGAGTGACAAACAGTCCCCAATTTAACTCATAAAAGCGTTAAGATAAAAATTGTTTTTTCATGTCCTTCCTCCGTTAAAAATACACTTTGCCGCCGCCCATCGGCGTGAAGCCGTATTGATAGGTATAGTCGTAAGCGCCGTGGGCGGTGTTGTACGCCTGCATCCAAATGTTTTTCCGTCCGGTGAGGTTGTCGATTTCAAAGAACCACTCCACAGCGCATTTCTTGTAGTTGTACTTCATGTTGATGTTCAGGTCGCAGCGGAAATAGGGCGGAAGTTTGTCGCGGTACGCCCTGCTGTAGTCGAGCACGGGGTCGGCGCCGGTGTGCGCTACCGAAATGGGCAATATCCGCTTGTTGCCCATATTGACTACCTTCAAATTCACTGACAGCATGTTGGACGCGCCTATCTTCCATTCGTAGCCGCCCAGCGCCGTGACGGCATAGTTGCCGGCGAACTTCGTATGCCGTTCCACACCGTCGTAGCCGGTGTATTTCGAGTCGTAGAGCGAGGCGGTGATCAGGAAATAGTAGTTGCGGGCGAAGAATTTCTCTACGGTCAGTTCCACGCCGTAGTTTTCACCCGTACCTTGATTGGTGAAAACGTCTTCCCCCGTGTTGTAGTACCCGTCGCCGAAGTTGAGGATGGATTCCTCCGGTATGTTGGGTACTACCAGTATGTCGAACAGGCGCTGATAATACGTTTCCACTTTCAGGCGCAGGTTGGCGGCGGGTTTCAGGTCGTAGCCCAGCACGTTGTGCCAGCTTTTGCCGAAGCGCAGGTTTTTGTTGGGAAATTCGCCGTTGCGCAGGTAGAAATACGCTTGTCGCGGCTGCGTTTGCGAGTGCAGTCCCGATCCGAAACTGAAGGACGAGCGCTCGCTGACCGTCCATTTCAGCCCGATGCGCGGTTCAGCCGAGAAGTCGCCATTTAGCCCGTAGTAATGGGCATACACGCCGGGGGTGACGCTTAGGGCGTCGCTGAAACGGTGTTGCCATTGCAGATGCGCCTTCAGCAGCACGGAACGGTGATTGCTGTCGCGGTACACTTCCGGATAGCCGTCGCCGTAAAAGGTTTCGTGCAAATCGGTAGTAAACACTTCCACGCCCGCTCCGCCGGTGAGGAAGTTGCGGTTGTTGATCCGGTGGTGTATCGACGGGGCGTAAGTGATGCGTCCCTCGTTGGTCGTTCCGTCGAAATAGTCCTTTGGAGCGCCGTTGGGATAAGCGATTTGATGTTGCAGTATATCAACGCCGAAGTACTGCCACGACAGCCGGTTTTCGATGCGCGTCTGTTGACCGATACGCAAAGTGTAATTGAGTCCGGTAAAATATTGGCCGTATGTTCCGTCTGTTCTGCTGCCTTCGTCGCCCGGCAACCATTCGGTTTCGGATTCGTCACTCATGTCGGGCTTCATGAGGATATGGCTGCCGCCCCACAAAGCAATCAACGACAGGTTACCGCGTTTCAGCGGCACGTTTATTTTTGCCGTTATATCCTGATATTCAGGTATGGCGCCTCCCACTCCGGCAATGTCGACACCTATCAGGGAAAGCGATTTCAAGAACGAATAGCGCCCGTTGATCATATACGACGCGCTGGTTTTTTTCGAAAAAGGTCCCTCCGCTCCGAGTTCGAAACCGTTGAAACCGGCAGAAGCGAGGAACTCATGTTTCTGGTTGTTGCCGTTCCGCAGTCGCATGTCGAATACGCCCGACAAAGCATTGCCATATTCGGCAGGAAATGCTCCGGTGTAGAAATCGGAGTTGGCGAGTTGGTTGTTGTTCAGCATCCCGATAGGTCCTCCCGTACCGCCCATCGCCCCGAAATGGTTAGGGTTGGGAATGTCGAAACCGTCTAATTTCCAAAGCAAGCCCATCGGGGAATTACCGCGAATGATGATGTCGTTGCGCGAGTCTTCCGAAGCCATCACGCCGGCGAAGTTGGCAGTCATGCGGGCGGGGTCGCCCCACGAACCGGCATAGCGATTGGCTTCTTCGCTGCTCAACATGCGGGCGCTCACCGAAGCCATCCTGTTCAGCGGCAAATTCTTGTCCGCTTTAGGCGTAATCACTACCTCGTCCAGTTCGGTCAGCGATTCTTCCAGCGTAACCTCCAAAAAATTTTCCTTCCCCGAAATGACCAAAACACTCCCCATAACATACGGAACATAACCCATCAGCGTTACGGTCAACTGATGCCTGCCCACCGGTACATTGCCGATAGCGAAATGCCCGTCATCGCCGGAAGAATCCCCCAGCAAGCGGGCGCCGACCTGTATCACAATGTGGGCGCCGGACAAGGGCTGTAAGGAGTTCTTTTCCACAACAACCCCGCGCACAGTCTGCGAATGTTGGGCGGATAACGGAAGTGAAAAAAGAATCAAA
>JAISWR010000083.1 GCA_031270985.1 Bacteroidales bacterium | reverse complement strand
TTTGCCAGCGTCAAGTCGCCGCTTTTGGGGTGACCGAAGGAGGTGGAGTTGAAATCGAGTTTCAGCCCTTTCTCTTTCGCCCAGTTCATCCATGATGAGAAATGTTCCGGTTCGATGGCATTGCGGTCAATCGTTTTGCCTCCAAAGTCGCCGTAGATGGCGTGCAGGCTTAGCCTGTGTTTGCCGCCCACCAGCGTAAGCACCTTTTCGATGTCCTTGCGCAGTTCGTCGATGTTCCGTGCTCTGCCCGGGTAGTTGCCTGTTGCCTGAATACCGCCTCCCGCGCCTCCGCCGAGGTTTTCGAAGCCTGTCACATCGTCGGCTTGCCAGCACTGGATGGAGATGGATATTTTCTGAAGTTTTTCTAATGCAGCGTCCGCATCTACGCCTAATACTGCATAACGTTCTTTTGCGGCTTCATAAGCCGTCTTGATTGCTGAATCTTTCATGTGTTTACTACTTAGTTATTATTAAATTGATTGATAAGAATTTATTATCCATGTCTGTAAAAAATAAATCAGTTATTCATCAGTTGCGGGAAAATGATGGAGAGCACGAGTATTACCAAGCCGATGATCAGCACCGTAATGGTTTTTTGTCCCGCGCCTTTCCATTCTTTCAGGACGATGCCCCACACGTTGCTGAACAGTACGTTGAGTGACATGAGGATACTCCATGAGAATGCCAGCATGACCGGATTTTCTTTCAAGAAACTCTGTCCCATGCCCAACCCGAAGAATTGCGAATACCACAGTATGCCCGCCAATGCGCAAAACAGGAGGTTGTTGGTCAGTGTGCTGCCCGAAACGGAAAAATACTGTTTGCCTGTGCCGTTCTTCACATTCTGGTAAATGCAGTAGATGGCGTTGGTGATAAACCCGCCGAAAGTCACCAGCAATGTAGCGGGCAGTGTAGCGTACAAAGGGGATGCGTTTAAACTCAGCAACAGCGTTTTAATCGGTGCGCCGGCATTCAGTCCGAGGTTGAAGCAAGCGCTCATCACGCCTGCCAGCAACGCGATCAACAAACCTTTTTTCAAGGCGAAATCTTTCACGGCTTTTCTCTTTTCTTCTTCCGACATGTTTTGCGACCTCAATGCGCCCGCATACCCGATAACGGCAATGCCGGCAATAGCGATGCTCACGCCGATGATCAACACGCCTGTAATTTTTTCAGTTTCGGGAAAAAGCGAAGGCAACAGTGGCGGGATAAGGGTACCGAACGCGGAGCAAGTGCCCAGCGATAGCGATTGTCCCAGCGCAACACCCAGATAGCGCATGCTCAAACCGAAAGTCAATCCGCCGACGCCCCACAGCACGCCGAATCCAACGGTTTTGAGGACAGCGGGCGCTCCTGCCGATCCGATAACGCCAAACAATGAATGTCCTTCGGGCACTGCCAGCAATGCCCCCAAATAAGGAAACAGCAACCATGCAAAAATGCCCTGCGTGAGCCAAAAACACTCCCACGACCAATCTTTTACCTTTTTGATGGGAACATACGAACTTGACTGTCCGAAACTCCCGATGGCAATAATGACTAAACCGATAATTGTATTCATATTAAAGTGATTTTATGTTGAATTTGAAATTTCATACAAAGTCACAAAGGAAATCAAAAATTCGCCTTTCTCATGCTTGATTGCTGTAAAAATTTACGCAACCGATTGCATGAATATGATTAACTTATTTATATTCAATCTACTCGATCATACAGATACGGGTTGTTGTCACGGAGACGCACCGTGTTGGTTTCGGGGTCGGAACTGAGCGTATAGCGCGACATGTCGGTGTCTGCTGTTGCCTTGTCCGTTTGCGTTTTCCGCCGGCTGATAGCCGTTGTATTTTCCAAATCGTCAATATTATTGCGTGGATCCACCAGAGGCGGCACGTATTGTTTTTCTTCTTCCGTAGCTACGTCCGAACTTTCCCATATAATCTGTTTTTGCATGTTATTCCTTGTAATTACCTCATAATTGCCGGAGTTCGGATTGACGGGCGGCGTGGAAATGCTGACCACCTCTTTCTTTTCCTGTCTGGGGGCAATTGCGGGAATATCGGGAAAACAGTCGTTCGGATTGGGGAAATCGGTAGCCACAATGGTCACGCGCACCGCATCGTCAAGATTTTTGTCCTCGCCCGTTCCGTGAATCATGTGCGCATTTTTATTGACCAAACGGGAAACGTACTGCGTAATTTCATTCAGTTCGTTCACTTTCAGTTTTTTTGATGTCCCGTAGGTAATGTTGAGCAGTACGCGCCCTGCTCCCGTGATGTCGTTGTTGTTCAACAGCGGGGAATTGAGCGCGTCTTCCACTGCCTGACGGGCGCGATTTTCTCCCGAAGCCGCTGCCGATCCCATCACCGTGATGCCGCCATTTTTCATGATGCGTTTCGCATCGGCGAAATCCACATTTATTTTGCCGTGCACCGTAACCAGTTCTGCGATGCTTTTTGCGGCTATCAGCAGGATATTGTCGGCTTTGGCGTATGCTTCATCCATGTCCAAATCGCCGTATATCTCAATCAATTTATCGTTTTTGATAATCAACAACGAATCAACATTCTGTCTCAGTTCATTGACGCCTTCCCATGCTTGTTTGATGCGCGGAATCAATTCATATTCAAATGGTATGGTGACAATGGCTACCGTGAGGATATTCATTTCTTTGGCAATACGGGCTATCACGGGCGCTGCTCCCGTACCTGTTCCGCCACCCATGCCTGCGGTGATGAACACCATTTTTGTGTTATCCAATACCTTGCGGATTTCTTCTTCGGAATCTTCGGCAGCCTGACGACCGACTTCCGGCAGGCTTCCTGCGCCCAGACCTTCCGTAAGCCCTTTACCCAAACGGATTTTTGTTTGTATGGGGCTGTTGTTCAACGCCTGCGCATCGGTATTGCAGACAATGAAATCCACATCGTGGATGCCTTGTTCGTACATGTAGTTGACGGCATTTCCGCCACCGCCGCCAACGCCTATCACCTTGATAATGGAGGACGGTTTCGGGGTCCATTCTATGTTTATATTTTCTTCAAAATTCCCTTTAAATTCTGCCATTGATCCAAGATTTTCAAATATTAATGACGCGCCAAAATTAGTAAATTTCCGTCACAGTTCACACATGACTGCATTTTTTTTTCAACATTCTATGAACCGACGATTTTCAATCTTTGGGATATTCAATCCGTACATGATATATGCTCATCAGGCGATTTTTGATGATTTGCTTTGCTCTGTTGATGTCGCGATAGGTGATGTCGGCGTCGTTGTACTGGTCTTCAAAAATCTGGTAGTTCACCACATTGTCCACCATGTCGTTGATGGCGTTTTGCGTTTGTTCTTTCAGGCTGCGTGAAGCGGCTTCGACGGAATCGCACATCATCAGGATGACCATTTCTTTGGAAAACGGGATGGGGCCGGGGTAAGAGAATTTTGCCCGCTCTATTTTTCCGTCGGGATGCAATTTTTGGTATTGATGGTAAAAAAAACGGACGGTAGTGGTGCCGTGGTGCGTGCGGATGAAATCCGTGATGTGTTGGGGAATACGGTTTTTCCGTGCAATTTCTACTCCTGTGGACACATGTTCGATGATGACTTGTGCACTGTTTTCGGGCGTAAGTTCATCGTGGGGATTATGCCCTCCAGCCTGATTTTCAATGAAATATATCGGTCGAGACAGTTTGCCGATGTCGTGGTATAGCGCTGCGGTGCGGATAAGCAGCGGATTACCGCCGATTTTCTGTACTACCTCTTCGGCAATGTTGGCTACTTGCAGCGAATGCTGGAATGTGCCCGGCGCCACTTCGGACAGTTTGCGCAACAGCGGCTGATTGGTGTCCGAAAGTTCCATCAGAGTGATGTTGGAGATGAACCCGAACATTTTCTCGAAAATAAAAATACTCGGATAAAATACGAACAGCAACGACCCACTGATGCCGAAACGCACGTAGTTCATCCAGTCTATCTGTGCGAGATTCGTTCCTTGCATCAAAAACAGCGCCGTGTAGGTAATCGCATAAGTTCCTACCACCCACAGGACACTGCGGAACAAGGCGCCTCTCCTGTAAATGGCGCGTACGTTGGTGATGCTCACGACACCCGTTATAAAATTCAAGAACACATATTCAAAGGCATTGGGCGCCAAAAAACCTATCAACAGTATGGTGACGGTGAAGATGAACGTGGCGGTGCGGGCGTCAAAAAAGGAAGAAATAATGACCGGAAGCAGGATGTAGGGCAACACATACAGGCTGAAATAGTCACCTTTGACCACAATACAGGAAACGGCGACAAACAATACCATAGTGAGCAAAATGAACGCAGTCCGCGCAATATTGTGAAAAACCTCTTGCCGGAATAGCATCAGGAACAGGTACACCATGACAAAGCACAGCACAATGACACACACCTGCCCTGCAAGTATCCGCCAGTAACTGCCGGAATTACCTACTTTATGCTCAAACTCGTATTTGAGCGATGTCAACAAGTTGAATTTTTCGTCATTCACCGTTTCGTCGCGGGAAATAATCTTGCTGTTCGCTTTTATCACGCCCTTAGTAGGCGATATCCTGCCGATGCGTTCGGATTTCATGGTGTTGGTCAATTCGGCATTGTACAGCAAATTCGGATGGATATAGTTATTGATATCCATATTTTCCATAAATTCGCGCTCATTTTCGTCTTTCAGACGATGCAGCTGTGCCGAAACAGCCTCGTACGCCGTTTTTTCTGTAAAAATATCCCGCCTGTTCGTTTCTTCGCCGATATTGTTCTGCCGTATCACCATCAATTGTGTTTGTGCGGTGAATTGTGGCGTTTCTTCCTCTTGCAGAATACCTCTCCCGTATGCAGAATCCAGCAAATCAAGCCCTTGTCGGAGCAAATCACTGTGCCGGTGGGCAGACAAAACAGATTGCTCCCAATGTGTGTCGAAATCTTGCCGAAATAGTGCTTTTTGCCGCTCCGCCACTTCCGGCATGTAGTTGTAACACAGTAGCGATCGGTGGAGTAAACTGTCTTTTTCCGCTCCGATTTCCTGCTCCGTTTTCAAAATAGGCACATCAAACGGGGCAAGCAGGTCTTCGTGCCGCCATATCTTTCCCTTTTGAAATTCATAAGGAAACTTGCCTTCGCGCGGGAACAGGCAACACACTGCTACTATGCTTACCGCGTACAACAGGATGACATAGATGTGCGTACGAACAAAAAGCAGAAAATTTGCCATATATCATATTTGATTACAGTTGCAAATATAAGCATATTTTTTGAGCCGGAGATATTAGCCTAATTTTATGACGGTTTTTATACCCGTCTGTCGGGTTATTCAAATTCGGGGATATAAAAATTTCGTCTTGCTATTCAAGAAATTCATGTATCTTTGCGGCGTAAAATTCAAAGAATTTTTGTAAATTTGTTGAAAAAGAAGATATTTTAACGTCTTCGCAAGCATTAGGATAAAAATGGACAGGAATACAATTATCGGGTTATTATTGATCGTGGGAATACTTGTGGGATATGGCATCATCAGCCGTCCGTCGCAGGAAGAGTTGGAGCGGATGCAGCATCAAAGGGATTCCGTAGCACAGGTAAACAGGATAGAGCAGGAACGGCTGGCTGAAGAGTTACGCAAGGCGGAAACCCAAAAATCATTGCCGACGTTGGATTCTACAGCAACGGATTCTACACAACAGCAGCAAATGCGAGAGATGTTCGGCACTTTTTCCGACGTCGCCGTAGGCAAAAATCGCTTCATCACTATGGAGAACAACCTGATGAAAGTTACCTTTTCCACCAAAGGCGGTCGCCCCTATTCTGCAGAACTAAAAAATTACAAACGATTTGACCGGAAGCCGCTGGTGCTGTTCAACGGCGATTCCACCATCTTTGGGTTCAACTTTTTTGCGCAGAATTACCGCATTGCCACCAACGACCTGTATTTCGAACCATCTGCGGAACAGTTCTCAATTACGGCGGACGGAGATTCCACCGTGCTGCTGATGCGCCTGAATACCGGCGACGCCCAAATCGAATATCGCTACACAATGAGGGCGGACGATTACATGGTAGGCTTCGACGTCCGGCTTGTTAATATGAACCGTTTGATTGCAAGCAATCAAACCTCCATTGATTTCGATTGGCAAACATATTCGCCCCGACAGGAAAAAGGAGCGGAAAACGAAAACACCTACACCTCCCTGTTTTACAGGTATTACCGGGACGACGTGGAGGAATTGAGCGCCAGCCAAGAAACGGATGAAAAGAAAATACCCACGCGGCTGGACTGGATTGCTTTCAAACAACAATTCTTTTCGTGGGGATTGGTGGCGAAGGAAAGTTTCTCCCATGCAGAACTGAAATCGCAGAAAATCGCTGATCAACAACGGTATATCAAAAAATACGAAGCTGTTATCGGGATAGAATTTAACAATCGACAACCGGAACAAACCATCGCAATGAACCTGTATTTTGGACCGAACCATTATAAGACGCTCAAAAAATACGGTGTGGGAATGGAGCAATTGGTGCCGCTGGGCGCAAACATCATCCGCTGGATAAACCGCTTTGTAATCATTCAACTGTTCGATTGGCTGGGCAGTTTCATCAGCAATTACGGGCTGATTATCCTGTTGCTCACCATCATCATCAAAATCGGGTTACTCCCGCTCACTTTCAAATCATTCATGTCGTCGGCAAAAATGCGTGTGCTGAAACCGCAAATTGACGAAATCAACCAGCGGATACCAAAGGAAAAAGCGATGGAACGCCAACAGGCGGTAATGGCTTTGTACCGCAAGGTGGGCGTCAGTCCGATGGGCGGCTGTTTGCCGATGCTGCTGCAATTTCCCATTCTGTTCGCCATGTTCCGCCTCTTCCCCGCATCCATCGAACTGAGGCAGCAATCATTCCTGTGGGCTTCCGACCTGTCCACCTACGATTCCATCCTCGACCTGCCGTTCACCATCCCGTTCTACGGCGACCACATCAGCCTGTTCACCATATTGATGACGGTAACCACCGTTATCAGTATGCGCATGAGCAGCGGACAAACGGACACCTCAGCCATGCCGGGTATGAAAATGATGATGTACATCATGCCGGTGATGTTCATGTTCTTCCTCAACAATTATTCGGCAGGGCTTACCTATTATTATTTCCTCGCCAACCTGATCACCATCGTCCAGAACGAAATTTTCAAGCGTTCCATAGATGAAAAGAAGATTTTGGCAAAATTACAGGCAAACAGCACCAAATCCACAAAAAAATCACGATTCCAGCAAAGGTTGGAACAACTGCAAAAGCAACAACAGTCGCAGGCAAGGGCAAGATCCAATACGGGAAAAAAGCGGTAAACCCGTACAACACTGATGCTTTAACCGGCGTTTAACCGGATTCGTCAAAAACCATACAATGTACTGAATGTCTGTATGCTAATAAAATTTGGCAAAAATTACCGCGAAAATGGCAGTTGGATGTCCGCAACGGCATGGAATCCGAAGAAAATGACAGAGATACCCGAATAAAAAGTCAAACAACTTTTTGGGCTGTTTTTCTCAAACCCCTTTTAAAGGTTTTGTGCCTCATGCGGTATGATACGAATATTGCCTTTCCGGAAAACTAAAGACGTAAAAACACAAGCACTTAAACCGGATTCAACAAAAGATCAGCATAGAGGCAACCATGCCTGATTCTCATTTTTTTTGCCGATCGCGAATGATTTTTTACATAAAAGTTGGGTTTTTACATCAAAAAAATATTAATTTTGCAGTTGAAAATGAGCAAGACTTTGAGCGTTGCAAAACATATATGGTTGTTTCTGTGTGTGCAGTTTTTGTGTGTCGCGCCAGATCTTCGTGCGCAGGTGCAAATCCCGTTTATCAACTACACCATGAAGAACGGACTGGTGCAAAGTCAGGTGCGCAGCATCTGTCAGGACGGCACGGGATATATCTGGATTGGCACGATGGAGGGGCTTTCTCGATTCGACGGGAAAAATTTCAAGAACTATACCGTGTCCGAAGGGTTGCCTTCCAACCAGATCACCGAAGTGCTGGCAGACAGGAAATCCAGACTCTGGATAGCCACATCCGGCATGGGTTTGGTGATGTTTGACGGGAAAACATTCAAAACATACACCACCAAAGACGGGCTGGTTTCCAACACTTTTGAAAAAAGAGATCACAACGGACTTTTGATGGAAGATGCAAACGGCAACATCTGGTGCAGGTCGGACAGAGGCATATCGGTGATCAACAGCGAAGGCATCCTTTCCTACGACGCCGACAACGGATTTACGAACAACAGGACAGGCTGTTTTGTCGAAGACGGCGAAGGCAGGATTATCTGCGGCGGCGACGAAACGGTGTTTGTCATCGAACAGGGCAAAGTGTCGCAGCACACCCTTTCCGGCGCAGGCATGGTGACACGGCTGTTTGCCGACCGGAACGGAGACATGTTCGGAACGGGAAGGTCGCAAATCTTCAAACTGTCGCACAACACCACCGCTCAAGCCGTATTTTCGGCAAACAACATACTGACGGCAACCGCCGACGCTTCCGGTCACATCTGGCTTTCCACGCTGAACGGCGTATATCTGCTGGACGGACAGAACTTTCAGGTGCTGGACAGGCTGAATGACCCCACCGTATTCAAGATATTTGAAGATTCACAGCACAATATCTGGCTGCTGAGTACCGACAACGGCATATATAAATACAGCGACGGGTATTTCGACAATTACGGATCGGCTTCCGGTCTTGCGGGCGACGAAACCACCTGCATCTTCGAAGACAGTGAAGGCAACATCTGGACAGGTACCAACAACGGCGTATCCATGTACGGGAAAGTAATATTCGAAACCTATACGACGACGTCGGGACTGCCCAACAACCACGTTTTGACCTTGGCGGTGGACTCTTCGGGCAACGTGTGGTGTGCCCCGATGAACAACGGACTGGTGAAAATCAATCGCCGGAAAATGACGCTGCTGGATTCACCCGAAAAGACAACCCGTCCGGGCACCAACAACGTCATCAGCATGTCTATGGCAGGCGACAAGTTGCTGCTGGGCTACATCTCCGAAGGAATGGGAACGATGACGGGCGACCGGTGGCAAATTGAACATTCCGCCGCATTGGCCGGTATTGACATCAACAATATTCTGGACGTCAACGGAGAATACTGGCTGGCGACCTCCGGCGGGCTGGGTCGCAAAAAGGGGAAAATAACCACCTTTTACAGTACGGAAAGCGGCCTGCCGGACGACAATGTGTTCTTTCTGGCGGCAGACACAAAAAACAGGATATGGTGCACAACGGTTGCCGGTGTATCCGTATTCGACGGACAGCTGTTCACCACCTACACCGAAGCGGACGGCTTGCCCGGCAATTCCTGCACGGATATCGCCGTGGACGGCAACGGAGCGATATGGGTAGGCACGGAAAACGGACTGTGCCGCATCACGGAAGAGGACGGAAAAATGATGTTCAAAAATTATTTGTCCGCAGACGGACTGGCGTCCAACGCCATCAGCGTGGTGCATGTCGACAGGCAGAACAGGCTGTGGGTGGGCAACAACGGCGGCCTGAATGTCATTGACTTGACAACAAACGAAATATCTCACTATGCCGAAGAAGACGGCTTCACCCCGATGGACTGCTATCTGGGTGCCGCCGCAACCGACCTCTACGGCAACGTGTGGTTCGGGACGGTTGCCGGACTGGTCAAATACCTGCCTTCCAGAGATGTCAAACGGCAAACCCCGCCGCGCACCCGCATCACAAACATCGTACTGACGACCGACGGCGACGACATCAGACAATATGCCGACACGCTGCAAACGACAGAACTGCCTGCGGGACTTTCCCTACCGCACAATCGAAACACCATCCGGCTGGACTGGATAGGCATCCACTTTACCGTGCCGACAAAAAACCATTATCGCTACATTCTGGAAGGATACGAAAAAAACTGGCGCGAAGGCAAAGAAACATCCCGCGAATACCAACTTTCACCCGGACGGTACACCTTCAAGGTGATGTCATGCAACAACGACGGGGTGTGGAACGCCGAGCCGGTCGCCTACACCTTTACGGTGCGTCCCCCGTGGTGGGCTACGTGGTTTGCCTATACGGGCTACGCCGTGGTGCTCTTCCTGATCTTCCTGCTGTACGCCAAATGGCGGGAACGTGCATTGCGGGAGAAAAACCGCCTGCTGGAACAAAAAGTGCAGGAACGTACCGTAGAAATCGAGCGCCAGAAAGAAAGTATCAGGGAACAGCGGGACAGAATCGCCGAACAGCGAAAGGAAATCATGGACAGCATACGCTACGCCAAACAGATACAGACAGCCCTGATGCCCGACAAGGTCAAAATGACGCAAGTGCTGCCGGAACACTTCCTCTTCTTCCGCCCGCGCGACGTGGTGAGTGGCGATTACTACTGGGTGGAACGGAAAGGCAGCAAAGCGATGGTGATCGCCGCCGACTGCACGGGACACGGCGTACCCGGCGCATTCATGAGTATGCTGGGCATATCCATCCTGAACGAAATCGTCATCCGGCAGGAAGCGGATACCGCCGCCGCCATCCTGAACGAACTGCGGCGGAGCCTTAAAACTATGCTCTCCCAGAAAGGCATGGAGGGCGAACAGCGCGACGGAATGGACACCGCCCTGTGCATCATTGATGAGGAAGCAATGGAAGTGCAGTACGCCGGCGCATACATCTCCATGCTGCTGGTTCGCAACAAGGAACTGACCGAATACAAGGCAGACAAAATGCCCGTGGGGATTCATGTCGCAGGGGAAAAGAATTTCACCAACTACAGCATACCGCTGCAACCCAACGATATGATTTATATCTTTTCCGATGGCTACGTTGACCAGTTCGGCGGACCGAACAACACCAAATTCAAAACCAAACCCTTCAAACAAATGCTGGTAAACATTTCGGATTTGCCCGTTGCCCGCCAGCAAGAAACCATCGCAAGAGAACATGACGAATGGAAAGGCACAGGGGAACAGATCGACGACATCATGGTGGTGGGCATCAGAATCAACGGGAGAAAGTGAGAGATACCTTCCCTCCTGCCGCCGCCAAGACGGGAATTTAATTTAATTTAGTAAGCGGTTATTTCGTTCGGATGTTTGCCGTCAAGCGTTTATTCATTTTTCAGCAGCCGTTCAAGCATTTGCGTGAGTTCGTTTTTCGGCACGTTTTCATGGATAATGCCGTGATCGGCAACGGAGATACGCCCCGTTTCTTCCGATACGATCACCGCCAGCGCATCGGTATGTTCGGTCACGCCCAACGCTGATCTGTGGCGTAATCCCAGATTGGCGGGCAGCGACCGGTTTTCGGATACGGGCAGGATACATCTTGCCGCATAAATCCTGTCTTTCACGATGATGCAGGCGCCGTCATGAAGAGGACTGTTTTTAAAAAAAATGTTTTCCAACAAACGGCTGGAAGTGCCGGCGTCAATGATATCACCTGTCTCACCGTACATGTCCAGCGGCGTGGCGCGCGTAATCACAATCAACGCTCCGGTTTTCGTTTCGCTCATGTGGATGCAGGCGAGGGTGATGGACTTGATGCGAATTTCCGTACGTGCGTCGTTTTCCGAAGCAAACAGTTTATCTATCCTGAACCATTTCTGCGTACGGTAACGCGCCCCGAGACTCACAAGAAAACGGCGAATTTCCGGCTGAAACAGCACCACCAGCGCAATGGAACCTATGCTGAACACTTGTTGCAGAATGGAACTGGTAAGCTCCATGTTGAAAGCCTTCACCAGCAACCAGAACACATACATCGCGAAAATAGCAATGAAGATATTTATAGCAATGGTATCCTTGGTGAGCGTGTATAACTGATACAACAGATAGGCGACAAACAGCATGTCTATTACATCGGTGATACGCAACGAAAAGAAAGAGGACAGCAACATCATTAAATCAATTTATCCGTGCAAAATTACATGAATATCTTATATGATCCACACACGGCACGAAAAAAGTCGCATGATGTATATTACAGCATGATTTCCAGCCGAACAACGCGACGGGTGTTTCCGGTGATTTTGTAACGATCGTCTATACGGTAGCCTGCAATCCATGCGATTTGTCCGGAAGAGGTCAATATCCACACCGCTTCTTTGTCCCCCGTCGATAATTTCATGTCGGTAAAAAAGTCGCTCAGTTTTTTGCCGTGCCGCATCCCGAGTGGATAGAAACGGTCGCCTTTGCGCCATTTGCGCAACAGCAACGGAGCATTCAATTTTTCTCCGTCGAGACAGGCAACGTTCGGATCGGTTTCGGGAACATATCCGCCGGAAACATCGAAAGTACGGATGGACATCCGCACGGGATGATACAGGGCAGATGCGCCGACGTCTATCGAATATTCGCCCATGTCGGACTGTTTCAGCGGTTGCACAACGAGTGTCCTGCGGTCATGGACAAGGCGGTGGGTGGGACTGAGAAACTGCCGCCCTGTGTGGGCATTGAGTATGTCTTCGACTATCGTGCGGGGAAAGTCGAAAGGTTGCAGGATTTCAAACAGCAACGTAGCGGGTGACGGGCTTTTCATCAATCCCGCAAAATCGACATGCAAGCCGTCGTGCTGTCGACAAACCGCCCCGCTGATGAAACGCTCTACGGATTCGCGGTAAAACGCTTCCGCACCCGAAAAATGCTCAATATCCCGCTCTATGGCTTTACAAAAACCCGGGAAAATTTTTTCCATTCCGGGAATCAAGTGATGGCGAATGTAATTTCGTGCATATTTGTCGCTTGCATTGCTCGAATCTTCACGAAAAGGGATATTCTCCGCCGATGCGTATCCGGCTATTTCGGCACGCGACGCCCACAATAGGGGGCGAATGATATTTCCCGAAAGAGGCTTCATCCCTGCCAATCCCCTGACACCGGCGCCCCGCGCCAGATTGATAAACAGGGTTTCGATACGATCATCGCGATGATGAGCAACGGCGATGCGGCAACATCCACAAGCGGCGGCGACCTCTTCAAACCAGCGGTATCGCAGTTCGCGCGCTGCCATTTGTATGGAAATGCCGTTTTGTGTTGCATAATCTTCGGTTGCAAACCGTATCACACGCACAGGAATATTCAATGCCGACGTTTGTTTGCGCACAAATACTTCGTCGGCGTCGGACTCGTCGCCGCGTAATCCGAAGTTACAATGAGCCGCCACAACATTTATACCCGCCTTGCGACACAGATACAGCATGGTCATGGAATCTATGCCTCCGCTCACCGCCGCCAACAATGTCCCGCCATCGGGCATGAGATGATTGCGCCGTATGTATTCCGCAAATTGTCGATAAAATCGAAAAACATCCATTTTTGATGAGAATAACGGATAAATACAGATGGTGACATACCGCAAAAATTCGGCAACCGAGACAGACAGGATGATTTTGCGAACACGACAAACAGCACACTCCATGCCTCAATTGCAGCACACAAAATTACACGAAATTTGTGAGATTCTCATGCGCGTAAAAATAAAAATCAGAATAGCGGCGCATTATGCAAAGCGATAGCCGCAGCATACGGCGGCGCTGCATGGAAGACGGGATTTCAACGTATATGATGTTCCCGTCTGCCTTTGGTTATGCCGAACCTCGTTTCACGCAAGGCAAGGGTTGCACTGTTCTCCGCAGGTCGCGACCTGCAGTTATGAAAATAATGCCTTTCTGGCGACCTTCTGAAATTGACGCCGGATCAGCAGAAATTTCTCGCAAAAAAGACGATCTACGATTCAGCGTCATGCAGACGGCAATAGACAGAGACAAGGAGGAAAGTCGAAAGGAAGGCGTCAACTATACATCGAAGAGGCAGGAATCTTCAGCGCAACACATCATCTCACATTCGAAAAAATCCACTTGATTTGAGCGGAGTGAGGGTTTAACCGAACAAGTTGGGTTAATGTTGATAAAAATATGCCACAGGCGTAACTTGTGCATAACTCCGGATTTATCCGGATGCAAAAATATCTCTCTGTCCCAACAACGGATGGGCAGTAATAAAAAATTCACATTGCTAACTTGCCTTTGCGCGTTAAAAAAAAAATTGACAAAAAGTATTTTATGTAAAAATAATGTTATAAATTTGCGATATAAAATTTAAAATTTAGTTATGGTACACTATTTTATCTTTCGCAAAATGTCGGCTTTATGCCTTGTGACGTTTTCTCTTTTTGCCGTCATGCCGGTTTTCGCACAAACGGATGCTACGCAGGGCAGGGAATTTTATCTGACC
>JAISWR010000124.1 GCA_031270985.1 Bacteroidales bacterium | reverse complement strand
GAACGGTCTAAAAACCGTATCCCGTGTCAGCAAAATGAACAATAGACACAGTCGGTAATGAAAGCGCGTGTGAGACAGGTAAGCTCGCAGAGGAAAGTATTTTAATTTTTATTTCTTCTCTTTCGGTGAAGTGTAGAAACGCTTCGCCTATTTCTGTTTTGTCTTTTACTATCTATGAGAACGTAATTTTATACTGTGTATCAACATTTTACCTATTTGTCTTGAGTGACCATGCAGAGGATTTTTAGAGGAAAGATACAACTTTTTGTCTGATCTGTGATTTTTTTTTTGATTCCGCAGATGACTATTTCTCCGAAAGCGCCATCTAATCATACCAATCATACCAATCCCAAAAATCAAAGTTCAGACAATTGGCTAAACGTCGCCCGTCGTCGAGGCAAGACGATTCCCGTCGTCGAGGCGAGACGATTCCCGTCGCATCTTTCATCTGCCATTCGGGCGGACGGATGCCGGCAGTATTGCGGGACGCTGTTGCTGATGTTGTCCAAAGCCAGTGGATGTTTTTTGCTTCTACGTTTGTGACCGCCCTTTTCGAGAAGCGTTGTCGCCACAGGCACACAACAGCAAAGGCAGCAATACGTAATTTGATTGTTTTCGACATAGCTGAGGATAAAAATGCAGATATAGTTTTTTTATTTTTCATTTCTAAATGGAAAAGATTAACTTTGCGGTTTCACTGAAAGTTGTTGTTGCATGGATGAAAAACAATACCTCCTGGACAGGAGATATCTGGTCATGACGCGCATTTGGAGCCAAAATTCCTATTGTCGGCGTCGTAAGGTGGGTGCGTTGTTGGTGAAAAACCAGATGATTATTTCCGACGGTTACAACGGAACTCCGTCGGGATTTGAAAACGTGTGTGAAGACGAGAACGGGCTAACCAAACCTTATGTGCTTCATGCAGAAGCCAACGCGATAACGAAAGTAGCCAAATCCAACAACAGCAGCGACGGCGCTACGTTGTATGTCACCGCTTCGCCGTGTCTGGAATGTGCCAAACTGATTATCCAGTCAGGCATCAGACGCGTAGTGTATTGCGAGCAATATCATATTGACGACGGTATCCGTCTGCTGGAACGCGCAGGAATTGAAGTAGTGTCCATTGAAACGCCGCCGTTTCCTTATGTGGAAAGTGCAGATCATCAAAACGAATCAATACCGAATGGAAATCAAAAACAGGAAAATTGACGCCATATATCCGTTGATCATTGCCATAGCGCTGGTAGGCGGCATTTGGATCGGCGTACTACTAAAAGGAAGATCAGCGGTATATGGCACGCAAAGCAGGGGTTTGCTGCTTTACAAAAACAACAACAAAATCACGCAAACATTGGATTTAGCGCTCAGTTCATATATGGACAGCCTCTCCTCCGAAAAATTGCAGGAAGATGCGATTACAGGATTATTGAAAAATTTAGATCCTCATTCGCAATATATCCCCGCATCCCAATTGACGGCGGTAAATGAACCCATTGAGGGTAACTTTTCCGGCATCGGGATACAGTTCAACATGATGAACGACACGGTGGCGGTAGTCAACGTGATCCCCAAAGGCCCGTCGGACAGGGCAGGCATCATTGCCGGCGACCGTATCATGACGGTAAACGGCGAACCCGTAACGGGAATGAACAAGTCCAGCAGCGATATTACCAAATTGCTGAGAGGCAGCACAGGCACTAAAGTGAAAATGGGTGTGTTTCGCAGGGGAGAACCGCAATTGGTGGATTTCGAAATCGTGCGCGAGAAGATACCGCTGTACAGCATAGACGCCGCCTATATGGCAACTCCGCACGTGGGCTACATTAAAATCAACAGTTTCTCCAAAACCACATTCGACGAATTTACGCGGGCTGTTGCCACACTGCAAGATCATGGCATGAAGCAACTCGTCATAGATTTGCGGGACAATTCGGGAGGATTGATTGAACCTGCCATTAACATCGCGGAATCATTTCTTCCCAAAGGCACATTGTTGGTATATACCGAAGGTCGCAAACGTCCTCGCACAGATTACCTGTCGAGGATGGAAAACGGAGCATGGTTGGATACAGGCTTGGCGTTGCTGGTGAATGAGGGTTCCGCTTCGGCAAGTGAAATTCTCGCAGGCGCTATTCAGGACAATGACAGAGGAATCATCATCGGACGGAGAAGTTTCGGAAAAGGACTTGTGCAGGAGCAGCACACCCTGATGGACGGATCGGCGTTGCGCATCACCGTGTCCCGTTACTACACTCCCACAGGACGCTCCATCCAAAAGCCTTACGACAACAAAGAACGTTATTTCGACGATTTGAACGAACGCTACCGTCACGGGGAAATGGCGCAAGCCGACAGCACCAAATTCAACGACTCGCTGAAATACGTCACCCCGAAAGGCAAGACCGTGTATGGCGGAGGCGGTATTATGCCGGACATCTTCATACCGATCGACACTTCTTTCTATTCCGATTATTACGACGAGATCATGCGTCGCGGGCTACTGTACCATTTTACATTCGACTATACCGACCGTCGTCGCAAAGAATTATCCGCCTTGGACACTCCGGAGAAACTGGAAGAACGATTGCGCAGGGACGGCATCATGGAACGATTTATCCGTTATGCGGCAACACAAAATGTTGTGGCAACGCGCAAGGACTTGAAAGTATCCGGAGATGTGCTTGAAAATATGGTGATTGCCCAGATAGTCCGCAACATGTTCGACAACAGCAGCCTTTATCCCGTCATCAACCGGAAAGACGCCATAGTGCAAAAAGCCATAGAAGTGCTGACAGTAACTGGGATGGTTAATTTTTAAGACCCAACAGGTTTTTCATCGTAAAGATGCCCTTTTTGTTGCTGATATATTCGGCAGCAAGCACCGCGCCCAATGCAAATCCCTGTCGCGAATGTGCCGTATGGACAATTTCGATGTCGTCAATGGCGGAAGCGTATTTCACCTTGTGCGTTCCCGGTATGTCGCCTTCGCGGATGGCATGTATGGGCAGCACGTCTTCCGCTTCGCCGTCGAGTTCCCAGCGAGTAAGGGCGGGTATTTCGTCCAGTATGCCTTCCGCCAGTGTGATGGCGGTTCCGCTCGGAGTGTCAAGTTTGCGGGTGTGGTGTGTTTCTTCGATCCGTGCTTTGTAGTCGGGAAATTTCCGCATCAGACGCGCCAGTGTGCGGTTGACTTCAAAAAAGATGTTCATTCCGAGACTGAAATTGGAAGCACACAGCATAGCCCCGCTTCGAGCGAGGCACAGGCTTTTTGCTTCGTCGAGCTTGCTGTACCACCCTGTGGATCCCGATACTACAGGAATGTCGCTGTAAAGGCAGCGCATAACGTTTTCAGCTGCCGACAGCGGGTTGGTAAATTCTATGGCTACCTGTGACTGTTGCAGGTTTTCACGTGTAAAAGTGTCGCGGTTGTCCACGTCTATAATCAGGCTGATGTTATGTCCTCTCTGTACGGCAATTGTTTCAATAGCTTTGCCCATTGTGCCGTATCCGATTAATGTGATGTTCATTGTGAATTATCGATTAGTTGTTTCCATTGTGTGCATGTAGATTGAGCTCCTGCCAGATGAGTGCGCTTGCCCCCAACACTGCGACATTTCCTTCGGTCAGCAATGACATGATGACGGGTACCTTTTGAAAGTTTTTCAACAGATTTTTTTCAAAACTTTCACGGGTGGGACGAAGGATATAATCGCCCGATTTTGCCAGTCCGCCAAAAAGGAAAATAGCCTGCGGAGAGGTGTGTGCTACCGCATCGGCAAGTTTGACGCCCAGCAGTTCGCCGGTGATTTCAAAGGCTTTCAGAGCGATGGGGTCATTCCGTGTGGCGGCATGGTATATTGTTTCCGAAGTCAAATCGTTGAAAGAATAATTCCTCAGTTCGCTGGGGTTGGTGTATTCTGCCAATAATTCAAATACGGTACGTTTGATACCCTGAGCGCTCACATAAGTTTCCAGACATCCACGCCGTCCGCAACTGCAAATGCGCCCGTTGTCTTTTGCCCTCACGTGACCGATTTCACCTGCTAAACCGTCATGCCCGTACAGCAGTTCGCCGTTTACCACCAAACCGCTACCCAATCCCGTACCTAATGTGATGAGGATGAAATCTTTCATCTCTTTTGCGCCACCGTAAATCATTTCACCGAGGGCGGCGGCATTGGCATCGTTGGTAATGGCAACCGGCATATTGAAATGCTGTTTGAACAATTGCACGAACGGAATGATTTTACCGTGCGCCCATGTCAGATTGACGGCGTATTCGATGCATCCGTTTTTGTAGTTGCTATTGGGTGCGCCGATGCCTATCCCTTTTACGACGACTTGACCGGCTACCTCCTGTATGGATGCGTTCACGGCGTTTGCCAGATGGGTCACATATTCGCCCGCATCATTCGTCCGCGAGGTGGGAATGGAGCCTTCCCCCATGATATTGGCGAGGCGGTCAACAATGGCGAATTTTGTAAATGTGCCGCCTATGTCTATACCTACAACTGCTTCTTTTTGCATGATTTTACGATTAAAATTGTGAATAGGGTAGGGGAGAGAGTAAAATGCTTTTGGTCTCATCCGTAGCATTGGCATATTCGGGCAACGCTCTCATTTTTACCCATTCTTCGTCTGTTCTGAACTTGCCCCATGCTTCGTTACGGGTGGTGTCGTCCCTGTACCACGTCAGATAAATCAGTGCAGGCATTCGCGAACCGGCGAGTATGGCGCCGTAGCACACCGAATTGACACCCGTCCTGTCGAAAATGTTTATTTCGCCGTTGTTGAACATTTTGATTTTGCGCTGATTGGCTTCTTCGTTGGGACTGTGGTAGATGCGATATTCAAACAGCGTCCTTTCCTTGTCAGGTCGGCGCATTTGCGGCATTACGTCGAACGCTTCGCACAAAAAGGATTCAAAATTGGAATACAAAGGCGTAGCGGCGGTGGTATCAAAATAAGGTTGTGCCGCGTTTCTGAACGTTTGGTCTTTCCACACATCGGTTTTTGCCTTGTGATAGGCAGCGAGGCTGGGATACACCAGCAAAAGGTAGCGGGATGCTGCGGGTTCCTTCACATAAGGCGTAAAAGCGCCTATCGTTACGCCCAAACGATTGTACGCAGGAATGAACGTTTCCGACAAATAAGCGTCCAATACCGTGTCGTTCCCGCAAAGAGAGTCGCCTTTAAGCGTATAGATACGCCATTCGTAAATCTCTTTTGCAGAGGCTTCGGAAGTGGGGGAGGACGTGCTGCAACCACTAAAAATTATTGATGCGGCAAATAAAATGCCTGCAAAACCGACTTTTTTCATCATGATAAAATTATTAAAATTCTGCGCACGAAGATAAGACATAATTATGTGATTTTGCCAAAAAAAAATATTTTTTTTGGCAATACGGTTATTTTGTTGTACCTTTGCCAACTGAAAATTTAAATTTGTATTCATAATCATATAGTAATCAATGAAAAAGGACATTCACCCCAAAAATTACAGGCTGGTAGCCTTTAAAGATATGTCGAACGACCATACGTTTATCACCCGTTCGACCGCCAGTTCACGCGAAACCATTGTAATTGAAGGATCAGAGTATCCTCTGGTGAAACTGGAAATATCCAATACTTCGCATCCGTTCTACACGGGCAAAATGAAACTGGTGGACTCGGCAGGTCGCGTGGACAAGTTTATGAGTCGCTACAAAGATCATTATAATAAAAAGAAATAGAAAACGGATTTAGCTAAAACCGTGAGTATCAAGGCATTATAGAAACACATTATTTGTCGTATAATTTATATTATGTTAAATAGGAATTTTTAAAAATGAATATCATCGCGCTTACAGGAGATTTGGGAAGCGGGAAATCAACCGTTTCGGCGATTCTTTGCCGAAACCTCTCATACGGGTACATCTACACGGGCGCCATTCAACGAAAAATTGCGGAAAAATATGGTATGTCCACAACGGAGCTGAATAAATACGCCGAAACCCATCCTGAAATTGACGAAGAAATAGACGCGACATTCCGATCGCTGAACGACGCATCGAATATCGTGGCGGATTCTCGATTGGCATGGTTTTTTATTCCCGCGTCGTTCAAAGTGTTTCTGAAGACCAACCTTGCCATTTCCGCCGAACGGATTGCCGGAGACAAAAAACGGAAAGGCGAAAATTACCCGTCCGTTGAAGAAGCGATACAAGGCATCACGGAACGAAAAACAAGCGAAAACAAACGCTATCGGGAACTGTATGGCGCCGAATGTGCGAATATGCTCCTTTTTGATTTAATTGTGGATACTTCATACATCACGCCGGAACATGCGGCAGACATCATCATGGAGGCATACGCGGCATGGCAGGCGGGGAACAGGGCGAAACAAGCCCTGATTTCTCCTTTCAACCTCTACCCTACCCTACCGGTTAGCAAACTGAGTTTTTGGGATACGGATAACCAGCCGGTGCAGGTGGTTCATGCCGATCCATTTGATTTTGTGGTGGACGGCCATAAAAGAGTTTCCAATGCACTGAAAACAGGCAAAGCCCTTGTACCGGCGCTGTATGTCAGTGCCGACGCACCATATAATAAAGAACTTTCCTACCGCGAAAAAATGCTCAAATCTGCGCAACCGGAAATATTGCAGGAATGGGAAACGTTTCACGGGTTCAAATTCCGCATTTATCCTCCGGAAAAATAAGTTATAATTATGCAAGCATATCTTGATTTGCTGTCACACGTATTGCAAAATGGAGTGCGGAAGAACGACCGTACGGGAACGGGCGACATCAGTGTTTTCGGTTATCAGATGCGGTTTGACCTCTCCGGCGGTTTCCCGCTGCTCACCACCAAAAAACTGCACACACGGTCGATCATCCACGAATTGCTGTGGTTTTTGCAGGGAAGCACCAATATCGCCTACCTACGTGAAAATAAGGTGAGCATCTGGAATGAGTGGGCGGACGAACATGGAGAACTCGGACCTGTGTACGGCTACCAGTGGCGGTCGTGGGAAACCGCCGACGGGAAGCATATCGACCAAATCAGCGAGGTAGTGCGTTCCATCCGCGAAAATCCCGATTCGCGCAGACATATCGTGTGCGCGTGGAACGTAGGCGACATCGGCAAAATGGCATTGCCCCCCTGTCATGTACTGTTCCAATTCTATGTGGTAAACGGTAAACTGTCCTGCCAACTGTATCAGCGCAGTTGCGATGTCTTCCTCGGCGTGCCGTTCAACATTGCCTCTTATGCCTTGTTCACATGCATGATAGCCCAAGTCGCCGGACTGCAACCGGGAGAATTTATCCATACGTTGGGCGACGCACACATTTACCTGAACCACCTCGAGCAGGTGAAACTGCAACTGACTCGCCTGCCGCGCCCCCTGCCCGTGTTGAAACTCAACCCGATTGTCCGGTCGGTGTTCGATTTCCGGTTTGAAGACATCACATTTGAAGGCTACGACCCGTATCCGCATATCCATGGCGACATTGCTGTGTGATACAATGAATTGAAAATTGAAAGCGCCTTTTTCCCTCACCGGCGGGTGTAGTTTCGCCACGTCAGTCACATGCCCGTGATGAGCCTGTGTGGTTGATTGGTTTTATTCATTTAACTGTTATTCTTCCCCCTCCCCCACTTCAATAATCCAGTACCCTTTCCATCTGTCGAAGAAATTCAACAGAGGCGATTTCCGTAATTTTTGGGCTTCTTCTGCCGATAATTTCTCCTTTTTACCGCTTCCCCATCGAGAACCGTATAAATAAAATTATGTTCTTTTAAACAAAGAACATCAAATAATATCAAAAATAAAATTTATTTTTGATAAAAAACAAAAATTGCACACGGTATAATTTCGGCACTGCAAAAAAAAGGCGAAGTAAGCAAAAGCAAGATGCGTTTGCCCTGAGACTTATTCGGGGTTCAATTACTTTATGGATTATGACGGGAATTACAGTACTTCCGGCGCCAGCGATACGATTTTCATAAAGCCGTCGCGCAGTTCGCGAGCAACGGGACCAAAGATACGCGTTCCTCTAATTTCTCCCGCGTTATTGAGCAACACTACGGCATTATCGTCAAAGCGGATATATGAACCGTCCGGGCGACGTATTTCTTTTTTTGTACGCACCACCACCGCTTTGCTTACCGAACCTTTTTTCACCTCGCCGGACGGCAAAGCATCTTTCACCGCCACCACGATAGTGTCGCCTATGCCGGCATACCGCCGTTTTGTGCCGCCCAACACACGGATGCACAACACTTCTTTTGCGCCGCTGTTGTCGGCTACACTTAATCTGCTTTCCTGCTGTATCATGACTATTTTGCTCTTTCTATGATTTCCACCAATCTCCAATTCTTGCTCTTGCTCAACGGACGGGTTTCCATGATGCGCACGGTATCTCCAATGCTGCAGGTGTTTTCTTCGTCGTGGGCATAAAATTTGGAGGTCTTGTTCACAAATTTTCCGTATATCGGATGTTTTATTTTGGTTTTTACGGCAATCACAATGGTTTTATCCATCCTGTTGCTCACCACTTCACCGATACGTTCTTTTCTTAAATTTCTTTTTTCCATTGTCGTTTGGTTACTTTTGTTCGGTTAAATTTCTGTTATTCAACTCGGTCTGCAAACGGGCAATATCCTTGCGGGCATATTTCAGCTTCATGGGGTTATCCAGCGGCGAAACGGCATGATTCAACTTCATCCGCACCAACGCATTCTTTTCCGTTTCAATACGTTCTTTCAACTCACTGGTTGATAATTCTCTAACTTCTGACATTTTCATGGCCGTATAATTTATTCAAAAACATAATCACGACGCACCACCAATTTGGTTTGCACAGGCAATTTCTGTGCGCCCAACCGCAAAGCTTCCTTTGCGATTTCATAAGACACGCCTTCTATTTCAAACATGATGCGCCCGGGTGTGATAGGGGCGACAAAACCTTCCGGCGCTCCTTTTCCTTTACCCATACGCACTTCGGCGGGTTTTTTGGTAATCGGTTTATCCGGAAAGATACGAATCCACAACTGTCCTTCACGTTTCATGTGACGGGTGATTGCCTGACGGGCGGCTTCTATTTGCCGTCCGGTAATCCATGCATTTTCGAGGGTTTTGATTCCGAAAGATCCGAACGACAATTCATGTCCACGCTGGGCGTTGCCTTTCATGCGTCCTTTTTGTTGCCTTCTGAACTTTGTTTTTTTAGGTTGTAACATTTTCTGTTTCTATCCTTTTAAATAATACTTGATTGTGATTGATTGATGTATATGTAACGGATATACGACATTGATTTACATGATTAACGCTTGTTGCGGTTACGGTCGCCTTTTTTGCGGTCGCGACGGTCTCCGCGGTTGCGGTCACGGTCGCCATGATCGCCCCTTTCGCGGTATTCGTTGCGCGGACGGCTGTTTATTCCCTGTTGGGAGGCGGCATAGTTGGTGGTGAAATTGGGCGAAAGGTCTCGTTTGCCATATACTTCGCCGTTGCAAATCCACACCTTGATGCCTATCAATCCTACCTTGGTCAGCGCTTCCGCAAGCGAGAAGTCGATGTCGGCGCGGAAGGTATGCAACGGGATGCGTCCCTCTTTTACCATTTCCGTACGTGCCATTTCCGCACCGCCTAAACGACCGGAAGCAATCACCTTGATGCCCTCGGCACCCATCCGTATGGTGGATACGATGGCGGTTTTCATGGCGCGACGGTAGGAGATTTTGCCTTCCACCTGCCGTGCAATGTTGTTGGCAACAATGTTGGCATCCAATTCGGGACGCTTGATCTCAAAAATATTGATTTGTACATCTTTCTGAATGGAGGTACGTCCCTCTTCCGTTTGGGAATTGCTATTTATTTTCCTGATGTCCAAAATTTTCCTCAATTCTTCTTTCAATTTGTCCACTTCCTGCCCGCCTTTGCCGATAATAACGCCGGGGCGCGCCGTGTGTACGGTAACTGTGATCAGTTTGAGCGTTCTTTCAATGATGATTTTTGAAACGCTTGCTTTTGCCAAACGGGCATTAAGATATTTGCGGATTTTGTTGTCTTCCACAATTTTTTCGGAGAAATTTTTACCGCCGAACCAGTTGGATTCCCATCCTTTAATGATTCCCAGACGGTTGGATATCGGATTCGTTTTTTGTCCCATTTACGGTTTTTTTGGTTTTTATTTAGTTTGATTTTGATTTTCAACGGATTGAGGTTCGTCAGCCACTTGCTTATCCACTACGAGAGTTACGTGATTGGAACGTTTCAATATTCTGTAGCCGCGTCCTTGCGGAGCGGTGCGCAAACGCTTCATCATGCGACCGCTGTCCACTTTTATTTCGGAAACGATGAGTACGTTGTCTTCCAAACGTTCGTTTTCGTTTTTCCTTTGCCAATTGGCAATTGCCGATTTAAGCAGTTTTTCTACCCGTACGGCAGCCTCTTTATTGGTGAATTTCAATATATCCAACGCACGATTGACTTCGCTTCCACGAATCATATCCACAACGTAACGCATTTTGCGCGGTGACGTGGGGCAATTTCTGAGGATGGCAAAACTTTTGCTTTTGTTTGCCTCCTTTCGTGCATCGGCTGCTATTTTCTTTCTTTTGCTCATAACACTTATTCTTTCAATCTCTTACATGTATCCGTACGTGACGGATCTTGCTGTTTTTACTTTAAAATTTGGTGCGCAAAGGTACGGTTTTTTTTGATATAAAAAATAAATTGGTGTTTTTTTTGAAAATTATACGTCACGTTCCGGTTCACACGAGATTCAAATTCAAAAATATGTCAGATTATAATATACTACCGCACCGTAAGTGATGCCGCCTATCATCACCCACGTCATCCATGAAGCGGTCAGGCGGTAATCATCGGCGGTTTTTGCACGATATACCTTAAAGCAAGTCCAAAACAATGGCGCAACAAGCAGTAACAGGAAATGGAAAAATGTGAGGTAGTCGAATTGTCCTCCCAGATTGTGGTTCAGGAACAGGCGGAATGCGACGCCCAAAGCGATTGTCATCAGCGCATTGATGCCGATAATCGTTCGTTTGGCGGCTTTGACTCCCAACACGATGATGATGGAACGGCATCCGTAAGCGCTGTCGCCTTCGAAATCCTCATTGTCTTTGATGATACTTCGGGAAAGTGCGGCGAGAAAGGTGAACACGGCGAAACAAAGCACCCATGCCGACACCAGATTTAAATTATTGTGTGCGTCCAGCAGTTGCTCCCGATACGTCACGTTCAAGAGCGGTATGTCCAGCAATACGGAGAGAGGTATTAGCGCCGTAAGCAGGGCTATCATCAGGTTGCCTGTGAGGAATTGCCGTTTGTAGATGAACGGGTACAGCCACAGGACAGTTGCCGCGAGGATGAACAAGACGGCCAGTTTCGGGACGCCTGCCCGCCACGTCACGTATCCGCCTATCAATATGCCTGAGACACAGAGCAGGATGTGTGTCAGCATGGCGCCGCGCCTGCTGATGCTTTTGCCCACCACCACGCTGCCGGGACGATTGATGGTGTCTGTGCGCACGTCAAAATAATTATTGATGGCATGACCGGCAGCGGCAGTCAGCACGGTAGCCATCACTAACCAGAAGAACGTTTGGTGGCTCATTTGCAACTCGAAACCGTACAGACGTATCAACGGCTGCACTACGCCGTAACGCATCATGTACTGTGCGAATGCTATCACCAGCAGGTGGTGCAGACGTATCAACGTCAGGAAAGAGCGTATTTTTCCAAACATCATATTTTTATTCCCATTATCAAAATGTCATCCACTTGCGGGAGGTCGCCTTTCCATTTTTGCAGATTTTTTCCCAGAATATGTTTTTGCTCGTTCATACTCAAATGGTGTATCTCCAGCAAGAGTTTTTTCAGGTTTTTCTTCTTGAACTTTTTCAGTTCGTTGCCGCCGAACTGGTCGCAATAGCCGTCGGAAAACATGTACAGGGCGTCTCCCTGCATGATGGGGATGACGTGCCGCGTAAACGGCATGGCGTTTTCGTACAATCCGACGGGCATACGGTTGGCGGGTATTTCCACCAGTTCTTCCCCGTTTTGTGGCTCCCTAAGTATAAACAGTGGAATATTTGCGCCGGCATATTCTACGCGGGAATTTTCCCAATCTATGACACACAGTGCTAAGTCCATTCCGTCGCGCAGCAGAAAATTTTGTTTCAGCGACTTAATGACCATGTCGCGTAGCATGTCCAGTATTTCGTTGACGGGAAGGTCGTGGTTGTTGATGATTTCGTTGAGGAAAGAAACGCCCAGAATACTCATGAACGCGCCCGGGACTCCGTGACCGGTACAGTCGGCAACCACGATGACGGTTTTCCCATGTTTGGCGGATACCCAGTAAAAGTCGCCACTCACAATATCTCTCGGCTTGAACAGTATGAAATAATCGTTCAGTATTTCGTTCACCGCCGAAAGATCGGGGAGCAGCGCTGTTTGTATCCTCTTGGCATAGATGATGCTGTCGGTGATTTCCTGTTTCTGCTGTTCCACCTCGTCGTAGAGGCGGAGTGCATTTTCCGTTTGCCATTGCAATTCTATGGTGGCTTCGTTCAAGGCAAGCGTTTGCCGGTCAATCTCTATTCGTTTTTGTTCCAGAATTTTCGTGATTTCGTCATTTTCTCTCAGATGCCGCTCTATCTCATTGTTTTTCTGCATCAGCAGGCTGCGCGTTCTCCGGTTTTTGAAATGAAGGAAAAACAGTACGATAATCGTCGCGACTGCAACGAACAGCATAGCTGTCAAAAAATGATTTGCCGATTCCAGCAAGCGGATTTGTTCTTCCGGCTGATTCATGAAATATAGATAAATGACCGAACAAAGATACGAACTTTTTTTGATGACCAAATTATTTGTTTCCGTCGGATGCAAATCAATTGCCGGAGTTGGATATATTTTTGTACAAAACAGTTTAAATCATAGATGATTACGAGCAAAAAAAAAGATTTTGAATCCTGTCAATGCCGGGAGCGTTTGCGATATATCATCGCGACAAATTGAATTGTACGCTCTTCACATCACCTTTTCATCCGAAAAAAAATCATAACTTTGCCGTATCTTTTTATTAAAAGTATGACAGACACTGCCCGATCAGCTTTGCAATTAGACAATCTCGACCGGTTGACGGATTATCAAAGCAAACAGTTGCGCTGCAAAGGATGCGAAAATCTTTGCGTGGTGACGAAATTTATGTTTCCCAACGGGAATACGTATTTTTCGGGTAACAAATGCGAGAAAGTTTTCACCAATAAAGGCAATACCGCCGTGCAGGGTGTTAATCTGTACCATTTCAGGAATGATTTGCTGTATGCCAGCGTGGGGGCGACCCGCTCCCAACCGCATTGTGTGGTGGGCATACCGCGTGTACTCAACATGTTTGAAAACCTGCCGTTTTGGAGCGCCCTGCTGCGCGGCTGCAATATGGAAGTGGCATTGTCGCCGCCGTCCACCATGCCGATATACGAAAAAGGGCTGGGCACTATTATGTCGGACAGTATCTGCTTCCCTGCTAAACTTGTACACGGGCACATCTACGCTTTAGCCGATCTCGGCGTGGATCGTATTTTTTATCCGATGGTCATCTACGAACGGATGGAACACAAAGACGCCGTTAACACCTACAACTGCCCCATTGTAAGCAGTTATGCCGACGTAATCCGCAGTTCGGTGAACCCCGAAAAGCGATGGGGCATACCGTTGGACAGTCCCGTGATTTCGTTTGCCGACGACACTTTGCTCGAAAAAGCCTGTTACCGGTATCTACACTCGCTGGGCGTGGACAAGACCACTTTTCGCGAAGCTTTTCGCAATGCACAGCACGCCCAGTCAAATTATCGCGATACATTGAACCGGCGCGCCCGTGAGGTTATTACCGCGGCGCTGGAGGAACGTCGCACGCTCATTGTGCTGGCGGGACGCCCCTACCATACCGATCCGCTCATCAACAGCAAGGTGCCCGACATGCTGGCGGAAATGGGAGCGGACGTGGCGCCCGAAGATGTAGTGATCGGCTTGATGCCCAACCTGCAAGTGTTGCCCCAATGGACTTACCCCAACCGTATCTACCAGGCGGCTGAATGGGTGAGCCGTCAGCCGGCCAATGTACAGTTGGTGCAAATCAACTCTTTCGGCTGCGGACCCGACGCCATCACTATCAACGAAACACGCGAAATACTGCGCAGTCGCGGCAAAACTTACACGTTGGTGCGCGTGGACGAAATCACCAGCACCGGCTCCTTGCGCCTGCGCCTGCGCTCCATGCTGGAATCGTTCGCTTTGCGCGGAAATAGTGTTTCAACACAAACGGAACGTACGCAGGTGGCTTTTTTTGAAAATAAAGACCGCCATCGAACCATCCTCGCACCCCGCTTTTCGCATATCTATTCACGCCTGCTGCCACCGTTGTTTGCATTGGCGGGATACCGTTTTGAAAATCTGCCCGAAGCCGACAGAACCTCGGTGGAGACAGGCTTAAAATATGCCAACAACGAAATATGCTACCCCGCCACTATCGTGGTGGGAGACATTATCAAGGCGTTGCAGTCGGGGAAATACAACCGCACAGAGGTGGCGGTGGGCATCACCCAGACAGGTGGTCAGTGCCGCGCGTCCACTTACCTGTCGCTCATCAAAAAGGCGTTGATAACCGCGGGGTTCGAGGATATACCAGTCATTGCCATCGGCACGGAAGGCAAGGTCATCAACAGTCAGCCAGGGTTTGAAGTCAGTTGGATGAAACTGCTGCCGGCAGTGTTTGCCGCGCTATGCTTCTCCGACGCGCTTGCTTCCATGTATTATTCCACCGTATCGCGTGAAACACTGAAAGGCGCATCCGCCCATTTGCTGGATAAATACCTGCGAGCGGTGCAGAAACAGATACTCCGCAAGGATGTGCAAAGTATCTACCGGCTACTGAAGCGCGCCGTGGAAGAGTTCAACCGCATTCCTACGGACGCAAACAAACACCCGTGCATCGGTATCGTGGGCGAAATCTACATCAAATATAACTCTTTCGGCAACCTGAACATGGTGGACTGGCTGATAACGCAAGGTGTAGAGGTGGCAGTGCCGCCGCTCACGGACTTTTTCCTGCAAAGTTTTGTCAATATCAATGTCAACAAGCAGCAGCACCTGCGGCGTGCATCGTGGTCATCAGATGTGACGGTGTATTTCTTTGAACGATATGCCAACCGTTTCGTAGACCGCACCAATCGCATCCTGAAACATTATCTGCGCTACAAACCATCGCACGACATTCATAACATGTCGAAAAAGGCGGCACACATCCTGAATCTTGCCAACCAATTCGGCGAAGGATGGCTCATTTCTGGAGAAATATCGGCATTCGCAGAAAGCGGCGTGAATAATGTCGTGAGCGTGCAACCTTTCGGCTGCATTGCCAACCATGTGGTGTCCAAAGGTGTGGAAAAACGCATCCGCGACCGCTACCCCGACATGAACCTGCTGTTTCTCGACTTCGACAGCGGCATGAGTGAAGTAAACATTCTCAACAGGCTGCACTTTATGGTGAAAAATGTTGCACTGCGTCAAAGCCCCGTACCTTAGGGACTTACATCATCCCGCCCTGACAGTAGCATATAATGCGGTTGCCATGAGAAAGTCGTTATTTTTTTTGATTCAAAAAAGAATATTATTTTTGAAAAAAAATCACGCAAGCATTGCATTCTAAAATTTGTTGTATATGAATATATTACGCGCATTAATCAATATTTTCGGATTGTCTGCACTCGTTGTGCTTCCCGTAGCGGCTCAAGGGCATGAAATCAAAATCGCCGTGAAAGCCGATAACGACACCGTGATGCTGGGACATTACTTTGCCAAACAGGACATGCTGATACCGGACGACACCATTGTGTTGAACAAATCCGGATATGGCGTTTTCAAAGGCAATCGAAAATTAGACAAAGGTATGTATTTCATCGTAAGTGACAGGCGGAAGTTATTCGACTTCATTGTGGGTGACGAGCAAAATTTTGAAATAACGGCAACAGATACGGCGGATTTGGTGAACGGCATCCGTTTCAAAAACTCGGCGGAGAACGACGTACTTGTGGCGTTTCAGCGGACAAACGTCCGTATGTCGATCGAAGCGGACAGACTCAGGAAAGAAATAGAAGCCGCGTCGCAAGAGAAAAAAGACGCCATTCGCCAGCAACTTTTTGACTTGTCCAAAGAACGATTGGAATATATCCAAAAGCTGGCGGATACTCATGAGGGACTGTTTGTGAGCAAGTTTCTAAAGGCGCTCATCCCCATGACGACCAAGTTGCCGGATTATCCGCGAGACACTATGGGCAACATCACTGATTCCACCTACGTATATCGTTGGTATCGCGCACATTTCTTCGACAACTTTGACATTTTCGATCAGGACATGATCCGCACGATGCTGTATGAGGACAAGGTGATTGAATATTTCAGGTCGGTGCTGCCGCAAATCCCCGACACACTGTGTGCCGAAGCAGGCAAAATTTTCCAAAAGGTGAAAGACGACAATGTGCTGTTTCGCTACATGCTCATCACGCTGTTCAACCACTATGCCAAAAGCGACATCATTGCCTTTGAAAATGTGTGGGTGAATCTTGCCGAAAAATGGTATATTCCTTATGCTACATGGACTTCGGCCGATTATCTCAAAACTTTGAAAAAAGAAGTGGAAGAACGCCTGCCCAACCTGATTGGCAAAATCGCTCCGCCGATAGAAATGATGATGGCGTTGCCACCCGACCATTTCAAAGCGGCTGCGCTGGACACTGCCATCAAATTCGACCTTCACGCGGGCACCCCTCTTAAGGATTTCCGCCAAAGCGTGAAAACCAAATACACCGTGTTGCTGTTTTGGGATATCACGTGCAGCCATTGCCGCGAAACCATACAGGCGCTGCACGAAGTGTATGAAAACGAACTGAAAGGCAAAAACGTAACGGTCATTACGGTGCAAATGCTCAACACCAAAGACGCTAAAGGGAAATGGGTGGATTTCGTGAACGAACATCAGTTGCTGGATTGGACGAATGCATGGAGTCCGTATGACGCCGTCTTCAAAAAGACCTATAACGCGGCGACGGTGCCTTTAATTTACGTATTGAACGAAAAAAAGGAAATTGTCGGGAAACGTCTCACACCCGACCAATTGCACTTATTCATCCGCTGAAACGTCACCTATTGCCGCACTTGCGCTCCGGCTTCTTTTTCTAACGCGGCGGCAATGTGTTGCATGGTTTTGTCTATTTGCAGGTCGGTAAGCGTTTGTTGCATGTCCTGCAAAGTGAAACTCACGGCATAGGATTTTTTCCCGCTTGCAAGGTTTCCTCCCTCATACACATCAAACAGATTAATTTTTTTTAGCAGTTTTTGATCGGCGTGTTCCGCGATGCGGCATATCTCGGCAAAACGAATATTTTTATCCACCAACAATGACAGGTCGCGGTGTACTTCCGGAAAACGCGACAACTCCTTATAGGTGATTTTTACGCGATTCAGCAGCCTCAGTACCACATCCCAATGGAAATCGGCATACCAGACAGCTTCGTTGATGTCAAATTGTTTCAACAATCTGGGACTGATGACGGCTATTTCCAGCACCGTTGCGTTCCTGTCCGCGTAGCGCAAACCTTCGGAATGCAATTCGTCGCTTTCCGTTTCAGTGATGGTAAGCGCACGGACAGGCACGCCCAGCCGCTTGAAGACGTTTTCCGCGTAGGCTTTCATGGTGTAAAAGTCTGTCGGTTGTGTGGGCGTATTCCATGTGGCAGTATTTTTGTTGCCTGTGAGAAACAGCGCCAAATGCCGTTGTTCGGTGTAGCCTGCCAACGGTTGCCCTTGCCGTTCCTCCAGCCGGTAGCAATTGCCGAACTCGAACAGTTTCAGGTTGGGGTTGCGGCGGTTGGTATTGTAGAGAATGGCTTCCAAGCCGCCGTAAAGCAAGGTTTGACGCATACAGCCCAAATCCTGACTCAACGGATTGAGTATCTTAACGGAGCGTTCCTCAGGAAATACGTGAGCGTGTTGATAATAAGCTGTTTTTGTCAGTGAGTTGGACATGATCTCGTTGAATCCGCAACTGCTCAGAAAATCGCTCACGACATTGACGATCCGTTCGCAGTCGGGTTTTGGCGCGTAGGTGAGCGTAGAATGTATCTCGTTGCCGAAAGGCACATTGTTATAACCGTAGATGCGCAATATTTCTTCCGCTATATCGGCTTCACGCTGTACGTCCACACGATAGGGCGGCACCGTCACGTCCATGCCCCGGTCGGTGCAGCGTTCCACCTTTATTTCCAACGCTTCCAGTATTTTCCGGATGACGTCGGGTGCTATTTCGCAACCTGTCAACCGGCGGATGCGCTCAAAATCCAGCGACACGGTAAATGGCGTTACAGGCTTTAGACAGACGTCCACCACATCCGAACTGATTTTTCCGCCGGCTGTTTCTTTTATCAGTAGCGCCGCGCGTTTAAGCGCATACACCGTGTTGTGCGGGTCAATGCCGCGCTCGAAACGGAATGAAGCGTCGGTATTCAGCCCGTGCCGTTTGGCGGTATGACGAATGTATTTCGGATTGAAACAGGCGCTTTCGAGGAATACATTGACCGTTTTGTCGTCAATTCCCGACTCCAATCCTCCGAACACCCCGCCGATACACATGCCTCCATCGGCGTTGCAAATCATCAGGTCGTCGGCTGCCAGCTTGCGTTCCGTGCCGTCCAGCGTGACAAAGGACGTGCCTTCGGGCAGCGTTTTCACAATAACTCTGCCGCCTGTGATTTTGCCGGCGTCGAAAGCATGCAAAGGTTGTCCCGTCTCATGCAGCACAAAATTGGTAACGTCCACCACGTTGTTGATGGGCGACAAACCTATGGAACGCAGGCGTTCCTGCAACCACACGGGCGACGGCGCAACCGTAACGCCTGTGATGACAATACCGGCGTAACGCGGACAGGCATCGGCGTTTTCTACCGTAATGCCGATGTTCAGATCGCAGTTGTCCACCGCAAAAGCGTCCACCGACGGCAAACGGTAACTGTCTTTTTTGGAAAAACCTCGTGTATTCACTTCGAGATATGCCGCCAAATCGCGGGCAACGCCGATATGCGACGCGGCGTCGATCCTGTTGGGCGTCAATCCGATTTCGAAAATGTAATCGGTAGCGATGCGGAAATAATCTTTGGCAGGCGTTCCCGGCACAGCCGAAGCATCCAGCACCATGATGCCTTCATGCGACACGCCAAGTCCCATTTCGTCTTCGGCGCAAATCATCCCCTCGGACTCTATGCCGCGAATCTTCGATTTTTTTATCTCAAAACTGCCGTCGGTTGCATAAACAGTTGTACCGATGGAGGCTATCACTACCTTTTGTCTTGCGGCAACGTTGGGCGCCCCGCACACAATACCCAACGGAGTATCCTTGCCGACGTTCACTGTGGTGACCTTCAAACGGTCGGCGTTGGGATGTTTTTCGCAAGTGAGCACCTCTCCCACTACAAAGCCCTCCAAACCACCTTTCACAGGGCACCATGCCTCCAGTGAGTCCACCTCAAGCCCGATGGAAGTCAGTACAGCCGACATCTCCTCAGGCGACAAATCTGTCTGTATATATTCTTTCAACCAGCGATAAGATATTTGCATACAATGTGTTGCTTTTAAGAAAAACCGGATGCGAAACCGATAAAAACGTGTATGCACATCCGGGAAAAAAAGAACAAATATAGTGCTTTTTATTATTACGTGACAATGAATTTTGAGAAAAATTTATAACGGTGTTTTTCCTCACGTAAAAATATTTACTTTTGTCGGGAAAATATCATATATGGAATACCGCATGGCTGAGATAGCGCAAATCGTGCACGGGACGCTGACAGGCTCGGGCGATATGACGGTACGGCACGTGCTTACCGACAGCCGTTCGTTGATGTATCCCGCTGACATCCTGTTTTTTGCTATCCCGGGTGAGCGCAACAACGGACACGATTATATCGGGGAACTCTACGAGAAAGGCGTTCGTGCATTTGTGGTGAGCCAATCGCCCGCCAACCAGCCGCCCGCCAACTACATCCTTGTCCATGACGTACTCTATGCATTGCAACAACTCGCCGCCCAACACCGCCGCCATTTCCTGACGCCGGTAATAGGCATCACCGGAAGCAATGGGAAAACGGTAGTGAAAGAGTGGATATTTCAGTGTATGCATCAGGAAAAGAACATTGTCCGCAGTCCGAAAAGTTATAATTCGCAGGTGGGAGTGCCTTTGTCGGTGATGTTGCTGGATGAAAGGCACGATTTGGCTATCTTTGAAGCAGGCATATCCCAACGTGGCGAAATGGAGCGTTTACAGGCAATACTTCTGCCGGACATCGGCATTTTCACCCATCAGGGGGAAGCGCATCAGGAAAATTTTACTTCGATGCATGAAAAAGTGGCGGAAAAATTAAAACTCTTCCGTCGTTGCCGCACCGTGATTTATTGCCGCGACCATACCGAAGCGGCAAATATTCTTGAAACCGATGCCGACTGCAAAGCCGTAGCACGCTTTTCATGGGCAATCCACACACATGCCGATATACAGGTAGAACGTCTGTCCGTTACGGAGGAGTGTACCTGTGTAGCAATATGCCATGCCGGAAAGCGTTTTGAATTGTTCATACCGTTCTCCGATGACGCTTCCGTTGAGAATGCCCTACATGTGACCGCACTGATGCTTTTCATGGGATATGCCCATGATCTCATCGTCCGGCGTATTGCACAACTGACGCCGGTAGCCATGCGGCTTGACCTCAAAAAAGGCATCCGGCACTGTACCCTCATCAACGATACTTACAATGCCGATACCGGTTCGTTGGCCGTTGCGCTCGATCTGCTGGCACGCCAACATCAGCACCCTGTAAAGACGGTCATCTTGTCGGATATTCTGCAATCGGGCAAATCGCAGGACAACCTCTACCGTGAAGTTGCCGATTTACTCTCATGCAAAAATGTGGACAGGCTCATAGGGGTGGGAGAAGAAATATCGGCTCATGCCGGCTTGTTTTCCTGCGAAAAGCGATTTTACCGCACCACTGCCGAATTGCTGAACCTCCTGGGTAACGAAGTGTGTTTTACCGACGAGGCTGTTCTGGTGAAAGGCTCACGGAAGTTTAAATTTGAACGGATTGTGCAGGAGCTGGAAGAGAAGGCGCATAAAACGGTGATGGAAATCAACCTCTCGGCAGTGATACATAACTACAACTATTTCAAGTCCCTCCTCCATCCGGGCGTAAAGATGGCGGTGATGGTCAAAGCCTTCGCCTACGGAAACGGGAGTGCGGAGATAGCCAATGTGTTGCAATACCACCACGCCGACTATCTGGCAGTAGCATTTGCCGACGAAGGAAAGGAACTGCGCGAAAACGGCATCACCTTGCCCATTATGGTGATGAATCCGGAGGAAAGTAGTCTGGATACCCTGATCCGTTACCGGCTGGAGCCGGAGATATACCATTTTCGATTGTTGCGGCAGATGATGCAACTACTGTCCGAACACGTGATGTACGATTATCCAGTGCACGTCAAACTGGATACTGGTATGCACAGGTTGGGTTTTTTGGAACATGAACTGGACGAATTGGCGAAATGTCTCAAACAAGCGTCCCTTGTGCGGGTAAAATCGGTATTTTCGCATCTGGCGGGTAGCGATGAGCCTTCTCTGGATTATTTTGTACATGAACAAGTGTCGATGTTCCGCAGAATGAGCACATATCTTGAGGAACAAATCGGTTATCCGTTCATGCGGCACATCCTCAATTCGGCGGGCATTGAACGTTTTCCCGAAGCGCAGTTCGACATGGTGCGGTTGGGCATCGGACTGCACGGCGTCAGTGCGGTGGATGCATCCAAAGTACGGCAGGTGGCGAGCCTGAGCAGCGTCATTATACAGGTGAAAGACATTTCGGCGGGCGACAGTGTGGGCTACAACCGGCGGTTCATCGCCCCGTCCCTGACGCGGATAGGTATTGTGCCGGTGGGGTATGCCGACGGCTTGCACCGTATGTTGGGCAACGGGACGGGCAGTTTCGTGGTAAACGGGCAACGTGTACCGCTTGTGGGTAACATGAGCATGGATATGTGCGCCGTCAATCTAACCGGAATCAACGCCAAAGAAGGCGATACAGTGACTGTTTTCGGTGAAAATGCCCCATTGTCCGAAATAGCACGTCAAATGCAAACCATTCCCTACGAGGTATTGACACGTATTGCCCCACGTGTCAAACGGATTTATTATCAGGAATAGCCTGTATATGAGCCGTCTTTTTGTCGGCCCCTTAACCTGAACGAGAAATAGCTACCTAACTTTTGCGGAGTTAGGGTTTAAATTGGTAGATGATTCCCGTGCGAATCCAGATGCACGGAAGGGTAATATTTCCGATATCCTGATGTTTCCGATTGCTCAGATTGGATGCTTCGGCAAAAATATTCCACTGCGACACATGGTAATACACGCGCAGGTCTGTTTGCCAGAAAGCAT
>JAISWR010000122.1 GCA_031270985.1 Bacteroidales bacterium | reverse complement strand
AGCCATGGAAAGTACGAGTATCTGTTGGATGCCGGTTTGGCGTGTTTTGCAAGCGGATGAAATCGCAGAAAGCGCTCCTGTCGATTACCCGTAAAATCCTGGTAATCATTTTCAACGTCTTGAAAACCGGTCAGGGCTTTGACCCGAAGAAAAATTTACAGGCAACGATGCCTGATTGAGAAACCGTGTCCTGCACAGTTTCTTCCGGCTATGTTTCAGTTCCATATCTTTGTGGCGAACTGTAAAAAAACAAAAACAGTATCCCGTGTCAGCAAAATGAACAATAGACACAGTCGGCAATGAAAGCGCGTGTGAGACAGGTAAGCTCGCAGAGGAAAGTATTTTAATTTTTATTCCTTCTCTTTCGGTGATGCGTAGAAACGCTTCGCCCATTCCTGTTTTGTCTTTTACCATCTATGAGAACGTAATTTTATACTGTGTATCAACATTTTACCTATTTGTCTTGAGTGACCATGCAGAGGATTTTTAGAGGAAAGATAACAATTCGTTGGATAATGTATCAATTTCCTTTATTTTTGCCTTTTTAACACTTGGTATTTATGTATGATTTCATAGAAGGCAGGCTGGTAGAACTTGATCCCATTTCCGCAACGGTACAGACAGGCGGATTCGGCTATTCGGTGAATATTTCGCTCAACACGTTTACCGCTTTGCAGCCTTTTTTGGGTGTGGAAAAATTGTGCAAGCTGTATCTGCATCATGTGGTGCGTGAAGATGCACAGTTGTTTTACGGTTTTTTTGAAAAACGCGAAAGGTCGCTGTTTCGATTATTGATTAGCGTATCGGGCGTCGGAGCAGGCACCGCACGCATGATTCTTTCGGCGCTTTCGGCGGAAGACTTGCAGAAAGCTATTGCGGAAAGCAACGTGAATACGCTGAAAAACGTCAAAGGCATAGGCTTGAAAACGGCGCAGAGAATCATCGTTGACCTGAAAGATAAAATCGGAGCGGCAGCTTCTGCGGACAATCCGCAACTGTTGCAGGGGAACGCTTCTAAAAATGAGGCTTTATCGGCGCTGGTTAATCTGGGTTTCGCAAAAACGCTGGTGGAAAAAGTGATCGACAGAATAGCCGCCGCTAAACCTTCGGCATCCGTAGAGGAAATGATTAAGGAGGCGTTAAAATCCATATAAGCGCTGTTTCGATGAGGGTTTCGCTGTTCAAATTGGCGCGCACGCCTGTAAATGACGTTATCCGGATTGCTTCCTCTTCGTGCCTTGTCGTGCAATGACGCATGATGGTGACAGGCTAAAAAAAAACTGATCCGTCGATGTCGTCGCCGATTACTTCGGTCGAACACGTGGTGATGATCGGAATCACTTTGACGTGCGGATAACGCATCAACAGCACATCGACGCCCTGCTCGACGCCCATAACGAAACCATCGCCCACTACCGCAACCTCATCGCACAACGCAGAGGAAGAAACAAAGCGAAAAAGGCCAATACACCGACAAAATTTGGCTGAAACAGTTTTTTACTGCCCGTCAGGGGTTAAATTGAGAGTAATCCGGTCGGATTACTCCCAATTTAACCACTCGTGTGCAGTAATCCGGTCGGATTACTCCCAATCTAATCACTCGTGCGCAGGAATCCGATGCGATTGTTCCACAAACAACGCTTTTATCGGTTAATTCTTATTGGATTACCCAATTTTTGTCCGAATCTGTAAGGTAGCCGCTTCGGACAGGCGCGGCGCATGGCGCAGAGGTCGTCGAAACGTCCGTTGCCGGTGAAGAGGATTTGTATGCCCATGCGATGAAAATAATCCTTCATGATTTCCTGATCGCCCTGAGTGTTGTATTCGCCGACATAGCCTGTCCAGTTTGCCTGGATGATCCTTTCGACGACTTTGTCCGTTTCGCCGTCTGTTGCGACGATGACCAACATCCGTTTGGACTTTCCGATGCCGCCTTTTCCGTTTTTGGTATGGGTGTCTGTTTTTTGCCTTGTCAGGGTTCAAGCATCCGCCTTCGTGCTTCGTGGTCGCAATGACGAAGCAACCCGAACAGCTGACGATAACGTCCACAACAATTGAAATTGTCGCCTTTAAAATGGCTAAATCTTTTTTTGAGGTGCTATTGCCTTTTTTGATTAGGATGATTATTAACCACAGAGATCACAGAGGAAAAATAAACTCTGTGTTCTCCGTGTCCTCTGTGTCCTCTGTGGTAAAAAAATTGATTTTTTTTGCAAAACAGAAAAAAGCCGTAATTTTGACGGCGTTTTGGAGGTGTTATGACCGTGTTTGCAAAAATAACCATCAAGGAATTTAGATATAGCCGCGTATTGCCGAATGTATTATCGACAGTATTCCACCCGTTGCTGATGCCGGCGGTGGGTACACTGTTCATCCTGTTCGGTTCGGGGCTGTATATCACACTGTTGCCGGTACACGCCAAAGAGATGATATTATGGATTGTCGGTTCGTGTACCGTAGCCATGCCCGTATTGTCAGTGTTCCTCTACAGGGTATATTATTCGGACGGCGCGCCGCCATTTTCCAAACGGCGCGAACGCCTCTTCACCATGCTGCTGACTGCTATTTTCTACTATTTTGCATGGCAGGTGCTGCATGTCATGCACACGCCTGCCATCATCCAAAGAGTCGTGCTGGTGGCTATGATCACCGTGTGCGTTTCCTCTGTCGTTTCCTGTTTCCGCAATATCAGCATACATGGCGTAGGTGCGGGCGGCGTCATCGGCATAATGGCAGCGTTATGCACGGTTTCCCTCCCGTTGCTTCCCGCTTTCACGGGCGTCATACTGCTTTCCGGAGTGGTGGGATATGCCCGTATCAGACTTAACACACACACACCGGCACAATATTATGCGGGCGTTTTGCTGGGATTTGCCGTTGCTTTCGGAACTTTTTCCCTTTTCTGAATGATATGTCGAGAAGAAGCGCCCCCCCTGTTATCATCGAAAACGTGCTCATTGTGGATATTGCCGCCGACGGAAAGGCTATCGGCAAAACGGAGGATATGGCAGTGTTTGTGGCTCATGCCGTGCCGGGAGATAATGTGGATGTGCGCGTTACCGGAAAACGGAAAAACTATGCGAAAGGCGTTGTGATACGGTACAACAGCCTGTCCGAATGGCGGACAGATCCTGTGTGTCCCGAATTTGCAGTATGCGGAGGATGCAAATGGCAGAATCTCATCTACGAAAAACAACTGTACTACAAACGCAAACAGGTGGAAGATTGCCTCGTACGCATCGGGAAACTGGAAACGCCGGAAATACCGCCCGTTCTTGCGGCGCCGGAAACGTTTTATTACCGCAACAAGCTGGAATTTACTTTTTCTTCCAGCCGGTGGCTCACCGACGAAGAGATGCGGGCGGGCGGCGAGGCGAGCGACCGTAATGCGCTGGGTTTCCACATCCCGTCCATGTTCGACAAAGTGCTGGACATCCGCAGGTGTTGCCTGCAGCCCGACCCGTCCAATGCCGTCAGGCTTGCCGTACGCGAGTTTGCCGTACAGGAAAACATGCCTTTTTTCAATCTGCGTACCCATGAGGGATTTTTACGTACACTTGTCATCCGCACTTCATCAACCGGAGAGGTGATGCTCATTGTGTGTTTTTACCATGAAGACGTCCCGCAAAGAGAAAAGCTGCTGCATTTCCTGTGGAAACGCTTTCCGGAGATCACCTCATTGATGTATGTGATCAATCCCAAGCCCAACGACAGTTTTGCCGACCTTGACGTACAGATGTACAAAGGCAAACCGTTCATCATGGAGGAGATGGAAGGGCTGAAATTCAAAATCGGCCCCAAGTCGTTTTATCAGACCAATTCCGCGCAAGCGTACCGCCTTTACCGCACAGTATATGAATTTGCGGCGCTGGACGGCGCCGAAACCGTGTATGATCTGTATGCCGGCACAGGAACCATTGCCAATTTTGTGGCTGCCGGAGCTAAAAAGGTTGTGGGGGTGGAACTTGTTGCCGAAGCTATTGAGGACGCCCGTTATAACTCCACGCTCAACGGCATCTGCAATACCTTCTTTTTTGCCGGTGACGTGAAAGACGTGTTTACCCCGGAGTTTATCAGCCGACACGGCAAGCCGGACGTGGTAATTCTCGACCCTCCGCGCGCAGGTTTACATCCCGGAGTGACAGAGGCTTTGCTGTTTGCCATGCCCGATCGCATCATCTACGTGAGTTGTAATCCCTCCTCGCAGGCAAGAGACCTTGCGCTTATCGACAAATATTACCGCATCCGGCGCGTCCAACCGATAGATATGTTTCCCCACACGCATCACGTAGAGAATGTGGTAGCGCTGGAAAGAAGATAAACGCGCCTGTCACCGGAGAACAGCCGTCGGCGTCCTGCTTTCAAAGTTTGAAGCGAAAACCCAGATACCACTGCACGCCTATTTTATCCATGAAGCCAAATTCCGGATCGGTCTGATTCAATATGTTATTGACGCAAAAATATAGGGAGGCGTTCTCTACGAAAGAATAAGTTATTTTGGCATTGACAATCATCCTGGCTTTGATGGACGTTGAGAGGAACTGATTGGAAAAGCGATGTCCCGTAAAGCCGTATCCGTTGGAAAAGAGAGAGAATTTTTCCGCAAATTGCCAGTTCAGTTCATAACCGCCGAAATATGCTGGAGCCATTTCCGATTTCTTGTTCACATACACGGGTGGTATGCTTTTGTCCGTGATACGGTGGAGATTGCCCGCTACATGGTAACCCATCGGCTTGTTATAGACGATATAACCAAACACGTCATTTCCCAGCCTGTTCCCCATCGTCATCAAGGTGGAGGCGCTGTCGTTGTGATGAACCAGATCAGTCATCTGAAACGTACCCCAAAGCCGAAAATTCATCTTGTCGCTGACCACAACGCCCACTTCAAACGTTGCGCCTGTTTGCAACTGCTTTTCGGGGATATTTTTGAAACGGTATTCCAGGCGGGAAGGTATGGGAGGATTGGTATAGAGTCCGGCAAGCATATTCTCTGGAGTACCGGAGAGGTCTATGTTCGCTTCCAGCATTTCCACTTCCGCTGCACTGAAATTTTTTGTCTGCGAGTGGAACAGTTCGAGGTTCAACAATATTTGTTTGCCGATTTTACGACGGTATCCGAGTTCAAACATGTCCGCCACGACTAATTTCAAGTCCTTATCGCCCGTCATTTGTACCAGCGTGTTGAGGGATTCTATCTTGTTCGCCCGTATCTGTACGGATGAACTGCTGTTAAAATCCATCATGAACGGGCTTTTGTTGGCTCTGGAATACACGGCGCGGAAAATATTCGTCGATCCCAATTTGTAATTACCCGCCAATTGCCATGTAAAATATGGCTTTTCCGGAATTTTGTTGTTTTCCATCCTCAATCCGCCAATCAACCTCAGATTGTCCGATGGCTGATAATCGGCATGTATGCTGGGCGCAAAGGAATACAGGATTTGTTTCCCGTCAAAATATGACTGGTTGTCCTGTTCGTATGCAGTGCTGTTGATGGTATTGTACACAAAATCAATACCCGGTGAAATAGCCATTTTACCGAATCGGCGGCCATATTCGACATTGACGTTCAGGTTGGTTTTATCCGTTTTGAATCCCGGAATACTGGATGCCAAATCGTTCCAGCCCCATGTATAGTCCGCACGAATATTGAACCCGTATATTTCCGATTGCAGATTAACAAAATGCAAGGAGCTTTGCCGTTCGGAATGAGCGAAATAATAGAAGTCCATGTTGGAAGTAATGGCGGTGGAACGTTGAATGCCCGTCGTTAGGTCAAACCGCACCTTGTCCGCCGGCGTGTAAGACGCCAATCCCGTGACGCCGTAGGATTGAAGACTTCTATCGGGATTTTTGAAAAGTTTTTGGGGATCGGCGCCATGAATCACCACAGAATCCACAGGATAATATTTATTAGAAAGTCCTGATATCCGTATCGGTTCGGTCAGGTAAAAATAAATATCCGACTGCGTCCTGTCCCTGTACGTATTGTTTCCGGCAACCCTGAAACTCAATTTGTCGTTCACGTTGAAGAAAGCCGCCAGATGCTGCGTGCCCACTCCTCCGCCTGATGCGGGACTCGCCCCGCCGAGTAACCCTCCCGTCGCAACGTTGGCTTCTACCGACACCTTTTCCGAGGCGGTTTTCTTGGTGATGATGTTGATGACGCCCGTTACCGCGTTAGCGCCATACATGGCGCTGGCAGCACCCCGTATTACCTCAATCCGTTCCACATCCCCCATTCCGATGGGAAACGATTCCCAAAAAGTCCCGCCCGTCATGTAGGAATAGACGGTTCTGCCGTCAATCATCACCAGCGCCATCGTATTTTCGGAAAAAAGGTTCTGTTGCCCTATGATGTTATTGCTGCCGCGCAATTGCACGTCATAGTTGCCGTTGGTTTTTTCGCGCACAATCACACCCGGCAACAGCCGTAGCGCTTCGGGAATAGACAGTGCACCCGAACGCTCAATATCTGCAGACGTCAGCACAGAGGTGGAAAGAGGCGTATCAAAATAACTTTCATCGTGCTTGGAGGCAATGGAAACATCTTTGTTCAACAGCATGTTGAACAAATCTTCAATAGGAACACCCACCATCCCGGCTATTTTAACGACATCCCCCATCGAATATGCAGAAAGTTCATCAAAATCCATTGACAAAATGTCTTCTTTTGTCAATTGCTCTACAGGTTTGGGCTGTGCCAACAGTAAACCCCAACTTAAGAAAAGTAAACTCCCCAACAAAAATACTCGCATTAGTCGTTGTTTTTTAATTATTTATGTTGTTTTTTTGTGTTTTCTTTTTGTGACAAATATAATTATATTATTTTTAAATTCCCCAAAATGTAGTTATAAAAACGGAAAAAGTTTGAGGTGTACCTCATGCGCATGATTTTATCATAAAAATCCACCCTATCTTGATGTTATTTATGAAAAATAAGTACATTTGTCCGTTGAAAAAAATGTAAAATGCTGGATAAAATCAATCGGATACGGGCAGAAATCGGCAATTTCAAAGCCACCACACAGGTGGAGTTGGAGGAATTCCGGCTGAAATACTTAAGTAAGAAAGGGCAGTTGAACGGACTGTTTGACGAGTTCAAAACCACCGCCAACATGCAAAAGCGGGAAATCGGTCAAAAATTGAACGAACTGAAAGGACTGTTGACCGAAACATTTGACCGCTTCAAGGAAGAGATAGACCAACATGCAGCGGGCGCGGCGTCAGGCAATGACCTTACCCGTCCCGGCGACGCGCTTTCGGTGGGTTCACGGCATCCTATATCCGTTGTCCGCAATGAAATATGCGACATCTTCAGACGCATCGGGTTTACCGTTGCCGAAGGACCGGAAATAGAGGACGACCAGCACGTGTTTTCGGCGCTGAACTTTCCACCCGAACATCCGGCACGCGACATGCAGGACACATTTTTTGTCACCCGCAACCCCGACATCCTGCTACGTACGCACACCTCGTCCGTACAAGTGCGGGTGATGGAAAAAACCGCTCCGCCCATCCGGATGATCATGCCGGGGCGCGTGTTTCGCAATGAAGTGGTTTCAGCACGGTCGCACTGTATTTTCCATCAGGTGGAAGGGCTGTATATCGCCGAAAACGTGTCTTTTGCCGACCTCAAACAAACTTTGATGTTCTTTGCCCGTGAAATGTTCGGCGAGCAAACACAGATACGCCTGCGCCCGTCATTTTTCCCGTTCACCGAACCATCGGCGGAAATGGACGTCTCCTGCACTTGTGGCGGAAAGGGATGCAACCTGTGCAAACACACAGGATGGCTCGAAATCATGGGCTGCGGCATGGTAGATCCCAATGTGCTGGACAATTGCGGCATTGATGCAAAAAAATATTCGGGTTACGCTTTCGGCATGGGAATTGAACGCATTGCCATGCTGAAATTCTCCACCAAAGACATCCGCATGTACTTTGAAAATGATGTTCGTTTCCTGCGCCAGTTTATTCCGGCAATGTAACCAAAAATATACAGCCGAATGAAAATCAATATCGTCAATCAGTCAAAACATCCGTTGCCGGCCTACAGTACGCCGTTTTCCGCAGGGATGGACATCAGAGCGAATCTGGATGCGCCCGTTACGCTGAAACCCGGCGCGCGGACGCTCATCCCTACGGGGCTGTACGTTGCGCTTCCAGAAGGCTACGAAGCGCAAATACGCCCCCGAAGCGGTCTTGCGCTCAAAAAAGGAATCACCCTGCTGAACACGCCCGGCACCATTGACGCCGACTATCGCGGAGAAATAGGCGTTATCGCCATCAACCTGTCGCAGGAAGATTTTGTCGTCAATGACGGCGATCGTATTGCCCAAATGGTGATTGCGCGTTACGAAGCGGTGGAATGGAAATTGTGTGAACAACTGTCTGAAACCGGACGCGGCACGGGCGGATTCGGACACACAGGAAAGAGTTAAAACAAGCAATGGTGAAAACATCCGGACATACTCGGAAAAAAAGAATCGTCTTTGCAAAAACGGCAAGCAGTCTGTTGCTCGCCGTCGGCGTGTCGTGTTCCGCACAGAAAATCGCAACACATACGCCTCCGCCCGTATTCACGGAACAGCAGCGATTAGACTACGAGCATGACTTCATGGAAGGCATCAAATCCAAGCTGATGGGCGATTTCCCCAACGCCGCGAACCTCCTGACACGCTGCACGGAAATGAATCCCGGCGATGCAACCGCATATTTCGCCTTGTCGGAAATATACACCATTGTGAACGACCGCCCAGCCGCGTTGAAAAATGCCCGCTTTGCAGTGCAACATGACGCAAAAAACGTCTGGTACAAACTCCATCTGGCAGGACTCTATGCAACGGGACAAAAAACGGACAGCGCAATTCAGGTGTACCGTGACATCATCGCCCTGCAACCCGACAACCCCGACATGAAATTCGACATGGTCATACTCTATCTGGAAAACAAACAGTATAAGCAAGCCATTCGCGAACTGAAAAAAATAGAACGTACCTACGGATTTACCGAAGAGGTAGCCATAGCCCAATACCGCATCTATTCGGCAAAAAAAGACGTCAAGGCTACGGAAAAAACACTGCTGAAAGGAATTGAAAAATACCCCTACGAATTGCGCTTTTACGGATTGTTGGCCGAATTGTACAGTTCCGTCGGCAAAGAACGCAAAGCACAGGAAAATTACCAGAAACTGCTGGAAGTGGATCCCGAAAATGCGCTGGGATACATATCCATGATTGAATTTTACAAAGACTATGGCAACGAAAAACGGGTGTTGGAAGAAATGCGCCGCATGTACAACATGAAAACCATTAACCCCGACATCAAAGTGGAATTATACCTGTCGCTTGCCGCCGATTCGGTCTTCTTTGGAAAATACGTGGCGGAACTGGACTCCATGATAGCGCAGCTTGCCGCAAAAAATCCCGACAATCTGAGAGTGCGCATGGTGAATGCCGACCGTAATCTGAGACAGAAAGATTTTGCAGCAGCAAAAGACGATATGCTTTTCCTTACGGAAAAAGTAACTACCAACATATTCCTGTGGGAACAACTCTTATACCTGCTCAACTTCTTGCAAGACAACGAAGCCCTGTTAGAGTCGTCGGCAAAGGCGCTGCAACATTTCGACAACAGCTACCTGTTCAATTTCTTTCATGGCATGGCGGCGTCCGCACTGAAAAAATACGACGAAGCCATTGTTTCTTACAACAGAACGCTTGAATGTATGGCAAAAGAAAAATCGCCCGACAAAGACGTTGAATTGCAGGCTTACGTGTTTCTGGGCGAAGCGTACAACGAGCAAAAAACATACGCGGCTTCCGACAATGCCTTCGAAAAAGCGCTGTCCATAGCGCCCGACAACGCACTGGTGCTGAACAATTACAGTTATTACCTCTCCCTGCGGGAAGAAAAATTAGACGTCGCGGAACAGTACATCAAAAAATGCCTTGCCATAGAACCGGCAAGCAATACCTATCTGGACACCTACGGCTGGGTGTTGTACAAATTGGGGCGTATTGACGAAGCCATCGCCGTAATTGAAAAAGTCATACGAAACGGAGGAAACGACAATCCGGAAATCGTGAACCACCTGTGCGAACTGCTGGTTAGGGCAGGTCGTATGGAAGAAGCAGACCGTGTTTGTCGGCAAGCCCTCGAAATGGAAAACAACTCCACCGCCACCGTCGAACAGAAAATAAATTCTTTCAAGCAACATAAAGCCGACTGAACGCATTTTTTGCCCCGTTTCGTCGCCATTTTTCCGCTTTTCACCGATTTTCCATTGTATGTCCTCACGCAACATTTTTCCTTTGCCGAAAATTTTTTGGACCAAATATATATGATAGACACAAACGCGGCACACTATTTGCGGAAAAGCTGCAAAGGGATTTTATCCGGCGCATCGTATCCGTCATCGTTTTTATGTATCAGGACATATGACGATTACCTGAAAAAATAATAGAAACACGGAAAACTGTTTTCGTTTTTTCAGTTTTCCGATTATCTTTGTCGGGTTCAATAATTCAGTAAAATTGACAGTAAATCATTTTAAATCAAGCAGGACAATAAATCATCGTAATAAAAATAAAGTAAAAATAAAAACATGAAGTTATACGAAGTAGCAGTAAAAAAGCCCGTGAGCACCATCCTGATTTTTATCGGGGTGATTGTCTTTGGGTTGTTCTCCCTCAACAGGTTGTCTATTGACCTGTACCCCGACATTGAGACCAATACCATTATGGTGCTCACCACCTATGCCGGCGCCAGTGCGGGAGATATTGAAACCAATGTGACCCGTATCCTCGAAGACGGGCTGAGCACGGTTTCCGACCTGAAAGAATTGACATCGGTATCGCGCGACAACATGTCAATGATTACCATTGAGTTCGTGTGGGGCACCAACGTAGACGAAGCCACCAACGACGTGCGCGACAAGTTGGATTTAGTGAAGTCTGCTTTGCCCGAAGATGTGGATAATCCCATCATCTTCAAATTCTCGACGGACATGATACCGGTGATCTTCCTTTCGGCCACGGCACGGGAAAGTTCCGACGCACTGTACAAAATCCTCGACGAGCGCGTGGCAAACCCGCTCAACCGCATCAACGGCGTGGGTACGGTGTCCATAGCGGGCGCCCCGCAACGACAGGTACACGTAAACGTTGATCCGCAAAAACTCGAAGCCTACAACCTTACGATAGAACAAATCGGTAGCAAAATCGCAGCGGAAAACCTCAACATGCCCGCCGGAACTTTCGATATCGGTTCCAACACTTACGCCCTCCGTATTGACGGAGAATTTAAGGTAAGCGACGAACTGAAAAACATCATTGTCGGCTCCTATAACGGTCGGAATATCTACATGAACGATATAGCGGCGGTGAAAGACACCCTCGAAGAACGTTCGCAGGAAAGTTACACCAACGGCACGAAGTCTGCCATGATCCTTGTGCAGAAACAATCGGGCGCCAACTCCGTCGATATTTCGGAGAAAGTGATTGAAGCGCTGCCTGCATTGCAGAAGACACTGCCCCACGACGTACAATTGAATATCATGATAGATACGTCGGAGAACATCGTGAACAGCATCAACAGCCTGACCGAAACGGTACTGATGGCATTCCTCTTCGTGATGATTGTCGTGCTGTTTTTCCTCGGACGGTGGCGCGCTTCCATCATCATCATCATCACCATCCCCATTTCGCTGGTGGCTTCGTTCGTTTACCTGATGGTTTCCGGCAATACCATTAATATCATATCGCTCAGTTCGCTCACCATCGCTATCGGTATGGTGGTGGACGATGCCATTGTAGTACTGGAAAACATTACCTCGCATGTGGAACGCGGCAGTCGTCCCCGCGATGCCGCCATCTATGCCACCAACGAAGTGGCGGTAGCGGTCGTCGCTTCCACCCTTACCATTATTGCCGTATTTCTGCCCTTTACCATGGTGTCAGGGCTTGCCGGCATGATGTTCAAACAATTGGGCTGGATGGTGACGATCATCATCACCATGTCCGTGATTTGCGCCCTGACGCTTACCCCGATGATGTCGGCTTACATCCTGCGGCACAAGTCCAAAGCGCGGGAAGCCAGATGGTATCGGCCCATCGCCCGTTTGCTCGCCCGTCTGGATAACTTCTACGAAGGCGTGCTTACGTGGTCTGTCCACCACAGGGCAGTAGTAGCCGTCAGCGCATTGCTGATATTCGTCTCCAGCCTTTTCTTGCTGAACGTGGTCGGATCGGAATTTGTCCCGTCATCGGATAACGCGCAAATAGAGGCGTCTATGGAATTACCCGTCGGTACCCGTACGGAAATCTCAAAGGCAATAGCCCTGAAAACGCAACAATACATTGAGCAGGAAATTCCCGAAGTCACAATGATCAACTATTCTGTGGGATCGGCAGGCTCAAGCAGCAGTTCTTTCGCCGCCATGCAGTCCAACGGCACCAATATTATCAGTATGAGGCTGCGGCTGGACAGTTACGAAACCCGTGGACGCGACATCTTTGAAATATCGGAACAATTGCGCCTGTATCTGGAAACACTCCCGGAACTGTCTAAGTTCCAGGTGATACCGGGCGGTAATATGGGCGGATTCGGAGGAGCAAGCACCGTGAATGTGGAAATCTACGGTCACAGTTTTGAAGAAACCGACAGACTTGCCGCCGAAATAAAAACAAAGATGGAAACGGTACACGGATTCCGCGACGTACGTATCGACCGCGAGGAGTATCGCCCCGAATACCAGATAGAATTTGACCGCGAAAAATTGTCCATCTACGGACTGAACATGTCCACCGTATCCAATTTTGTCCGCAACCGCTTTAACGGGCTGACCGCCTCTCGTTTCCGCGAAGACGGTGAAGAATACGACATCATTGTGCGTTATGCCGAAGGATTCCGACAGTCAATCGAGGACATAGAAAACATCCTGATATACAACAGTGCGGGACAAGCCATCCGCGTACGCGAACTGGGCAAAGTGGTAGAACATTTTGCACCACCGAGCATCAATCGCAAAAACCGCGAACGCATCGTGATGGTGCAGGGATCGGTGTATGACGCGGCGTTGAGTGAAGTGGTAGCCGGCGTTAGCGAACAACTCGCCACCGTACAGCTGCCCGAAGATATCGGCATCAAACTCGGCGGTTCGCTGGAAGACCAGCAAGAGTCGTTCGGCGATTTGTTCACGCTGTTGATACTTGTCGTAGTGCTGGTCTATATTGTGATGGCTACGCAGTTCGAGTCGTTCAAAAGCCCGTTCATCATCATGTTGTCGTTGCCTTTTGCCTTTACAGGGGTGTTCCTTGCACTGTGGATCACCGGCATCACGCTGAACATGCTTTCGATGATCGGCGCGGTAATGTTGGTGGGTATCGTGGTGAAAAACGGCATTGTGCTGGTGGACTACATCAACCTGAACCGCGAACGCGGCGCAACCCTCACACAGGCGGTCATCTCCGGCGGAAAGTCGCGTCTGCGACCCGTGCTGATGACTACCATGACCACCATACTCGGTATGCTCCCCATGGCGCTGCGGCTGGGCGAAGGCGCTGAACTGTGGCAACCGATGGGCGTGGCCATCATCGGCGGACTGACCATATCCACCATCCTCACCCTGATTGTGATACCGGTAATGTACACGCTCTTCGGCGCAGGAGACCTCAAAAAGGAACGCAAAAAATGGGCAAAACAAATGGAAAGTTAAAATAATAAAAAATAATGAGTAAACAGGAAATCATCGAAATCATCAATGTCGCGCTGGCGGAAGAGTTTGAAGTGAAATTGTCGGACATCACCCCCGACGCCAACATCAAGGAAACGCTCGATCTGGACAGCCTGAGTCTGGTGGACATGGTGGCGCTGGTGGAAAACGTGGCAGGCGTGGAAATCAAAAGCACGGACGTGGGATCCATCAAAACTTTCGACCATCTGTACGAATTCGTCAGGGAAAGGCAAAATTAACCGGAAATCATTATCTTTGCGATCATAAATATTCAATGGTATATGTTTCATTTTAAATCAAAATCATCATGGCAGTAAATTATGTAGTAACAGAGCGCGGCAATCCCGGCAATCCCGATGCGCCGAGAAAATTTTACGCGCAGGCAAAAGGTTCGGGAGAGTTTACGCTGAAAAAACTCGCACGGGAAATAGCCGAAGGCAGCACCACTGTGAGCGACACCGACGTGCTGGCAGTGCTCAACGACCTCACCAAGGCGTTGAAACGCCATCTGGACAACGGCGAAATAGTCCGCTTCGGCGATTTCGGCACTTTTCAGGTAGCCCTCAG
>JAISWR010000097.1 GCA_031270985.1 Bacteroidales bacterium | reverse complement strand
GAGAGAGAGAGAGAGAGAGAGAGAGAGAGAGAGAGAGAGAGAGAGAGAGAGAGAGAGAGAGAGAGAGAGAGAGAGAGAATATGCGTATAATGCTATAAAATATACGTGCGGGGACGCACGTGCTTTAGGTAATTTAATGAAAGGCTGCAACCGGCTTGGGCGGGTTGTGGCCTTTTTGTTGTCGCGCCGCTATCTGTGTCCTGTTACTGCAAGGGCTAATGCGGTGCGCTTTTCCGATAAAGGAGGTTGCCTATGAGATAAAACTGCAAAACTCCGGAAAAAGACGGGAGATACCGTTTTTTCCAAATTGTGATTCAAAAACTTATCCAAACAATTTAATTTAAAGAACATTATGGAATTATACATAAACAAGATCATAAACAAATTCAAAAAAACAAAAACAGTGAGACTTTTTTTGTTCCTCATGCTTTGCAGCATGTTGAGCGTGCAAGCGTTGTTTGCCCAGCAAACAAGCATAACAGGCGTTGTGACCGATAACAACGGGGAGACGCTGCCCGGAGTGAACATATCCATTCAGGGGACGACCACAGGGGTTGTCAGTGATGGCGAGGGGAGATACCGTATTTCCGTGCCCGGCAGTGAGACGGTGTTGTCATTTTCGTTTATCGGTTATGTCACACAAGAGATAGCGGTAGGCGATCGTCGGGAGATCAATGTATCGCTAAGCGAAGAAGCCACATCGATAGAGGAAGTGGTGGTGATCGGTTACGGCGTAGCGCGTAAGAGCGACCTCACCGGAGCTGTAGTACGGGCAGACCTTTCGGCAATGCAAAATTTCCCCAATGTGAACATGGTACAAGCTTTAAAAGGCACAGTGGCAGGCTTGACCGTCGGCACCATCACGGCAGCCGGACAAGAGCCGAGTGTGTCCATTCGCGGGCGTAACTCCATTTCCGGAACCACCAGCCCGCTGATTGTACTGGACGGCATCATTTACCGTGGCAACCTGAACGACATCAATCCTTCCGACATCGAATCCGTCGATATATTGAAAGACGCCAGCAGCGCAGCAATTTACGGTTCTCAGGCTGCCAACGGCGTGATGCTGATTACCACCAAAACCGTCCGGCAAATGTCCAAACCGGTGATTGAGTATAACGGTACTGTTTCGTTCCAAAAAATTATGAATAATAAATTGAAAATGCTGAACAGGGAAGAATATTTGCAGCAATTAGCTGACACGGACATTGCCCACAGCCGCATGGGAGCTGATTTGTCGCAGAAAAACCCCAACTGGGACCCTACCGGATTATTTTACCAGACCTCGGTTGGCAAAGGCTATGCCAACGGTACCGATTTCGACTGGTGGGATGTATTGACTGTTGATGTGCCTTACATCCAAAACCATAATATCAGTTTGAGGGGAAAAACCGAATTAGCAACCTATTTCCTGTCATTTGGCTACATGGATCAGAAAAACCTTATCAAGAATGATACCTACAAACGGTACAACATGCGCATCAATCTGGATACAAAAATCACCGACTGGCTGAACGCAGGTACGCAATCCTTCTTTTCATCCAACGACATGTCCGGTGAAAACCCTTCGTTTAGTAATATGTTGCGCATAAGTGCATTAAGCACGCCGTATGATGATAATGGCGAAATAGAGAAAATTCAGGAATTGGGACAAACCAATCCCTTATTGCTGTTTGAAAATCCCAATAAAGAGGTACGCTATAATTTAACCGGCAATTTCTACGCCGATATCAGTATTCCGTTTATCAAAGGATTGAGTTACCGCTTGAATTATTCGCGCAACATGACCATTGGGAAATATTTCAGTTTCGATCCTTACGCCAATGCACTGCAAGGAAGCGCCCAAAAGAACAATAACAGCGGATATTCATGGACGCTGGATAATATTGTCACCTACAAGCGCATCTTCGGGAAACATTCGGTAAACGCCACAGCCGTATACGGGGTGGAAAAACGAGGCTACGAATCAACTAATGCTTCGGCAAAGAACTTTTCCAATCAAACTTTAGGGTATAACTATCTGCCTGCTGCACAAAGCGACCAAAATGTACTTGGGTCAAGCGCATGGGAAGAATCCAGCCTTTACATAATGGGCAGGGCAAGCTATACCTACAATGATCGCTATATTGCCACAGCCACCATTAGGCGCGACGGTTTTTCCGGATTCGGCAAAACCAACAAAATCGGCTATTTTCCGTCGGCAGCTCTTGCATGGCGCATCAGCGAAGAGAATTTTATAAAAAATAATGTAAATTGGGTGGATAATCTGAAACTGAGGCTCTCGTATGGAAGCAATGGTAACCGTACCGTCAGCCGTTATTCTACAATGGCTCAGATGTCCACGCTGCTTCCCATACGAGGCTCCAATGGCGGTTATATTTATGGGGATGGGGCCACTCCGGAATTGGCACAAGGCGTAAGAACTATGCCCAACAGCGATTTGAAATGGGAAACAACCACTTCGTTTAACTTTGGGATGGATTTTAGCACGTGGAACGGACGATTGTCAGGCGTTTACGAATTTTATAATTCCAAAACATCCAATTTGCTCTACGACATTTCCATTCCCAATATGAACGGCGCTTATCCCAACAGCGGCTACAATCTGACCATTCCCACCAATATCGGAAAACTGCAAAATGTGGGGCATGAAATTACCATTACGGGGATTCCCGTACATCGTGGCGATTTTGAATGGACGGTTGTGTTCAATTATGCCCGTAACCGCAACAAAGTACTCAGCATTCTGGACATAGACGCAAACGGTGACGGAAAAGAGGATGATTTGGTTGATGCTAAAATATTTATAAACAAACCGCTTGGTGTCGTTTACGATTATGAAATCATCGGTATGTGGCAGGTGTCTGACTACAATCAAGGGCTGACGCCCAACGGATTCACCTACGGAACATACAAGGTCAGGGATATTGATGAAGACAAGAGCTATTCTCCTGAAAAAGACCGTAAAATTCTCGGATATACTGACCCCGCATATTCTTTCAACGTGCAAAACATATTGAAGTACAAGGGTTGGGAATTGAGAATCGTGGTTAATTCCATTCAGGGCGGCAAAGATTATTATTACGGACAACCGCTGGCAACAATGTGGACAACCGACCAGATGCGGAATTATGCATTTCTCAATAATTTCGATTACTGGACGCCGGAAAACCCCAACGCCAAATATCGGCAATTAGGAGCATACACTGCTGCTCTGGGGTATGCTTTCTCGCCATACGTGCAACGCAATTTTATACGCTTGCAGGAATTGACGCTCGCATACAATTTTCCTGTGCCATGGCTGAAGAAAATGGGAATTAATCGTGCACGTTTATATGTTAGTGGCAATAACCTGCTGACTATCACCAAATGGGACGGTTGGGACCCCGAAGCAAATCTGGGTGTAACTCAGTATATTAACGGTTATCCGACCATGAAAAATTATTCTATCGGTTTAAATTTTGAATTTTAAAATCCAACTGTCATGAATCAAATAAAAAATATCAAAAGTATTTTCATCATTGCGCTGACAGGAGCGCTGATGGCGTGTAACGAAAGTAAATGGCTGGAAGAAAAACCATTTGACTTTTATACGCCCGGAAATTCCTACACCACTACGGCACAGTTCAAGCAATCCATCAATTTGCTGTATGACAATGTGCGTAACCTGTATTTCCACGATTCGGGTACGGGATTCCGCATTCCGTTACAAGATCAGGGCGATTTGTACCATTGGCCCTGGGGCTATCCTGAGGCGGACTACAACAATTATTCCGCTTTCATTACCTCTACTTACAGTCAGGTACAACTGCTGTGGAATCTCTGTTACGTAGGCATCAATAACGCCAATCAGATTTTGTACCAGTTAGAACAACCCAATCAGGTGAGTGATGCGGATAAAGCGACAATGCGAGGAGAAGCCTTATTTTTCAGGGCATTCCTGTATCGTACTTTGGGGCATGTGTATGGCGGCGTTCCCTTGCAACTGGACCCTGTGTCCACGCCTAAACGCGACTTTGTACGCTCCTCCCGTGCGGAAACCTATGATCGGTGCCGAATAGATTTGGAGGAAGCAATCACTTTATTACAGGACGTTGACAAGGTGAAAGATGGCGTGGCGAGTAAACAGGCTGCACAACACCTGCTTGCTGAGATTTACATTTGCTTGGAACAATGGCAAAAAGCCATAGATGCGGCAACAGCAGTAATATCCCGTCCCGACATGGCGCTGATGACTGCCCGATTCGGGTCGCGTGCCAACGAACCGGGCGATGTTTACTGGGATCTTTTCAGGGTAAACAACCAAAACCGCTCAAAGGGCAATACCGAAGCCATCATGGTACTGCAATACGATTTTCAAAATTCAGGTTCCAGCTACAGTAATTGCGCACCACGCCATTTCATCCCCCAATATCGAAGCGTTAATGTAGAAGCCACCAATGGCGGAACGGTCTTGGGGTTTACCACTTTCACGGCAGAAAAAGGAGGACGTGGAAACGGATATTGCCGTCCCACTCATTTCATGTCGCACGAAATTTGGGGCGCTGATTTTGACAACGACATCCGCAACTCAGAATACAACATTGTCCGCGACCAAAAGATAGACAATCCCGCTGCCAAAGGTTTCGGACAATGGATAGTCAAAGACGGCTGGCTGCGCGATGTGGATACGTTGGATAAATTCTATCCGTTTCTGATGAAAGTTGTACGGGTAAACAATTTTCCCGAAACATCGTATGCTAAAAATTCGGACGGATCGCCTCAACTTACTGCGTTGGGCGAACATGGATTGTTAAACTCCGGAGAAGCGGCGCATGCTTCTTTCAGAGACGAGTATTTGTTCCGTCTGGCGGAAACCTACCTGTTGCGTGCAGAAGCCTATCTGGGCAATAACCAGAAAGACAGAGCAGCCGCAGACATCAACACTGTCCGCACACGCGCCCATGCAACCACAACTCCGGCAGACGGTTCGGAAATAGACATTGACTATATCCTGGATGAACGTGGACGTGAACTTTATGCGGAGGAATACCGCAACATCACCCTGTTCCGTTTGGGTAAATTTGTGGAAAGATCCAAAAAATACTGTCCGACGGGATATTACACAGGCGATCATCAAAACTTATGGCCTATCCCGTTTGGGGAAATTGAAAAAAACATTCTTGCTGAAATAAAACAAAATCCAGGATATGAGTCAATGAACTGACAAATCCTCAAAAAACCGGACAGATTGTTTTTTTGTCCGGTTTTTTCGTTTTTTGTTGTACCTTTGCTCCGTTTTAATTTTTAAACCTGTTTTATGATGAATAGAAAAAATTTTTTAGGCTTGTTGGCAGCGGTAGCGCTGTCATGTCTTACCGCCAGCGCCCAGCAGGAACGGTACATTAAAGTAAACGTTTCGCCCGACCGCGGCGACTGGGTGTATCAACCCGGAGAGAAAGTAACGTTTGAGGTGTCGGTCACCAAAAACGATGCGCTGCTACAGAACGTAGAAATCAGTTACGAAGTGGGAGCGGATATGATGCCACCTGCCAAACGGGAAAAACTGACATTGAAGAACGGCACCGCAGTCATTGACGGAGGTACGATGAAAGAGGCGGGTTTCCTGCGTTGTCGCGTATCGGCGAAATATTTGGACAGAAACTATGACGGGACGGCAACGGCGGGTTTTTCGCCGGAAAATATCCGTCCTGTGACAACCTTGCCTGCGGATTTTGTCCAGTTTTGGGACAAAGGCAAGGAAGAACTGTCAAAAATACCGCTGAATGCACGGGTAACCCTGCTGCCCGAACGTTGCACGGACAAGGTGAACGTTTACCACATCAACGTACAGAACTACGGCAATGCGCGGCTCTACGGCATGTTGTGCATCCCCAAAGCGCAGGGAAAATATCCTGCAGTATTGAAAGTGCCGGGAGCAGGCGCCCGCCCGTATGCCGGCGACATCATCAATTCGGAACGGGGCGTCATCACCCTTGAAATCGGCATACACGGCGTACCGGTGAACATGGACGCTTCCGTATATGCCGACATGTCGCGCCACGCAATCAGCGGCTACTGGCAATACAACCTCGACGACAAAGACCGTTATTACTACAAGAAAGTGTATCTCGGCTGTGTCCGCGCGGTGGATTTCATCTTTAGCTTACCGGAATTTGACGGTTCCAATATCATCGTTTCCGGAGGAAGTCAGGGAGGTGCGCTGGCAATCGTTACTGCTGCGCTGGACAGCCGCATCAAGGGGCTGTCGTCCTTTTATCCCGCACTTTGCGATATAACCGGCTATTTGAAAGGACGTGCAGGCGGGTGGCCACACATGTTCAATGCCGCAAACAGCGATTTCAACAACACGCCGCAAAAAATAGCAACCATCGGGTATTACGATGTGGTCAATTTTGCACGGCAGGTGAAAGTGCCCGGATTCTACTCATGGGGCTACAACGATACAACATGTCCGCCCACTACTACGTTTGCGGCATACAACGTCATCACCGCCCCCAAGACCTTACTGTTGGCCGAAGAAACGGCTCACTGGCACTATCCCGAACAAACGGAAGCCTCATGGCAATGGATAATGCAGCAATTTAAACCCTTTTATTTACCATAATTAAACTACTCAAATCATGATTCGTTTAAGTCTTCTGATGATTGCCGTTGCCATGATGTCGTGCGGCGGCGGCAGTAAAAAAAGCGGCGTGGTTGACCCGCAAAAAATGCAACTAAGTTTTAAAGACACGGTGTATGCACGAGCGGTGGAGCCGGAAATAGGCGCTGCCCGTTTGGATACCTTGCTGCAACTGTACACCGACTTGGTTTCGTGGGAACAACGCAAACAATGCCTGCGCGATGGGCTGCTCACTGCGCTGGAATTGTATCCGTTGCCTGAAAAAACACCTATCCGTCCCGTATATGGTGGACACGCAGAGTTTGAACGCTACACAGTGGACAATGTTGCTTTCGAGTGCGTTCCCGGCGTATGGGTAACCGGCAATCTGTATCGCCCCGTTCATACGGCAGGCGCTTCACCCGCCATCCTGCTGGCGCACGGACACGGCAGGCAGGAACCGCTGGAAAATTGTCCCCGCTTTTCGGAAAGCACACAAAACATAGCCGCTTCGCTGGCTTCTATGGGCGCTGTGGTGTATGCTTACGACATGTTTGCTTACGGCGAATCTGCATACCATGCTGGCGTTAAAGCCCACAGGACGTCGCTGGCGCAAACCGTCCAGACGTGGAGCACCATCCGCGCGGTGGATTTCTTGCTTTCCCTGAAAGAAACAGACGCGCAACGCATCGGGATGACCGGCGCATCGGGCGGAGGGACGCAGACATTCCTCGCCTCCGCCATTGATGAACGCATCGCCGTACCGGTACCCGTCGTACAGGTGTCGAGTTTCTTCCCCGGAGGATGCCCCTGCGAAAGCGGTCGTCCGCTACACGTGCAATGCGACGTGTTGTCCAACAACGCCGAAATAGCCGCATTGGCGGCCCCACGCGCACAGTTGGTCATCTCCGACGGCAAAGACTGGACGCGGACGGTGGACAGCGTGGAATATCCTTACCTGAAAAAAGTGTACGGATTCTACGGACATGCCGACCACGTGGAAAACGCTCATTTTGCGGATGAAGGTCACGACTACGGGTACAACAAGCGTTGCGCCGCCTATCACTTCTTTGCCCAACGGTTAGGACTCAACCTGCAAGCCATCACTGCCGAAAACGGCGCCATCGACGAATCGGGATGCACCCTGCTGACCGCCGAACAACTTGCCGTATTTCCATCCAAACAACTTCCGGAAGGAGCGTTACACACGCTGGAGGATATTTACAAAGCGGTGTGCAGTTATTAATATGGCATCGTCCATCTACAAAGAGGCTGTCTTAAAAGTAATTTTGAGACAGTCTCTTTTTTTCAAAAGTATCGTCAAGATATTTGTTTTTTGCCATAATGATCGTTTTTTTTTACCACAGAGGACACGGAGAACACAGAGTTTATTTTTCCTCTGTGGTCTCTGTGGTTAATAATCATGTATTTTTATAGCAGTAAATCAAAGCTATAATATACGATATGAAGCCTGTTTTTAAGGAATGCGATCAAGGGCAAACAAGCCTGTTTCCGACGAGTTTGGACAGCAAGATTCCGGCGGATTCGTTTTCGTTTTTTTCCCGTACGGACGCATCCGTGCGGCACGACAGAGCTGTCGCAGGGTGTAACAAGTCTCCCGACGGTTGCGGGAGATGATTTGCAGCGTGTAACCGGCGTTTTCGGCCATGACGGGACTTCGGTTTCGAAACCGGCAAAGTCTCTCGCAGGGTGGAAAGGGCGGAGATGAGGAGCAACGCTTCCGGCGTTGGGGATTGTCGGCGTTTAGTTTTCATCCTTCATCGAAAAAACAGGCAATATTACCGAAATTTTGAAATTAAGTAATACCTTTGTCGCGAACATGCAAACGGATTTTTTAAATGATTTGAACGATGTGCAGCGCGAAGCGGTTGTACATTACGACGGTGCGGCGTTGATTATTGCGGGTGCGGGTTCCGGCAAGACGCGCGTATTGACTTATCGCATCGCTTACATGCTCATGCAGGGGATTGCGCCCGGCAATATCTTGTCGCTCACGTTTACCAACAAAGCGGCCAAAGAGATGAAAGAGCGTATTGCGGCGCTGGTAGGAGAAGAGGAAGCCCGTCGCCTGTGGATGGGTACGTTTCATTCGGTTTTTGCCCGTATTTTGCGTTTGGAAGCGGCAGCCACAGGCTATCCCGCCAATTTTACCATTTATGACACGCAGGATTCGCGGAACGTTATCAGGCAAATCATTAAGGACATGCAATTGGATGACCAGCAATATAAAACGAGCAACATACAATCCCGCATATCCTCCGCCAAAAACAACCTAATTACCGCCGGCATGTATGCTTCCAATTCAATTTTCATACAGGAAGACAACCTCTCCCGCCGTCCGCTCATCGCACAGATTTTCAGCACCTATACCCAACGCTGTTTCAAAGCAGGCTCTATGGATTTCGACGATATTCTGCTCAACACCAACATCCTTTTCCGCGACCATCCCGAAATACTGGAAAAATACCGGCGCTTTTTCCGCTACATCCTCGTGGACGAGTATCAAGACACCAATTCCGCACAATACATGATTGTGAAAAAACTTGCGCAACAACGGGGCAACATCTGCGTGGTAGGCGACGACGCTCAAAGCATCTACGCTTTTCGAGGGGCGCGTATCGAAAACATTCTGAACTTCAAAAAAGATTATCCGAATTACCAAATGTTCAAACTGGAACAAAATTATCGTTCCACACAAACCATTGTTAATGCGGCAAACACGCTGATTGAAAAAAACAAAAACCGTATCCGTAAAGAAGTATTTTCTGAAAAAGAATACGGCGATAAAATCCGTGTCTTCGGTGTGGGAACCGATCAGGAGGAAGGTTATGTAGTGGCGTCGTCCATTCTGGAAATGAAATACAACCACCGGTTGCTCAATAAAGATTTTGCCGTTTTGTACCGCACCAATGCCCAGTCGCGTATTGTTGAGGAAGCGTTGCGCAAACGCAACATTCCGTACAAAATTTATGGCGGACAGTCATTTTACGAACGCAAAGAGGTGAAGGACGTACTTTCCTACGGTCGTTTGCTCGTGAACCCAAAGGATGACGAAGCATTCCGGCGCATCATCAACTATCCGCCGCGCGGCATCGGCAATACAACCCTCAGCCGGTTGGAAGCCATTGCCGACAAACAGGACATATCGCTGTGGGAAGCCTCATGCAGAACGGGAGGTTCCGGCATCACTCCGGCAGCATGTGCAAAATTACAGCAGTTTGTCCGTTTTATCGGCGATTTTGCCAAAGACGCACATACCATTGACGCCTACGAACTGTTGCACCGTATGGTGCTGGCTACAGGCATCATCGCCGGACTGCAAGCCGACAAGACGCCGGAAAATATCAGCCGTTTGCAGAACATTGACGAACTGCTGAATGGCATCCGCGAGTTTGTGGCGGAGAATGCGTCCGATTCGGGCGTTGTAAAACTGGAACAGTACCTCGCAAACGTGGCGCTACTCACCAATGCCGACAACGAATCGGAAACAGACCGCGACAAGGTGACGGTGATGACCATACATTCCTCGAAAGGGCTGGAATTTGAAGTGGTGTACATCGTGGGCATGGAGGAGAACCTGTTTCCTTCTCAAATGATTTCTTCCATGCAGGAGCTGGAAGAGGAACGGCGGCTATTCTATGTGGCGCTCACACGTGCACGACGCAATGTCTTTCTCACCTACGCAGGGACGCGCTTTCGCTGGGGTTCTCTATCCGCGTCCTCCCCCAGCCGTTTCATCGGCGAAATTGACAAACGATATCTGGAATTTGTCGGCAACAGGACACCAGTAAACACGGACAAACAGCAGAGAACCGGTCAAACGTTGTTCCGGCAGCAGACCGCGTTGCCCTCGTTCACCAAGAAAACGTCTTCACCCGTTGCCGCCGCTGCACCTGATTATCATCAGGCAGATGATGCAAACAGCATCAAGCCCGGAATGACGGTGGAGCACTACCGGTTTGGCGTCGGCAAAGTACTCAGTGTGGACGGCAAAGATGCAAACGCCGAAGTGGTGATATATTTCAACAGCGTGGGACAAAAACGGTTGTTGCTGAAATTCGCCAAACTGCGGATAGTGTGACGGCTAAATCCGCTCCCGAACCAATTCCGGCAGGGACACAGTTTTAATAAATTTGATAAAAACCGTAACAGGGCATGAACGTTGAAATAAAGGAATTGGCGCTACGCATCGGTTTTTCCGATTGCCGCATTGCCCGTGCAACGCCGTTAGCGGAAGAAGCCGTTCGACTGTCCCGATGGCTGGAAGCAGGGATGCACGGGGAAATGGGATACATGGCGCGTAACGTTGAAAAACGCATCCATCCGGAATTGTTGGCGGAATGCACCCAAACGGTGGTGTCGTTGGCAGTACATTACCTTCCGCAGATACGGCAACGTCCCGAATTACCGCAGATTGCGAAATACGCTTACGGCGCAGATTACCACACGGTGGTGAAGGACATGCTTTACCGGCTGTTGGCTGCCATCAAAGAACGGCAGCCTCATGTGAACGGCAGGGTTTTTGTGGATTCCGCACCGGTGATGGAACATGCGTGGGCGGAACGCAGCGGATTGGGATGGACAGGCAAACACTCGCTGACCGTACATCCCCGATACGGTTCGTACATTTTCCTCGGCGAGTTGTTTCTCAACACCGTGATAGAACCCGACCAGCCTATCGTCAATCGTTGCGGTTCCTGCACCCGTTGCATGGAAGCATGTCCAGCAAAAGCGATAGTGGCGCCCCGCGTGGTGGACGCCCGCCGCTGCATCTCTTATCTGACCATTGAACACAAAGGAGTATTAGACGCCTCGGTGCAGCTACACAACCGCCTGTTCGGATGCGACATTTGCCAGGATGCGTGTCCGTGGAATCAAAAAGCCTTACCGGTCGCCACGCCGACAAAAGAACGAAGCACCCATCCCCTGCTGGAAAAAACGGCGGACGAATGGCTGCAACTCACCGAAGACGAGTTCGGCGCACTGTCCGCAAATTCCCCGTTGCAACGCACCGGTCTTGCGACAATCAAAAGGAATGTGCGTCAGTTGTTGCTCCCACCCTTACCGTAATTTTACTCTGAAAACGTTACCTGCTTCTCATTTTATTTTTTTAATCATGATTATTAACCACAGAGATCACAGAGGGCACAGAGGGCACAGAGGGCACAGAGGAAAAATAAACTCTGTGTTCTCCGTGTCCTCTGTGGTTAAAAAAACGATAGTTATCTTTTTCCCATTCACTATGAATAATATTCACTCGGTTTTGTGTAATTGATTCCGAAAGTGCATTTTTCCAATATGAAGGAATTGTGTATATTTCGTTTTTATCCAATTCCCCTATTCTTATCAATTCAACAGTAGGGGAAAATTTTCTTAGATATGCGTCTTCTTGTCCATAATTAATGCTATTTTCAGCGTGAAAAGTTAATAAATTATTTCGATGTTTCCAAATTTTGAGTATTGGGAAAATATACTCAATCACGACAAGACAAGCAATTTTACATCAACAAACGCGCTGTTCAAAACAAACCCCGACTGATTTATAAGGTGACAAAGACACAACATTTTTTTTGAAAAACAAGATGATTCCGATTTTTTTGAAAAATTTTACCGCATAAAAACTGAGAGTTGAACATGTCTGTACGTTATATTTCGTATCTTTCCTCTAAAAATCCTCTGCATGGTCACTCAAGACAAATAGGTAAAATGTTGATACACAGTATAAAATTACGTTCTCATAGATAGTAAAAGACAAAACAGAAATGGGCGAA
>JAISWR010000137.1 GCA_031270985.1 Bacteroidales bacterium | reverse complement strand
GGGAAATTTCTAACAAGATCCATCCCCCACATACTACATCCCCTTGAGCCGGTTCCTACCAAAGCCATTCTCAACTTGGCAACGTCAGAGAATGGTACATTATTTGTTCCTGCCTTTATTTCAGAGAGCGGATTTAAGAAAGTCGTACCCGCTATCATTCCTGTTGTGGCCAAGAAATGTCGTCTTGATATTTGATTCGTTGTTTGCATATAAATATTTAATTAAATGATTTTTTGTAGCTACTCAGGTATATTGAAATCGTGGAGGAATTTATGAATCAGCCCAGGCAATTCCTTTAAAAACTCATACTCCGACTTAGGAATGAGAACCAGTTCTTCCATAATGCAAATCTAATCATTTTTTTATTTTCTATAATCTGGTAACTGCATAAATTCATCTTTATTGGTTGGTAACAACATCCACTTCATTAACCTTCCATACTTAATTCCCGGATGGATTTGACTACGTCGATTTTCAATTCAAATTGTCGCAGATTCAATGGATTTCTATCGTCCTTGCAAGGTACGAAGCAATCGATTTCCGTCGTCATTGCGAGGTACGAAGCAATCCAAGGTGCCCGCTCTGGATTACTTCACTCTCCGGGTTTACAAGGACGGCCCGTAATGACGATGCGACAATTTGAAACGCACCCTAATTCCCTCATGTTTTCATCCAAAATGAAATCCGGGTTGATCATTTCCGGTGTAACTTCCGGCTCTTTTTCATGTCCTTCCATCAACGCTCTTGCCCTTAGAGGTTTTCAGGGAAGTGTCCACATGTTGCGTCGACAAACGGATTTATCTCAAAAATATCATGACAACCTTACACGAAATAACATAAGGCTTTTCAATAAAGTAAATTTGGGCTGCAGAGGGAACCACGCTATGCAACTCCCGCATTACTTTTGCACTTTATTTATTAAAAAAATGTGATATGAAAAAAATAATGTGTTTAGTAGCCTCCGCCGTTGCCTTGAGCGGCGCGGTGCAGGCGCAGAGTAAGGAAAAGACCCTCATTGCCTACTTTTCGTGGGGCGGAAACACCCGCGAAATGGCAAAGCAGATTCAAGAGCAAACCGGTGGCGATTTGTTTGAAATTAAAACGGTAGAGCTCTATCCCACGGATTACAACGAATGTGTAAATGTGGCGAAAAAGGAGCAGCAAGCCGGCACCCGTCCACCGCTTGCTGCCGAAGTGAAGGACATAGTGGCTTACGATGTGGTTTTCGTGGGCTATCCCAACTGGTGGGGAACGATGCCGCAAGTATTATTCACCTTTTTGGAAAAATACAACATGAGCGGAAAGACCGTTGTTCCATTCTGCACGCACGGAGGCGGACGTTGGGGGCGTAGTCTGAACGATCTGAAAAAACTCTGTTCCGACGCTATCGTTCTCGAAGGACTTGCCATTAGCGGAAATCTGGTAAGGCGTTCAAAAGACGATGTGGCGAAATGGCTGCAAAAAATCGGAATAACAAACAGCAAGCAGCAATGAAAATTTCACTGATAACAATTGTAGCGGGCTGTCTGCTGATTTCGGGTTGTAAAAACGCTTCTCAGGAAGTGCCTCCGGCGGCAGAATACTGCGTAATAAAAATTTCCGCTACCGACCAAACTCTTTCGTCCAGCTCTTCCGCCGCTATCCGCGGGAAGCAGGATGTTGAGATTTTCCCGCAGGTATCCGGCTTTATCACCGGGCTTTATGTGAAGGAAGGGCAACGGGTGCGACGGGGACAAACGCTATTTGTCATCGACCAAATACCCTACAAAGCGGATCTGGCTACGGCAAACGCCAATATGGAAGCCGCCCACGCGGAAGTCTTCAAGGCGCAGCTGACGCACGACAGCAAAAAAGAGCTGTTTGAACAAAATGTAATATCCGCCTACGAAGCGCAAACCGCCGAAAGCGACCTGTTGATGGCAAAAGCGCGGCTGGCGCAAGCCGAAGCGCAGGCGTTGAGCGCCGACAACGACTTGTCCTATACCGAAGTGAAAAGCCCTGCCGATGGGGTTGTCGGGAACCTGCCTTACCGCGTGGGTGCGCTGGTCGGCGCTAACCTGCCGCAACCCTTGACTACTGTTTCGGACAATTCCGAAATGTACGTTTACTTTTCCATGACCGAAAATCAGTTTCTAAATCTGGTGCGCCAATCTGGTTCCAAAGACGAAGCCTTGAAATCAATGCCTTCTATCGAATTGCAGTTGAACGATAAATCAATGTACGGCGAAAAAGGAACCATCGAAACCATCAGCGGTGTGATTAACCACGCTATGGGAACAGTGAGCGTGCGCGGCGTTTTTCCGAATAGCAACGGCTTGCTGCACAGTGGCGGTTCGGGTAACGTAATTCTTTCCGTTGAGCGCAAGGACTGTATCGTCATACCCCAAACGGCGACTTACGAAATACAGGATAAAGTATTTGTTTACAAAGTAGTGGACGGCAAAGCCAAATCTACGCCGGTAACCGTAGAACGTGTAAACGGTGGGAAAGAATACATCGTAAACGGCGGGCTGGACATTGGCGACGAGATTGTTGCCGAAGGCGTGGGGCTGTTGCGCGAAGATACGCCGGTCATTGTGAAACCAAATAAATAATGGAGGCGAACGTATGAATTTAAAAACATTTATAGAGCGTCCGATTCTCTCTGCTGTCATTTCGATTGTGATTGTGGTAATGGGCATTATCAGCCTGTTCAACCTGCCCGTGGAGCGGTTTCCCGACATAGCGCCGCCTACCATATACGTTGGCACAAGCTATTTCGGAGCAAACGCCGAGACCGTGCAGAAAAGCGTCATTGCTCCTCTGGAAGAGGCTATCAACGGAGTAGAAAACATGACATACATGACCTCTAACGCGACCAATACCGGCTCGGTATCCATCACCATTTATTTCAAGCAGGGAACCGACCCCGACATGGCTGCCGTGAACGTACAGAATCGCGTGTCGCGAGCTGTCGGTCAGCTGCCTGCCGAAGTAACCCGTGTGGGCGTCAGCGTTACCAAGCGGCAAAACAGTCTGCTGCAAATCTTTGCGATTTACAGCCCTGACGATTCCTTCGACCGGAATTTTATTTCCAACTATTTCGACATCAATATGCGTCCCGAAATACTTCGCATATCCGGCGTCGGCGACGTGCAGTCGTGGAGCAGCACCTATTCCATGCGCATCTGGCTGAACCCCGACGTAATGGCTCAGTACCGGCTTGTCCCGGAAGACGTCCGCGCGGCGCTGGCAGCGCAAAACATTGAGGCTGCCACCGGAACATTCGGCGAAAACACTATGGAAACGCACCAATACACAATGAAATACAAAGGACGCATGACAACCCCGGAAGAATTTGCTGAAATCGTCATCCGAAGCACGCCGGACGGGGAGGTACTGAAATTGAAAGATCTTGCCCACGTGGAAATGGGACAGGACAACTACGCCTTCGACGAAAACCTCAATGGACACCCCGGAATATCCTGTATGATTTCACAAACGGCAGGTTCTAACGCTACAACCGTCAATCAGCAAATTGACGCATTTCTGGCGGGAGCCGCAAAAACCCTTCCCAAAGGAATGGCAGTCGAAAAACTCACAAGCAGCAACGACTTTCTGTTCGCCTCTATCAACGGCGTAGTCAGGACGCTGTTGGAAGCCATTCTGCTCGTTATACTCGTGGTGTACATATTCTTGCAGGATATTCGCTCTACCTTCATCCCGCTGGTGGGCGTCGCGGTATCGCTGGTTGGCACGTTTGCCTTTATGCTTCTGGCAGGATTCAGCATCAACCTGATTACGCTGTTCGCTCTGGTTCTGGTCATCGGTACGGTGGTGGACGACGCCATTATCGTAGTCGAAGCGGTGCAGGCGCGTTTCGATGAGGGCTACCGTTCGCCCTACATGGCAAGCATTGACGCCATGAAAGGCATCAGCAATGCCGTTATTTCTTCTTCGCTGGTTTTCATGGCGGTATTTATTCCCGTATCGTTTATGAGCGGAACGTCCGGAACATTTTATACGCAATTCGGTTTGACAATGGCAGTCGCAGTGGGGATTTCAGCTATCAACGCCCTGACGTTAAGCCCTGCTTTGTGCGCCCTGCTGTTGCGACCCTATTTGAATGAAGAAAGCGGTGGAAAAAACAACTTTGCCGCACGATTCCGCAAAACCTTTAACGCCGCATTTGGAACAATGGCGAAAAAGTACGGAATATACGTATCGTTTTTTATCAGACGCCGGTGGCTGACAGGGTCGGTTATCGGAGCGTCAATCATACTGCTCGTTATATTGATGAACACGACAAAGACAAGTCTTGTTCCCGAAGAAGACCAGGGTTATGTATTTGTCAACGTTACTGCCGCCCCCGGCAATTCGCTGAACACTACCGACGAAATCATGGAGCGGCTGCGGCTGCGGCTAAAAGATATTTCACAGATAAAACTTACGATGAAGACTACCGGATACAGTATGCTTTCGGAAGGAAGCGCCGCCGGTACGTTAATCGCAATCCTGAAACCCTGGGACGAACGCCCCGGCGACGAAGATCATGTACAGTCCGTTATCAGGCAGATTTATGCGCGGACTGCGGATATAAAGGATGCTTCCCTTTTCGCCATGCCGCCGGGTATGATTCCGGGCTATGGCAGAGGTAATTCACTCGATATAAACATGCAGGACAAAACGGGCGGCGACATGAACACGTTTTTTGGCATAACGCAACAGTATATTGGGGCGTTGAACCGCCGTCCCGAAATCGAAATAGCCTATTCGGGCTTTGACGTCAAATTCCCGCAATGGCAGGTAGAAGTCGATGCCGCCAAATGTCTGCGTGCAGGTATTTCGCCGGAAGACGTACTCTCGACGCTTGGCGGATATTACGGCGGAATATACGCATCGAACTTCAACCGTTTTTCAAAATTATACCGCGTAATGGTTCAGGCAGCCCCCGAATACCGGATGAATGAAACCTCTCTGGACAATACGTTTGTGCGGTTGAATAACGGTGAAATGGCGCCGCTAAGCCAGTTCGTTACTTTGACAAAGGTATATGGCGCCGAATCCCTGCACCGTTTCAATATGTATAGTTCCATCGGCGTAAGCGCTACTCCGGCGCAGGGATACAGCACGGGCGACGCTATCAATGCCGTCAGGGAAACCGCGGCGGAAGCCCTGCCCGTCGGCTACGACTACGATTTCGGCGGCATTACCCGCGAAGAAAACCAGCAATCCGGAACAATCATCATTATTTTCGGCATTTGCCTGCTGATGGTGTACCTTATATTGAGTGCGCTCTACGAAAGTTTTCTAATTCCGTTCGCTGTACTGTTGAGTATTCCTACGGGTCTGGCAGGCAGTTTTTTGTTTGCCAAAATAATGGGGCTTGAAAATAATATTTATTTACAGACGGGGCTGATTATGCTGATAGGCTTGCTTGCTAAAACTGCCATTCTGATTACCGAATATGCCGCGGAAAGGCGCAGATCGGGAATGAGCCTTGTCGAAGCGGCGCAGACAGCAGCCCAAGCCCGCTTGCGTCCCATACTTATGACGGTTTTGGCAATGATTGTCGGCTTGCTTCCGCTGATGTTTTCACGAGGCGCAGGCGCTAACGGCAACAGTTCGCTGGGAACGGGCGTTGTCGGCGGTTTGCTGGTCGGGATGACAGCGCTGTTGCTGCTCGTACCTTCGCTGTTTATCGTTTTCCAGTGGCTGCACGAAAAAACGCGCACCATACAGGTTATTGATGAAACAGGGAGAAAAGCAGAGGAGGAAATGCCATGAAAAAAGTCATTATAGCAGCCTTAACGGCGTTCATATTGAACGGCTGCGGGATATACAAGCCCTACACGCGCCCCGAAGTAACGACCGATAATCTGTTCGGTTCAACGATTCAAATCGCCGACACGACAACTGCCGGCAACCTGCATTGGCAGAAAGTCTTTACCGATACCGGTTTACAGCGTCTCATCCGCACAGGCTTGGAAAACAACACCGATTTACGTGTCGCCCGCCTGCGCATCACGCAGGCCGAAGCTTCGCTGAAAGCGGCGAAACTGTCGTATTTCCCCACGGTATCGCTGAATCCGCAGGCAACGGCAGGCAGCTTCGACGGCAGCAAAGTCTCGCCGACGTATCAATTGTCCGTCGGCGCAAGCTGGGAAGCGGATATTTTCGGCACGCTGACGAATGTAAAGCGGCAGCAAAAAGCGGCTCTGGAGCAAAGCGAGGCTTACCGTCAGGCGGTGCAAACTTCGTTGATTGCAGACATCGCCAACTCATATTACACTTTGCTGATGCTGGACAGGCAGATGGAAATCACCGTGCAAACGGCAACCGCGTGGGAAGAAAACGTGCGGACAATGCGTGCGCTCAAGCAGGCAGGGCAAACCCACGAAGCCGCTGTAGCGCAAGCCGAAGCCAACAAATTATCGGCAACCGCCTCAGTCATCGACCTGAAACGGCAGATTACGGAGGTGGAAAAGGCCCTATGCGTCACGCTGGGTGAAACGCCTCACGCAATCACGCGCGGCAAGATTGAGAATCAGTCATTACCCGAAAAATTATCCGTTGGAATACCGTTACAACTGCTTTCCAACCGTCCCGACGTAATGAGCGCCGAAGCCTCGTTGAAACAGGCTTTCTACGCTGTCAACGAGGCACGTTCGTATTTTTATCCTTCTTTCACATTGAGCGGAAGCGTTGGCTGGACAAACAGCGCGGGAACGGTTATTGCCAATCCGGGCGCATTACTGTGGCAAGCGTTCGGCTCGCTCACGCAACCCATATTCAATCAGGGCAAAAACAAAGCCCGTCTGAAAATAGCCAAAGCGCAGCAGGAAGAAGCCCTGCTCGTCTTCCGGCAAACGTTGCTGAGTGCAGGCGCAGAAGTGAATAACGCGCTTACGCTCTGCCTGTCAGCCCAAGAAAAAAACGACGTGTATGAAAAACAAATTAAGATGCTCGAATCGGCAACGCACAGCATAAAACTGTTGATGCGCCACGGCAGCGCCACTTATCTCGAAGTCCTGACTGCTCAACAAACCCTGCTGCAAGCGCAACTGCTGCAAACAGCCAACCGGTTTGATGAAATTCAGGGCATAATCAACCTTTACCGGGCGCTGGGCGGCGGAAGAGAGTAAAAAACAATAAATTTGAAAATAAGAATATGGACAAAGTGAGTATTTTTAATTTTGCCGGAATAATAACAATTTCGGTGTCAGCTCTGGGGTTTTTTATTGCTACGGGCAGTCAGCCTGTAAAAATGAACATCTATACGATGTGGAGAGCATTGTAGTAGAAAACGGCTCAACAGCAGAGGCGGTTGACCTCAGATTGAGCATCAAGTGGGCAAGCCACAACGTCGGTGCGACCAAATCGGAAGATTACGGAACGTATTTTGGTTGGGGATACGTTGATGACCTGTGGCGGCATTACGGCTTTGCCATTCGTCCGGTAACAGATTAAATTGTAATTTTGTAAAAATATTACAGTGATGAACGAAGTAAAAACAGTCAGATATTCGGATATTTTCCTGTCGTGTTGTAGCGACGACACTCAAAACTGCACTTTAAATGCGAAAGAACACTGCCTTGGATACATTCTGTCGGGCGAGATGGAAATAAACGAGCGGGGCAAGATTACAAAATTCCACAAAGGCGAATGTGCTTTTGTGCGCAAAGACAATCAGGTCAGCATTACTCACCAACCGAAAAAAGGCGAACGGGCAGAATCCATTATCCTGCGTTTTCCCCGCAAGTTCCTTCGCGAATTTTACCGGACAATAGACAAAACGCAGTTGCCAGAAGATGCAAAAAGGGAAAAAGTCAGCGTGTACAAGCTCTCCGCCAACCGTCCCGACATTCAAAGCCTCTTTGAATCCATGACGCCCTACTTCGATTCGGATGTACAGCCCTCCGACGAAGTGCTGAAACTGAAAATGATGGAAGGCATTTATCTCTTGTTAGATACGGATAAAAGTTTTTACTCCTCGCTTTTCGACTTCACCGTGCCGTGGAAGATAGATATTCTGGATTTTATGAACGAAAACTACATGTACGACCTTTCGCTGGAAGAAATCGCCTCCTACACCGGTCGCAGCCTTACCGCCTTCAAGCGCGATTTCGGGAAAATCAGCCCCTTACCGCCGGAAAAGTGGGTGATAGAAAAACGCCTGAAGGTGGCGCACGACAAAATCAACAAGGAGAATAAAAAAGCGTCGGATGTGTATCTTGAAGTGGGTTTTAAAAGCCTTTCGCATTTTTCGACTGCTTTCAAACGACAGTATGGTTTCCCGCCTACTGCCATGTAAAAAACAACACTGAACTTTTCAATAAAATATATTTGAGCCGCCAAGGAAACCAACCCTTGCGGCTCTTGTTTTTTTCTGCATCCACTTTTCAAAATAATCATCATTGGCATACATACTTGCTACGATTTAAAATGTTGCGCATCACTGTTAATGCAAACACAAAAGTATATACGAAGATCCTGAAAATTAAGCTACTTTCGGTGGATGTCCGTAGGTTGCGTCGGTAATGGCAGTGGTTTGCTTCGGTCAGGCAGGGCAAAAGATATACTTGGGTGCACGATTGAAACGAAAAAACAGGATTAATCACGAAAAACAGCTTTTTATCTGCTAACAATTTTGATAGTTCTCCGATTTATTTTCAATACATTTGCAAATCTAACTATACACTAATATGATAACTCCCATCAAACAAAAAGACGTGAGTGCGATCCTGAAGAATATAAAGAATACATCCGAACTTAAAGTCAAAGGATGTGTCTGTATATGCAATGGG
>JAISWR010000041.1 GCA_031270985.1 Bacteroidales bacterium | reverse complement strand
ACGTGCCAAGAAAAAATCTCGCTATACGCTCGTTTTCCATCAGCTTTTTGAAGACAGTGTCGTATATCGGATTGGCAATGACACATGATTTCGGCTGTCCTACATTCTGTTCCTTGGTTTCCATTTCCTTTTCGGTTACTACGCTACGCAATTTTTGATTTAACTGCACAAAAATAACGAATTTATTCCAAATGGCAAAATCGCAGGCAATATTTATGACGCATTTCGCCCTTTCATTTTGTGTCCAGCAGGCGTTTCAATGATGCGATTTGTTTTGCCTGTTCCTGAGTTTGACACTTTTCTTTCTTTGATTTTATAGGCATTTACAAACCAATGATTCACAAATTTCGGGACACCATTTTGGGTGTCCTGCGAAAATTTTTGCTGATTATCGCAAAACAAGACCGATGGTGCGTTTTACGAATATCAAAAAACAGCCGCTTGCAAGTTGATTTTGGGCTATTCGGAAAAACGGGCGAAGAAAGATGCTTACAACTCAAACACAAATCCATTGCTCAAATTTTTGGGAAAATTCGTAGGGTGTCCCTGTGGCGAAGTCAGGAACAGGTGGCGCTCATGCTGCAAAGCATGTTCCGCATTGAAAAAATGCCCGAAAATCTTGACGCCACAGATGGACTTGCCGCCGCCGTATGCCATTTTTACCAGAAAAACCCCTCTAAAGGCAATACCGCAAACGTTACCGAAAAGAGTTGGAAAGCCTTTATTGCCAATCATCCTGCACGGGTGAAATGATGAGTTTGACATGTCTTCTTTCCACCGGAAGGGGACGATTCTCAATCCCCGAGTCCGAGTTTTCAGAACGAATAGCGTAATGTAACGCCATAGGTCCGGGGGTCGCCCAGTACGCCGGCGTAGTGGCCGATATTTCCGGCTCCCGGCAGTAGCTGTTCAAAATAATCGGTGTCTAACAGGTTGCGCGTCCAAAGGAATATTGCATTTTTTCCTGTTACGTTGAAACCCAGTTGGACATTGATGAGCGTGTAACCATCTACAATCAGGTATTTCGATGGAGATGGATTGGAAGAAAAGGAGGAACGGTAGAAGCCGTCCACCGATAGAAAATACGTTCCCTTCTTGCCCAGCAGAATGCCCGGACGGTTGACTTCGCCGCCGAATGATACCGCCCATTTGGATATGCCCGGCAGATCGCCTCCCGATATATCCTTGAAATAGACGGATTTGCCGTCTGCGTCTTTCAGTCCCGTTTCTTCCAGAGGAAGGGGCGCATTGGTGAAAGATACGTATTCTCCATCAGTGTATGCAGCGGAAGCGTAGAGCGAGAAGGCGTCACTGAACCGGTAATTCCCTTCCATCTCTACGCCACTGACGCGGATTTTTTCAGCATTGGCAAGGTAGCCGCGATTAACAGCCAGTTCCGCCGCCTGTACTTGCGCTTGGTAATCTTTTACGATGGTGTTGAAAACCGTCAGGTTTAATGTCGATTTATCCGACAGGGAGGTCTTTGCACCCAGTTCAAAATGGTGCACTTCTTCCGGTTTGATGGACGCCAGTTCGGTCATGGGTTTTCCATCTGCACTGGGCAATCCGCCGAGGTTAAGGCCGATGGGTTTGAAACTTTTGGCATATGTCGCAAACGTGTTGATTCGTTTGTCGGGAGTATAGGCGACGGTCAGCTGTCCGGAAAAATTGGTGTCGTCCTCCTGTTTGTCGAATGCCTGGTCGCTGTACAGTTTCTTTTTCAGTGCGAGCAATACCGGGTCATTCGTCTGAAGACCGCCATAGGTTTCTCGTCTGAAATTCACGGTTTTGTTGTCATAATTGAATCGAATGCCCGGCAGAACGGTCAGTTTGTTGGTGATCGCCCATTTCAACTGTCCAAAAACCGCGCCGCTGAACGTTTTGAGTTTGGGATACGTATGGATGCCGTAACCTTCGAAAAGTCCCTGCGTATTCCACGGGTCAGTCTGGTTGTCCTGCGAAAAGCGCCACTGATCGCGTCCGGCTTCTTCGGTATGGGCGGGATTGGGGTTCAGATTCTGCCCGAAAACAAAGACGCCGAACACGCCGCTTAACTTGGACGACAAGTCTCCCGACCAGCGTACTTCCTGCGACCACTGTTGCTGTCTGGACGGCGCTTGCGACAGTGCAAGCCCCTGCAATCCCAAGAAATCTCGGTCGTTCGACGGATCCCAGTTCCAGTATCGCCAGGCGGTGGTAGAGGTCAGCGTTCCCTTGCCGAGCTGGATGTCCGCATTAAGCGAAGCGCCGCCCAGATCCTGTCCCGACCGCCAGGGCGTATCGTGGTCGATGATACGGTCGAACGGATGGATGCTGGGCAACTGGTAGCCGAGGTCGGCAATGATCTTGTCGAACTGCCTGTAGTCCGCACGGTTCGTTTTCACTACGCCGGCTACTACCTGCGCATAACCGTCCGGACGCTGGCGTGTGACGTCGCCCGCCAGAAGGAGTTCGACCTTGTCCGACGGACGATAAAGCAGCTGAAGGCGACCTCCCAGATTGTTCAGGTCGTTGGTGCGTTTCTGCGTTGCGACATTATACAGTAGACCGTCGCGTTGCGTGCCGGTGAACGAAGCCCTTGCCGCGACATGCTTTGACAACGGTCCGGTGACGGACGCTTTTGCCTGGATGAATCCGTAGTTTCCGAAACTGCTTTCGAAAGTCGCTCCAGACGTAAATCTTGGTTTACGAGTAGTGATATTGAGCGTGCCGGCGGTAGTGTTTTTCCCGAACAGCGTTCCCTGTGGCCCGCGAAGCACTTCAATGCGTTCGATGTCGATAAAATCAAGCGTTGCCGATGCGGTACGGGCGAAATACACGCCATCTACATAGAAGCCGACACCGGGGTCAATACCGTCATTGGTCAGCCCGAATGTCGTTCCCAATCCGCGGATGCTCAATCCCGTGTTGCGGGGGTTGGAGGAATAAAGCTGTACGGTCGGAACCAGTTCCTTTAGCCGGTTTATGTTAAATGCTCCGGCGTTGTCAGCTTTCACTCCGGTAACTACAGATACAGGAATGGGTACTTCCTGCAGGGTTTCTTTCTGCCTCCGGGAGGTGACCACCACCTCATTCAGCAGACTGAAATCCTCCTCCAGTTCGATGATCAACAACTCTGAAATTTCGTAAACGACTATTTCCTGTTTTTTGTATCCGAGAAAACCGGCTTGAATAGTTGCCGGAAGAGAAGGAAGATTGAGCGTAAATTCGCCTCCCCTGCCAGCTACTGTACCGGTCGTTATCTGAACGTCTTTAATAAATACACTCGCTCCGGCGAGCGGCTCATTCGTTTGGCTGTCCACAATTTTCCCGCGGAGGGTCTGTGCAGACGCAATATTACAAAAACTTTCCGCTATCAACAGGACAGCAAAAAAATAGATGGACTTTTTCATGCGTGATAATTTTAATTTAACGGCACAAAGGTAAAGCCCGCCGTTTTGCATAAAATAGCATGTTTATGGTATTTTCCCGAGACTGCTTTAAAAACGGCAACCCTTTACGGATTGCGTCTCACATCTCTGTGCGGTTCCTGCGGTGCATTTTGTTGTTGCTGCCGCGCACCTGCCGGCAGTTGCGGCGGGTTGTTTTTCACCACAGTTTCCAGATCGGGCACTTTGTTGCCGATAAGTTCTAGCATGATAATGGCATTAAGGTTCCATTGTGCTGTGCTGTTGGTACTTACGCCTGCGCTTTCATCCACATCGTTCAGCACATCCGGCGTTGTGACTTTTCTTACTTCCACAAGGTTTCGTACTTTTCCGTCGCGTCCTGCGGCTACTTTCAGCAGTTCGTTCCATGCGACGCTTGCCAGATAGTCGTCATTCAGTTCATGGGAGGCAAAAGCGCCCAGACGGGGCATGCTGTAATGTCCCCACCATTCCTTGTATTTTCTGTTTTCAGGGCGGTTGCGATAGTCGTCGTCACGGGGTAACCCGTAAAATTTGGCATACAGCAGGTAAATGTTGTTGAATTTCTTGTGTTCCACGCCCGGATACATTTCCATCATCACCTCAAACCCGCCCATAAGGTTGGCAAGGTGGTTGGTGTGGTCAATCCAGTCGCGTTCGCCTTCGTAGGTGATTTTACCTGTTGCGGGATCGTAGCCCAGCGGGCCTTTGCCCGAATACAGACCGTTGGGCATGGCGGCAAGACAGTCCATTCCCGTTTTGATTTTGTCCAAATATTTTTTATTTCCTGTGCGTTCCCATTCCGTGAACCAGTTGCCGGCACAGGCAATCCAGTCCGGTCCCCAGCGCAGGCGCGTAGGTTGTCCGGTGGGGAACTGGTCGCGGGGTTGTGCCAGCCGTAGCGGGTCAAGCGTGAGGATGCTGTAATCGGCATCGGCTACTTCGTGCATGATGTCGCCCACGCGCTCATCAGTGGTGAGGTAGTAATAGAAGCGTTTCCACCATGCCTGTCCCACCCGCACTTCTTTGGAACCGCAGCCCCAGTGCGACACGTTGTGTCTGGATCCAAAGCCTGTCAGTTCGCCGATGTGGTACATGTCCACTTCGGAGGTATGGCGTGTCATGGCTTGCGCCATACGGAATATGTCGGCGCGTCCGGTGCGGATGAAACTGTACCATAACCACAGGTCGGTGGACAGTTCCGTGTTGTCCCACGCATAACCGCCCATGTCGTACTGCCACGAATGCCGTCCTGTATCGTAGGAGTGCATCACGTCGCCGTAATTCCAAAAGCCGTACCATTTATGCTGGTCAACGGCATTTTTATAGTATTCGAAATAGCGGTTGATTTGCTCTTCGATCCACTGTTTGGTGGCTCCGCCGGTATCGGGCAGCGACCATACGCCGAATGATTTGGCATCGTGGAGATATTTCGGGGTTGCCATCACCTGATTAATGCCTTGTGCCGTTTCAGCCAACAGGGCAACGTCTTGCCGCGAGGGAAGTCCGGAGCACGGGAAGAGTGTCACTTCGCTTGTCCGCGCCACGCCGTAAGGAGTGGCAAGCCCGTCCTGATAGTCTTCGTAAGCGGCGTTGAGGGTGTGCCCCACCAGGTCGTAGTGGCGCAAATCCATCGCTTCGGCTTTGGGACTCCACATCCACACCTTGATAGTGGCTTTGTCGCTTTTCATGTTGTTGATTTCAATTTCCGACGGGAAAGATTGCCAAAAGTTTTTGAGGGACACCGCTAATCCTCCGGAAACGTCGCCTGCCATGGCAAGCCCCGACGAGCGCGTTCCTCCCGCAGTGCCTACCCACGAACTTTCATCGCCTGTGCGTTTCCTGACGGTAAACCCGTCTGAGGTCAATTGCGACAAGGTGAAATCGTCCCACGACGCCAGATTGGCAATTGTCGTCCTGCCTTGTTCGGTGAGTGCCGCTTTGTCTTGCACCCGTTGTCCGGAAGCCTGCAAAAAGGGCATATTTTCGCGATTGGCATTCAAAGCGCCCCGTCCGATGAGCGGTTGCACAGCTTCGCCCCACACTCCGCCGTCGGCTCCGGAAAAGCGCACATGGCGATTCTGTATTTCTTCGCGCAACGGCACGTCAAAGGACACGCCCAGCCCTTTGATGAAATCTTTGAACTGGTCGCCGTCAAACAGAATAGTGTGTACCATTTTCACCGCTTCGGTATTGTCGTAAATGTAGAATCGTACGGTGAAAGGTAGCCATTCGCGGGCGCCATTCACCGCTTTGTGTACGCCTTCCACTTTCACGGTTGCCCGCACGGGACCTGCCTGTTCCAATATCACTTTCTTTATTTCTCCTTCAAAGTCTTCATAATGGAGCACATTGCGGTTGCCGCTACGGTCTTCCAACATACAGAGGAGTTTACCGTTTTCAGCCACTACGGTATTGCCCAGCTTTATCTGTTTGAGGACGCTTTTCCCGCTTTTGTCAAATACAAAGGTAGCTACGTGGTTATTAATGCTGATGGAGCGGCTGTCCTCTGTTACGGAGATACCCTCAGCGACGGCGGCAACCGCTTGCGATACGTTCACTTTCAGCCCGGACGATTTATCCGGCGTCAGCGATGCTGCAAAACCCATCCATTTCACAGATCCGTCGCCATGTCGTGCAAGCACCCACGACTGCAGGGGAATGGACTCGTTTTGGCTGTTGGTGAGGGTAAACGAGAAATTGTCCTTGATTTTCCCTTTCCCAAAAGGTATGCCCCAACTGACACCGGTCGTAATTTCAGGAACTTTGTCGATCCATTGTATGTCTATCTGTTGTGCACTGATGCCTGTTGCCAGCCATAATATGGCGAACTGTACGGATAATTTTTTCATTTGTTTGTCATTTAAGATGATATATGATTAAAATTTCTACAAGTTCCATGGATTGAAAGAATAATTGCCAAAATTACAAATCTCACTTCAAAGAAAAAAACACACAGCATAATTTTATGTTTTTTTAACAAAATTGTCCGTCAGTGTTCCGGTTTGCTTCCGGCTCAGGGTTGCGGGTATTGCCCACAGTAGAGCATATCCCGTCAGCGATTAGAGTCCGCCAAAAAACATCACCCTTTACCTCTCTCATATCGTCAGGATGACGGCACAGAATCATCCCGCGTAGCGTATAATTATTATTGCCCGCATTTTCAACTTTCAACTTTCAATTCCACAGGCACGTTGCCCGTCACACCGTTTGTATCAGTATTTCGAGGATTTTTTTTCCTGCTGCCGATACCGAAGTGCCTGGGCCGAAGATGGCTACCACGCCCGCATCGTAGAGGAATTGATAGTCCTGTGCGGGG
>JAISWR010000038.1 GCA_031270985.1 Bacteroidales bacterium | reverse complement strand
TTCCCGTTTGGCGATGGCAGTTACTCTCAACCCAATCCCGAACTGGATAAATTGGCAGAGGTGCTCACGAATCATCCTGAGGTGAAAATTCAGATTTTCGCTTATACCGATAAGGTGGGTTCTGCCGCTTACAATCAAGCGCTTTCCGTCAAACGAGCAAAAGCCATTTATGATTATTTGCTGTCGAAAGGCATTGATAAAGGCAGGTTGTCTTATCAGGGGAAAGGCATTTCTACCCAATACGATAGCGATGCGGAAAACCGCAGAGCCGAGTTTATTTTGAAATGACATCAGTTTCCCGTATGCACGATGATTGGAAGATTAATCATTGCGTTTGGCGTCATTGATTTGTTAAAAACATGATCGAAAGTGTAATTTTACTAATTTTTAAATTCTAAATTTAATCAACATGAGTACTTTAAGTGAATTGAAAAAGTCCATCCTTGCGGATGGCGTGATTGACGAAGCCGAAGTGAATCAGCTTCGCGAGGTGTTGTATGCCGACGGCAAAATCGACAAAGAAGAAGCGGAATTTCTGTTCGAGCTGAATGACGCCGTTTCGGGTAAGGACAACCACCCAAGTTGGGAAACCCTTTTCGTGGAAGCCATTACGGGTTTTCTACTCGAAGACGAGCAGTCTCCCGGCGAAATCGACGAAGAGGAAGCCCAATGGCTCTCGGCAAAAATTCAGGGCGACGGCCAATTGGACAAAACCGAAAAAGCCCTGTTGGACAACCTGAAAGCGAAAGCCAAAAAGTTTCCCGCCATTTTGAACTTCAAATAAGCGGAAACCCTTTGCTCGATGTACAGCATCCTTAGAAATAATCAATCGTTCGGACCCTATTCCATCGACGTTTTGGCAACATACACGGAGAACGGGAAAATCCTGTTATCCGACAAGGCCTATCCCGCATCGAATCCGCAGGACGTTCGGACGGTCGGTTATTTTCTGAGAATCAACGGACGGAAAGTAAAAATCAAGCACAAAGGCTCCGTCTTTCAACAGTTAAGGGACATCGGACGCGAGTTGATCATCCCGAAAACCGTTTTTTCGAGAAAAGAGATCATGAAGGACGTCCGGCTTCTCTGGCTGGCGTTGCTGGGGCTTTCCCCCGCCTTTCTGATAGGGCTTTTTTCGGCGGTTCCCGTCATCACCTTTTACGTCATTTCCCTGTATTTCTCCATCATCTGGGGGCTGTTCTTTTTCTATTTTTTCAAAACGCCGCAAATCAACACCAAGACAACGATTGTCCTGTTTTTCCTCCTTCAGCTGTTCGTGTTTACGATATGGGACATTTTACGTCTTCCGAGTTGGCCGGGGATTCATCTGTTGTACAGCCTTACGGAAAGTAATTCCATCATATTGAGGTTAGTCGGATTTATTTTCGGGGTAGGTTTGCTGGAAGAGGCAGCCAAGGCGATCCCTCTGCTGCTGATTGTTTACCGCGCAAAAGAGCCGTACATCCCGCAGTCGCTGGTGTTCTATGGTTTGATGTCGGGCATTGCCTTCGGCGTTTTTGAGGGCGTTCAGTACCAGATGACGGTAAATACGCAGTTGGATTACGCCAACGCCTTTTTTATGAACGTGGCGCGGCTGACGAGTTTGCCGTTCCTGCACGCTGTCTGGGCGGGAATGGCAGGCTATTTTATTGCGTTCGCCAACCTGTATCCGAAGTACCGACTGTCGCTATATACGCTGGCAATATGTATTCCGGCGGTCATTCACGGGTTGTACGATACGCTGGGATGGAGCTTCTTGGGCTTGCTCCTTACGTTGATGAGCGTCGTCCTGCTGATGGCTTATTTGAAGCAGGGCGTCAATTACCAGTCAAAATTGTCTAAATAACTTTATATCACAAATTTTAAATCATGAATTCAAACGAATTAAAAAAACATCATTACACCGGCTTAACTGACGAACAAGTGCTTGAAAGCCGCAAGCAGCACGGCGAGAATATTTTAACTCCGCCGGAAAAAGAATCGCTTTGGGCGCAATTTTTCGAGAAATTCACCGACCCGATTATCATCATCCTGCTGGTAGCCCTGGCGCTGTCAATAGGCGTGTCGTTTTACGAATATTTTGCAGGACACCAAGGGATAGGCACCTTTCTTGAGCCTGCCGGTATTCTGATTGCCGTATTGCTGGCGACGGTGGTCGGCTTTTTCTTTGAACTGAGCGCCAATAAAAAGTTCGAGGTGCTGAACAAGGTAAACGACGATACGCCGGTGAAAGTGATTCGCAACGGCAATATCTGTCAGGTTCCCAAAAAGGACATTGTTGTCGGCGACGTCGTGACGCTGGAAACGGGCGAAGAAGTGCCTGCCGACGGCGAACTGCTGGAAGCCATATCCATGCAAATCAACGAATCGACGCTGACGGGCGAACCGGTCATCAAAAAGACAACGAATCCCGCCGACTTTGCCAAAGACGCCACCTATCCCTCCAACCATGCCTTGAAGGGTACAACCGTTGCCGACGGACACGGCATCATGCAGGTGTTGAAAGTGGGCGACGCCACCGAATACGGCAAAGTCTATGAAGGCGCACAAATCGACAGCAGCGTGGAAACGCCGCTCAACCAGCAGTTAGACAGGCTGGCAGACATGATTACCAAAGCAAGTTACGCCATCGCCGCCCTGATTATTGCCGGACGACTGATCAGCTACTTCATCGGGCTGGAAGCGTTCGACTGGATTGCGTTCGGCGGCTATTTTCTCAAAACGGTCATGATTGCCGTCACGGTGATTGTGGTAGCCGTTCCGGAAGGCTTGCCGATGTCCGTCACCCTGAGCCTGGCGCTGAGCATGAAGCGGATGCTCTCCACCAACAACCTTGTCCGCAAGATGCACGCCTGCGAAACGATGGGCGCCGCCACCGTGATCTGCACCGACAAAACGGGTACGCTCACGCAAAATCAAATGAAAATTTTTGCCCCATGCTATAAAACAGAAAGTAAAATAGTACAGGATGGAACACATAAAATGTCTGTCGATCACTTGGGAACAACAAGCGGCGTCTTACTTCCACAACCTTCTATTGAAGAAGATGAAAAAGGAAAGTTTGTAGCCGAAGGAATAGCTGTCAATTCCACCGCCTACCTCGATTATTCCGACCCGAATAAGGTCAGGGCGCTGGGCAACCCAACGGAAGGCGCGTTGCTGCTATGGTTGCACGACAACGGCATCAACTACCTGCCGCTGCGCGAAGAGGCGGAAGTCGTAGAGCAGCTTACTTTTTCCACCGAGCGGAAATACATGGCCACCATCGTCAATTCGCCGCTGCTGAACAAAAAAGTACTTTACGTGAAAGGCGCGCCGGAAATTGTTTTGGGATTATGTAAAAATATTCCGGTTGAAAAAGCGGAAATAGAAAAGCAGCTGCTTGATTACCAGAATAAAGCCATGCGTACCCTGGGATTTGCTTACGCGATCATTGAAGACGACAACAGCTACATCAAGGAAGGCAAATTAGTTTTCGATGCCACGCTTTCCATTCTCCATTTTCTGGGCATTGTAGCCATCTCCGACCCTGTCCGCGTCGAAGTGCCGGACGCCGTGAAAAATTGCCTGAGCGCCGGCATAGGCGTAAAGATTGTGACCGGCGATACGCCGGGAACGGCCAAGGAGATCGGTCGCCAGATCGGGCTTTGGAACGCGGGCGAAGACGAATCGCACCATCTCACGGGAACGGAATTTGCCGCCATGTCCGACGAATCGCTGTTAGACCGTATCCTGAACCTGAAAATTCTTTCCCGCGCCCGCCCGATGGACAAGCAGCGGCTGGTGCAGCTCTTGCAGTCCAAGAATCAGGTGGTAGCTGTCACCGGCGACGGCACGAACGACGCGCCGGCGCTGAACGCCGCGCAAGTCGGCCTGTCGATGGGCGACGGCACATCCGTTGCCAAGGAAGCCAGCGATATTACCATTCTGGACAACTCGTTCAGCAGCATTTCGCGGGCAGTGATGTGGGGACGTTCGCTGTACCAGAACATTCAGCGTTTCATCCTGTTCCAGATGACCATCAACGTGGCGGCATGTCTTATCGTGCTGATCGGCGCGTTCCTCGGCACGGAATCACCGCTGACCGTTACGCAGATGCTGTGGGTGAACCTGATCATGGATACTTTTGCGGCGCTGGCTTTGGCGTCCCTGCCGCCCAACGAAAAGGTAATGAAGAATAAACCCCGCAAAACCACCGACTACATCATCAGCCGGCCGATGGCAAAAGGCATTCTGGGCGTAGGCATCCTCTTCGTGGTGTTGCTGTTCGGTCTGGTTCAGTATTTCAAACATGCCGATATTACTTCGCTGAGCAATTTCAGCATCAGGGATTTTGTCGTTAATTTCTTCAATTTCGGTGCGGGAGGCGACCTTTCTTCTTACGAACTGTCGCTGTTCTTCACGATTTTTGTGTTGCTCCAGTTCTGGAACATGTTCAACGCCAAGGCGTTCATGTCCGGCAAGTCGGCGTTTGCGATACTGGGTCAATGCAAGGGTTTCCTTGCCATTGCCGCCGTGATCCTGTTCGGTCAATGGCTGATTGTTACCATCGGCGGGGAAATGTTCAACGTGGTGCCGCTGCAATGGCGCGACTGGGGAATCATTGTCGGCGCCACCTCGCTGGTGCTGTGGATAGGAGAAATACGGCGGCTGTTCAGGCGAACAGAATAGCGACCGGCTGAAAGCAAAAAATTAGGGTGACGGAGACTGAATCAGTCTTCGTCACTGTCGCCGGTAGCAGCAATGTAACCTTTCATGATGCCCCGTTTTGACTTTTGTACGAAGCGGATGACTTCACTTCGCTCGGCGCTGTCGGCGAAATCTTCCTCGATGCGTTTAATGGCGGCAACTGCATTTTATTCCGTATCGCCCGTCTAACATGGCTGTCGGGCGTTTCAGCAAACTTCCCTAAATAAAACGACCTCGTAATAATGTGATGTTACGAAACATTGTCGTATAGTTGACGGGGAGGCGTATTCCTTGCGCTTGGAAATCCAAGTTTTTCACGTATCTCTCCTCTGCAAAAAAAACTTTTTTCATCGCACACGTTTGGAAGTCGCAGGATTTTCATGTAATTTTGTAAAGCGAAAACAGACCAAAAATGGCAAAAACCAACGGACGACAAAAAGCGACTTCTATTACGGACAGCACACGTGTGATAGGCGTGGAGGCGGGAAAACTGCCTCCTCAGGCTGTGGATATGGAGGAAGCTGTGCTGGGCGCCATCATGCTCGAAAAAAATGCGATTTACGAAGTGATAGAATTTCTCAAGCCCGAATGTTTCTACAAAGAGGCTCATGCGAAAATCTATCAGGCGGTGCTTGACCTGTCCCTGAGCGAAGAACCGATAGACCTGAAAACGGTGACGCACGAGTTGCGCCGTAAGGAAATGCTGGAAGATGTGGGTGGCGCATACTACGTTTCTCAACTCACATTGCGGGTGATGTCTTCGGCGCATATTGAGTTCCATGCTCGCATCATTTACCAAAAATACATCCAGCGGGAACTTATCCGCGTTTCCTCACAAATACAGGAACGCGCTTTCGACGAAAGCACCGACGTGGAAGATTTGTTAAATTCCGCAGAGCAGGCTGTTTTTGAAATATCGCAGGGCAACTTGCGGAAAGAGGTGCAACCGCTGGGCGTATTGCTGAACGAAGCCATCGAACAGATTGAGAAAGCAAAAGAAAAAGGAGATTTAAGCGGTGTGCCGTCGGGATTCACCAAGTTAGACCGCATTACAGGAGGCTGGCAACCCACAGATCTGGTGATTATTGCCGCCCGTCCCTCAATGGGAAAAACCGCTTTCGTGTTGTCTATGGCACGCAACATGGCAGTAGATCATAGCTTTGCCGTAGCCGTGTTTTCGCTGGAAATGTCTGCCAATCAATTGGTCAAAAGAATGATTTTGTCCGAGACCGAACTTGATTCGGACAAAATCCGTACAGGAAAACTGGAAACGGAAGACTGGACCTATTTGAATGAAAAATTAGCCGTTTTGGAAAAAGCGCCGGTCTATATCGACGACACGCCGGCGCTGTCGATATTTGAATTTCGCGCCAAGTGCCGTCGGCTGGTGCAGCAATACCATATCGGCGTCGCCGTTATCGACTATTTGCAACTGATGACATGGACAGGCGACACTAGAGGCAACCGCGAACAGGAAGTGTCCAACATCTCACGATCGCTCAAAGCCATCGCCAAAGAACTGAACATTCCGGTGATTGCCCTCTCGCAGTTGAATCGAGGCGTGGAAACCCGCACAGGACTGCAAGGTAAACGTCCTCAACTTGCCGATTTACGCGAGTCGGGCGCCATTGAACAGGATGCAGACATTGTTGCATTCATCCATCGCCCGGAATATTATGGATTTGCGGAGGACAGCGAAGGCAATTCCTTAAGAGGCGTAGCCGAAATCATCATCGCCAAACACCGCAACGGCGCGCTGGATGATGTGCAGTTGCGCTTCAAACATCAGTTTGCCAAGTTTGTGGAGTTGGAGAACGACGCCTTGCACTATCCGTCCGACGCACAAACGCTTCCTTCAAAAATGAACGATCAGCCCAATGATACAGGCGACAGTCCCTTTTAGGCATTGTCAAGAAATAAACGTTACAACCCGGATTATGGCACCGTTTATTTCCCGACAATACCTATCTTAACTTTACCGTTTGTTTGTCTCCGTTGTAATGCACTTTTTGGGGTGTTGGCAAAGCGTCAATACCGACAGGTTTATCTTTGGCAACATAAACGATATAAAAGTCCCTTTCACGGCACATGCCGGGGAAATCTCCGGTTCTTTCGCCAACAGTCAGAGTTTTTACGGAATCGTCATACGTAAAGGGTATTGTTGCGAAAACGCCGTCTTCATAATGATAACTGCCGCCTTCATCCTCATAAAGATGAAAGGTTCCGTTTTTTCCGGCATATACATATATGTAAAGGTCTTTTTGTGTTTCCTGTGTGTGTTGCACGGGTGCACCTACGGGAAGCACGGAACCTGCTGCGACAAAGAGCGGTATTCTGTGGTATGGCGCATCAACAGTCAGCCATCCGTTTGTGGCGATATATTTTCCGGAATACACGTCGTACCAGCCGTTTTCATTTGGAAGATATACGGTGCGTGTGCGTGCTTTATATCTGTACACGGGGCAGACCATCAATGCGGGACCGAACATGTACTGGTCGCCGATGTTGTGCACGTTGGTGTCGTTGCCGAAATCCATCACCAGAGGACGCATGATGGTGTAATCCCTGTGGTATGTCCAGCCTGCCAGCGTGTAGATATATGGCATCAGGCGGTAACGCAGGCGGGTGTAGTACAGCATGGAACGGTATGCGGGATGTGTTTCCGGCGCAATGTTCCATAGTTCGCGATACGGATACTGTCCGTGCGTGCGGAAAAGCGGTGCGAATGCTCCGAACTGATGCCAGCGATTGTTCAATTCTCTCCATTCCTCCAAATCTTCGCTTCCTTCTTTGGCGCGTGTATAGCGTTTTTCCACACAAAATCCGCCATTATCCATTGTCCAGTAAGGGTTACCTGATATGGAAAAATTCAATCCTGCCGAAATTTGGGCTTTCAGGTCTTCCCAGCGTGTGCCGATGTCGCCGCTCCAGATGGCTGCCGCATAACGCTGGGAGCCGGCAAATCCGGAACGCGTGAGCAGGAACACGCGGTTAACGCCGTTGGTGTTGCGTTGCCCTTCGTAGATGCCTTTAGCGTTCATCAATCCGTAAGCGTTGAAATAGCGGGCGGACGATCCCAAAGCTGTCGGGTTCATCAAAGCCTTGCGGTATGCCATGTCTGCGTTGGAGAGGATGTCGGGTTCGGAAGCGTCCATCCACCAGGCGTCAAAGTTGCGGCTGTACAGTTTTTCGTTCATTTGTGCCCAGAAAAGTTGCCTTGCTCCTTCGCTGAACGCATCGTAGAACGATCCGATGTAGCCTTTGCCAATCCAGTCGCGGATACTGTCGCGAACAGCCAGCGGATATATCCATCCTTTTTCGTTGAAGGCTTTGTAGTGTGCGGTGGTGTGGTAGAACTTGGGCCACACGGAAATCATAATACGAGCGTTCAGGTGGTGCACCTCGTCCACCATTGCCGTGGCATCTGGGAAACGGGCAGTATCGAAGTCATGGCTTCCCCATGCATCCTGTTCCCAATACGACCAATCCTGCACGATATTGTCAATGGGGATGTGGCGTTGCCGGAACTCTTTCAGCACGTTCAGCAGTTCTTCCTGTGTTTTATAGCGTTCCCTGCTTTGCCAGAAACCCATCGCCCATTTGGGCATCACCTGTGCTTTGCCCGTCACCGTGCGGTAACCGCTGATTATTTCATCGGGGTTATCGCCATGAATGAAATAATAGTCTATCCCGTCGGCGGTTTCCGACCACCACGATTGTTGCTGTGCTTCTTCGGGCAAAGCCCTGAGCGCTTTCAGACCGATGTACGACATACCGCCATCGGGACGCCATTCGATGCGGATGTCGGTTTTCACGCCTTGCCGCATTCGGATGTCGAACTTGCAGGTGTTCGGATTCCATGCCGTACGCCACCGTTCGTCCACCACTATGGTGTCGTTCACAAACACTTTTACGTATCCCGCATAATAGAGCTTGAAATGATAAACGCCGGAAGTGTCGGGAGCAAGGCTTCCGCTCCACTGTACGTGCGCGTTTTCCAGTCGAAAATTTTCCGGAAAGTTCCGCACCGTTTCCAGATTTTCGTAATCAATCGCGTTTTCGTTGCGCACTACCTTAGTGGGGCTGGTGTTTACCGAAGGATTGGAATAGATCGCCGTCAGTCCGCCTTTCTGCCCGTCGCTGCCAGCAGGATTGAGGCTGCTCAAGGGCTGATATTCTCGCGGATTGCCGAATTTTGTGAGCGAATAGTTGTCCCACAGCAATCCGTAGTTTTTGGAAGAAACAATGAAAGGCACGGAAACTTTGGTATTGTATTGGTATAACACTTCGCTTTTCCCTTTGTAATTAAATTCATCCGATTGATGTTGCCCCAATCCGTAAAACGCTTCTCCGTCGGGAGATTCAAAAACTTGACGAACCGTCCATGCTTGTTCACCATCCGTATGCGCAGGCAGAAATGATTTGCCGCCGGCGGCTTCTTTCAACAATATGGCGTCATCCTTGCCGGAAAACGTCATTTCGCCCGTTTGCAACGATACCGCGACCGTTACGGCAGACGTTTTCAAACACACCTCTTCGGCGGATTGTGTCACTGTCCATCCGGCTTGCGATGCGGTAGGATAGGAGGCAATCAGGCTTTTGCGGGTGGAGAAGTTTTTTACCGGCGACGCCTCTACGCGGATGATGTGATCGGTCACCGCTTGTAAACGGACGGCTTTTGCCTGCGATGACACCGGATATATGGTAACGCCGTCTTCGTTGATTTTCACGCGGGGAGTACAACAGGCGACCAAACCGGTAAGCAAGGCTACGGAGCATATTTTGTGTACGGAAAGCAATACTTTTTTTTTCATGAAAATGCTGTTTTATATGAGTGTTTCGCCCGTTCTGAGGCGTTGTTTCAATTGTTGCAATCTGTTGTCTATCCGTTCGAGTTCCGTCAGGTACTGTTTTTCGGCATCCGATGTGGGAATAATGCGATAGATGCCTCCGTTTTTAATGACCAGCCGGCGATCTGCCATCAGTGCGAGAATAGGGTCATGTGTTGCCATGAGTACAATTTTTTCACGGCTCACTAACAAATCAAGCGCTTGCTTACGGTCAATGCCTGCGTTTTCTATTTCGTCAATCAGGACGATGGGTGAAGCGCTGAGGAAAGCGGTATCGGCAATCATCAGTGCACGTGATTGCCCGCCCGACAAAGATGTGAGCGATGCGTCGGGTGTAAAAGCCTCCCCTGCCAGACGGTTTGCCTGCTCAATAATGTTGATTACCTGATGGTTGTCGTTTGTTGCATGAAGCCGACTCTCGGCATGCATGTGGATAAACTCCGCCACAGTGGCGTCCATCACGAAATTCATGTTTTGGGAAAGTTGCGCCACTAACTTGCGCTGGGGTGAAAACCGGTCTTTTATGTCGGGCAACGTTCCGTTGATAAGGATTGTGCGTCCCGTAGGCGTGTCGTTTTGCGCCATCCACTCAATGTCTGCCAGCAAACGGCTTTTGCCCGACCCCGTGGGGCCAACAATCCCCGTGATGCTTCCCGTAGATAAATCCAGCCGCACATGCTCCTCGTTCCCGAATTTGTCATGTCCTCCGATGATGGTTACTGTGTGCGTCGCTTGAAATTCGCCATACCCGCCGGTCAGGAAAAACTCCAAATGCACTTGTAACTGCCGCCGATCAATACCAATGTCGTCCAGCAAACTGTCGGGCAGCGTATTGATGTACTCGCCCAAGGGTATATCCTTGCGTCCACCAAAGAGAATGCCGTAACCACCAAAAAAACGGATGATCTGAGGAAAATCCCGCTCAACGGCAAAAATGTCTCTACCGAGTATTTCCGAAACGAAATTGTCCATGTGCATGAATTCCGTCATTCTATCCGTCATTTTTGATAAAGAAAATTTGACTGCACAAATATAATCAAAAATACGCACCGGCAAAAACAGGAATCGGATATTTTTATTGTAGCGGAATCTTCTTGTGGATTTAAAGTTTTCGATTCATATTAAAGAATTGTTCTTTATTCCAGATTTTTGACTTTTCCTCTTATCGCAAGCAGGATGACCCCTTTTTCCACGTGTACAGTACGCCATGCAACCTGCTATGAAAAAGAGAATTACTGGTGTGCGCTTACCGATACACGCATTAAGTATATCTGGTTTTTCCATACAGGCGAAGAACAGTTGTTTGATTTGTCCAAAGATCCACATGAGCTGAAAAATCTTGTCCATGACAGAAAATATGATAAAGAATTGCTGAAATGGAGGCAAAACATGTTTAACCATCTGTCGGAGAGGGGAGACCCTTTCGTGAAAGACGGCAAGGTAGCAGTGTTGGAACGAACGGTTCTTACCGGATCGAATTATCCCGCAGTAAAAATTGAGAAGGCAAATTGATTGAAACATTTGCCGTACCCTTTCCGGAATATGGAATAAGGAATATAGAATAAGGAAAAACCGAACAACACTAAAGATACCATAAATGTGGTATTGGCGCGCTGTATGAAACGCGTTATTTTTGCCGCTCAATTTATCAATCAACGTCAGTCAAATGGAAATATCGATCACCAAGTATTGTCGCTCTGTCCCAATCATTTCGGTAAAAACCGGAGCGCCGATTTTTTTGCCCGAAAAATACACTGTATCAATAGATATTATTTGTACGATAGACTTAAAGGATAAATACATAAAATCAGCAATCAATCATTTATATCAATGAAAAAGTCAAATCATCAAATTTTATTACGATCAATGAGATTTTTTGCCGTTTCGATGCTCATTGTCCTTACTGTCCGGCATATTGCTGTGGCGGGTAACGAACAGCAGGCAGTGCGGTTTTTGCAACAAGGCATCGCCATTACCGGTACGGTGACCGACGAGAGCGGCATTCCTGTTCCGGGTGTAACCGTTTTAGTGGAAGGCGCGGGTAGGGGCGTGGTCAGCGATGCCGGCGGCAAATATGCCATTACCGTTCCCGACGGTAATGCGGTGCTGGTGTTTTCGTCCGTAGGCTACATCGTCCAGCAGGTGATTGTGGGCGACCAAACCGTTATTGATATTGCCTTGCCCGAAGATGCGCGGCAGTTGGAGGAAGTAGTGGTAGTGGGCTATGGGACGCAGCGGAAAGCAAACCTCACCGGAGCAACTGCTGTCATAAATATGGAAAAAACATTGGGTGACAGACCTGTTACTAATATCGGTGCCGCTCTGCAAGGGACAATACCCGGACTGCATATTACAGGCAGCGCTGTACCGGGAAGTTCGAAATCGTTCAATATACGTGGAACAACATCTATCAACGGATCTCCCGGGCCGCTTATTCTGGTGGACAATGTCGAAAGCCAGATAGACCTCGTCAACCCGGAAGACATAGAGACGGTGACTGTGCTCAAAGATGCTGCGTCGTCTGCTATTTACGGAGCGCGGGCAGCATTTGGCGTGATTTTGATAACAACGAAAAAATCCGGAAAAAATCAAAAAATAACATTGAACTACAACAACCATTTTGCTTTTGAAAAAGTAACGAACCGGTTGGAACAAGCTTCGGTCGAACAGTATGTCAGGGCTGCAAATGAATGGAATCCGGGAGGTGGCTGGGCGTGGAGCGGGCAGCCCTACGGCATTTGGCTGGACTATATCAACGACTATCAGTCCGATCCACAGGCATTTGAAGAAAAAGCCAAACAAAACGGCGACTGGTTCAATGCGCGGTGGGGAATGTATGTACCGCAAACAGGATCAGGTGCCGGAAAATACTTTTACCTGAAAAACAATGATGGAAGCAATGAGATATTTGATAAATACGGCTTCCAGCAGACACACAATATTTCCGCATCAGGCGGAAGCGACAAGATAATCTACCGCCTTTCGTTCGGGTATCTGGACAACAACGGGCCATTGAAAACGGATAAGGACAATTATCAGCGAATCAATGTGGCTTCTTATGTCAGTGCGGATATTACTCCGTGGCTCAATACCTCAATAGACGTCCGCTATGCACGCGGCAATCAGCGCACATTTGAAACGCATTCCACGTACCGTTCGGCGATATATCAGACCAATTATTTTCGCTTCCTGCCCGGTGCGGACAACTGGACGGCGGCAAATGACCTTAATGGCACTGTTTATTTGACAACCGCTCCGCTTAACTATATTCTTCACGGCAATCCCGATGCCATAAGGACGGAAAATCCGCGTATCTTTTCGCGAACGCTTTTTACGCCTTTCAAAGGATTTCAGGGAGTGTTCGAATATACTTTCGACGAAAACGTATATGACAAAAAATCATTTCCGGCAAGTCTATCTATGCGTACCGACCAGATGAATGAAAATCCTGCCGCCGACCCTGCATTCAGGAATGACAAAAGCACTGTCAGGTACAATTCCCTGAATGCCTATGCGTCGTACGAATTGGCATTGGCAGGTAAGCACAATTTTAAACTGATGGGTGGATTTTCGCAGGAGCAACGTTATTACGAGCTGTTGTGGTCGAGCCGCAAAAATATTATCAACACCGATACGCCTTCAATCAGCGGCGCCACAGGCGAGATACAGGCTGGCGACAATTATACGGATTTTGCCATTCGTAGCGGATTTTTCAGATTCAATTATCATTACGACAACAAATATTTGTTGGAAGTCAACGGACGATATGACGGTTCGTCAAGATTTCCGAAAGACACGCGGTTTGGGTTCTTCCCTTCGGCGTCGGTGGGTTGGCAAATAGCGCGCGAATCGTTTTTGGAAGAAACAACAACTTGGCTGGATGAATTTAAGATAAGAGCATCGTGGGGCGAAATCGGCAATCAGGCAATTGGAGATTATCAATTTTTGCCCGAAATGGAGGTTGTACTCCGTTCCAACTGGGTTTTCAACGGTTATCGCCCCACAACGCTGAACCCTCCGGGAATGGTGCGCGGTAACTTTACGTGGGAACGTGTGGCGACACTGGATTTCGGTACAGATATTTCGCTGTTTAAGGACAAGCTACAGATCGTTTTTGATTGGTACCGGCGTGATACAAAAGGTATGTTGGGGCCGGGCGTTGAATTTCCGGCAATCGTCGGCACAAGTGCGCCCCTGCAAAACGTTGCCGACCTTTCCAACAAAGGCTGGGAATTGGCGGTCAATTGGAAAAACAGGCGCGGAAACTGGGATTATTCGGTGGGTTTCAACCTGTCGGACAACAGCAGCGTGATTACCCAATACAACAATGAAGCAGGACTGTTTGGCGGCAGTAATTATTATGTAGGACAGCAACTCGGCGAAATTTGGGGTTATCAGTTCAACCGTTTTTACACTATTAACGACTTTGAAGACACCAACACATGGAAACTGAAACCCGATGTAACGTCTATCAGAGGCGTTTCGCCGCGTCCGGGAGACATTCAGTGGGAAAATATCAGCGATGAAACGGGAGATAATGAAATCAACGACGGCAAAAACAACCTTGAAGATCCGGGCGATCGTTCCGTCATCGGAAATGAAAGTCCTCGCTTTCAGTATGGAAGTAATTTCGCGGTGGGCTACAAAGGCATCAACTTTTCCGTGTTCCTCGTCGGAACAGGCAAACGCGATTACTGGCTGGGTGGCAACACCATCTTCCCTCTGATAGGCACTCATTCCGTGGCATCACTGTACGCACACAATGCCGACAACTATCAACAGGTAGTCGATGCTGCCAATAATGATTATACGCTTGTTAACCCCGATGCGTTTTACCCGCGTATCTACAACCAGCCCGGCGAAAATGTCGTCAGTTCAAACAACAGAGTTTCAGACCGTTATCTGTTGAATGCGGCTTATTTGCGGGTGAAAAACATCACTTTGAGTTATACTTTTCCTCGCCCGATCGTTCGTACTGTCGGATTGAGCGATGCCAGAGTGTTCTTTTCGGCTGAAAATGTCTTAACATTCAGCGATCTGCCTAAAGGCATTGATCCAGAAAGGTTAAGCTGGGGTTATCCCTTTTATGCAACCTATTCTTTTGGTTTGAATATCACATTTTAATTTATAAATGAAAACGAAAATGAAAACGAATAATATCAATATCAAACATATTTTGGGATTCATTGCACTCTCGGCATTGGTTTCCTGTAATGACGCATTTCTGGAAAAAGTGCCCGTCGTGTCACAATCGGAAGCGACGGCGTTCAAGACTTATGACAACTTTCTGACATACAGTTGGGGATTGTACAGCACTTTTCAGGACGGCAACTACGTCCAAACGCTGGGAGACAGAGCCATCAATTTTAGTGGGACGGGCGACCTGCTGGCAGGCTACCTGACAGGCGCTGCGGACAATGATAAGGATGACAGCCGTCGCGACAGAACGATAACAGTTCCCGCTTCAGGCGGAGGATGGGATTATTCTTTTATCAGACGTGTCAATATAATGTTGCAAAACATAGACAAAAGCAATTTGACCGCTGAGGAAAAAGCACATTGGCGTTCGGTAGGTTACTTTTTCTTTGCCTACCGGTATGCCGAACTGATTTCCCGTTTTGGCGACGTATATTGGGTAGACCACATCCTGAAAGAGGGCGAAGATGAAGACATTATCTACGGGGACCGTACTCCCAGAAAGGTGGTAGCGGACAGTATCCTGGCAAGGCTGCAATACGCCGAAACCCACATTAAGAAATTGGGCGAAGGAGCAGGCAGCAACACCGTCAATAAGGCTGTTGTACAGGCATTGCTGTCCAGATTTACTCTTTTTGAAGGCACTTGGCGGCGTTATCACAACCTCGGCGATGAAGAAAAATATCTGGAAGAATGTGTCCGGGTGTCCGAGGAATTAAGAACCACCTATCCCGCAGTGGACAATAACTATGACGAACTGCTCACCAGTGACGATCTGGGCAAGCGCACCGGAATTATTTTGTACAAACAGTATTCCACCGCGTTGGAAATAGGAAGTGTTTCACAGCGATATGAACGCTCTACAAGTACCTATTTCGGATTTCACCGCGCAACGGCTGATCTGTATTTGGTGAAAAGTAACGGACTTCCTGTAACCAATGCAGCCAACGCCGGTCGTCCCGATGTGGACATGTACGACGAATTTCGCGACCGCGACCCTCGATTGCTGCTGACGGTGGCTCCACCTTACAGCCAGTCGTACCGGCTGATCAACAAAAATACCGGTAATGACTACCCGTTCCCTCCTTTCACTAACAGCGACGGCAGTTACCAATACAATACCGCCGCCAATTACGACCGTACCGGACAGGACCCGCATGAATTTGTCGATTTGCTGACAACCATACTGCCCAATAATCAGTCGAAACGCCTCCCTGCTTTTCAGTTTCAAGGAACGGCAATGATGTGGTCCATTCCCAACTTTCCCTCATCGCCGGCAACACAGTTCCGCTCCAAATCCGGTTACATCTGCTGGCGCAATTATGCGCTGTGGGATGTGGTAACCATGGTAAATGGTGATAATCAGGCAAATGCAGACAAGCCGATTTTCTTTATAGAAGAAATATTGTTGAACGAAGCCGAAGCCAGATTCGAACTGGGACAGTTTACGCAGGAAATCGCAGATGCAACCATCAACAAACTGCGCCGTCGCACTACCATCAACATGCCTGACTTTACGATAGCGAATATTAATGCTTCTACCGACCCTCACAACCCTAACGACAAGGTTACACCAGGACGAGACCCCGATGTGAACCCCGTATTGTGGGAAATAAGGCGCGAACGCACGGTAGAGTTGATGGGATTGGGATATGGCTTTGCAGACATCCGGCGCTGGAAAAAAGGGCCGTGGTTTGTGAATCGCCCAATTATTGGAGCAAAGATTGACAAACAATATTACAGGAATCTGTCCAATACGGGATCACCCACTGCTGTCACACCGTCATGGGTGAACAACCTGCCTTTGGTCAACAAGGATTTTACCCCCGCAACTACGCATGGATATATCAAGCGTTTTGACGACCCGTCCAAAGACGGTAAAGGATGGGACGACGCTTTCTATCTGTTCCCGATACCCAAAAACGATTTGACGCTGAATCGTAAATTGACGCAAAATCAGGGATGGGAAAAATATTAATGTATCAATACAAACAAATATGAGCCATATTCTGAAATTACTGCCTGCCGTCGCTATGGTCGGCAATATCCTTGCTCCGGAGATTGCCGGAGAAACAAAAAAGCCGCATATCATTCTGCTCATGGCAGACCAGCAGCGGTTTGACGCGCTTGGCGTCATGGGTAATTCCCTGATAAAAACGCCCAATCTGGACGGATTGGCGAAAGACGGTGTTCTGTTCCGCAACGCATACACTTCCACACCCAGCAGTACGCCGGCAAGAGCAGGCTTGCTCACAGGCTGTTCCCCATGGCGGCACGGCATGTTGGGTTATTTCAAGGTAGCGGAACAGTATCCGTGCGAAATGCCGCGCATGTTACGCAATGCAGGGTACTACACGTTTGCCGTCGGAAAAGTGCACTACAATCCTCAACGCAACCTGCACGGATTTCACGGCGCTTTGCTCGACGAATCCGGAAGAGCACAGTCCCCGGATTTTGTAAGCGACTACCGACAATGGTTTATCTCCGAAGCGCCCGGGGATAATCCTGATGCAACCGGTATAGGATGGAATGATCATACCGGTAAAACATATGCCTCCGACGAACGGTTGCACCCTACGCAATGGACAGGTAATGAAGCCATCCGTTTTATTGAAAATTATCATCGAGACGAACCGCTGTTTTTGAAAGTGTCGTTTGCGCGTCCGCACAGTCCGTATGATCCCCCGCAACGCTATTTCAACCTGTACCGCGACAGTCCTGTATCCGAACCGTGGGTGGGCGATTGGTGCGGCGCGTTCGCCAATCGGCCGGAAACACCTGACGCCGCATTTGGTAATTTCGGAACCGAACATGCTATTGATTCCAGAAGACATTACTATGCGTCCGTCACTTTTGTTGACGATCAGATAGGCAGGATTATTGCAGCACTAAAGGAAAAAGGCATTTATGACAATGCACTGATCATTTTCATTTCCGATCATGGCGACATGCTTGGCGACCATCATCACTGGCGCAAGACGTATGCATACGAGGGCTCTGCTCATATCCCGTTTATCGTTAAACCGCCAAAATCATTTGATTCCAAAGTGCCGTCGGGCGGTAGCGTGTTACAGCCTGTGGAAATACGCGACGTGCTGCCGTCATTTCTCGACATCGCCCAAATACCCCAACCATCCGTCATGGATGGATTGTCCGTATTGACGTTGTTGGAAAATCCCGCATCGTCATGGCGCCCGTACATTGACCTCGAACATGCAACCTGCTATGAAAAAGAGAATTACTGGTGTGCGCTTACCGATACACGCATCAAGTATATCTGGTTTTTCCATACAGGCGAAGAACAGTTGTTCGATTTGTCCAAAGATCCACATGAGCTGAAAAATCTTGTCCATGACAGAAAATATGATAAAGAATTGCTGAAATGGCGGCAAAACATGTTTAACCATCTGTCGGAGAGGGGAGACCCTTTCGTGAAAGACGGCAAGGTAGCAGTATTGGAACGAACGGTTCTTACCGGATCGAATTATCCCGCAGCAAAAATTGAGAAGGCAAATTGATTGAAACATTTGCCGTACCCTTTCCGGAATATGGGATAAGGCTTTTTATTATTTCAATCTGGTACGTTTTTGGGAGGCGTTCCTGTTTTGGACATCAGGTCAATACGTTGGATGACGCTCAGATTGAACGGTCATCCATACAGGATGTATATGCTCAAATAGAAAAAGACCTTTTGCATAGGAAAGACGCTCCGACGATGGCGCATCCCATCTCGGACTGTTGGCTTATTGAGCGGTGAACACGGCTTGCGGTCATCTTTTCATCATCCACAGTTCCGGATTCAGTTTATTGGTTTCTTCCCATATTTCAAAGTGCAGTATGGCTGTTTTTGCGCCTTTTTCCGTGTACACTTTCCCGATGGTTTCTTTGGATTTCACTTTGTCTCCCTGTTTCACGGCAATGTCCACCAGATTCATATATACGGTGATATAATTGCCGTGTCTGATGAGGATCGTGATGTTTTCGCCGTTGATGCGTGCCACCCGCGAGACAACGCCCTCAAAAACAGTCCTTACGGAAGCATTGCCCACAGTGGTGATGTCCACGCCGCTGTTGTTGATTTTGATGTCCTTATACAGATGGTGCGGGTTAGTGCCGAAAAAGCCCGTCACAATACCTCTTTCAGTAGGCCACGGCAGTAAGCCCTTGTTGTCTTTGAAATTGTCTGACATCAGGCGTTCCTGAGGCGTCAGTTTGTCATACATGTTTTTCGCATCGCCTCTGCTTTTCCGCACCTCTTCGGCAATCATCCGGTCTATTTCCTTTTGGAGTTTTTGTGCCTCCTTCTCTTTGGCGGCAATTTGTGTCCTCCACTTGGATTCTTGCGATTTCAGTCGCTGTATTTCCTTGTTTTGCTCAGTTTTCACAGTTTCCAGCCGTTTGCTCTCCTGTTGTTGTTCCGTCAGCAGTTTTTCTTTTTCCGCTTTTTGTTCCGCCAGTGTCAGGATAGTTTCCTGCAATCGTTTCCGGCTTTCCTGTATCTCAATCACTTGTTGTTGCCGAAATTTTCCGTATTGCTGGAAATATTTCATGCGCCGGTATGCCTCGTTGAAATCCCTTGAAGACAGAATATACACCAACTTGTTGTATCTCCCCCTGTTTTTGTAAGCATGGAACACCATCTGCGCATATTCCGCTTTCAACCGTTCCGCCTCGGCGTTTTGTTTTCTCATCTGAAGCGTCGTTTCCCTGATTTGTTGTTCGGCATAATGGATTTCTTTGCCGATATTGTCTATCAATTGACCGTACTGCGTTATTTGGTTGTTCAGCAAAGTAATTTTCTCTAATGATTCTTTCTGATTTTGCCGGGTTTCTTGCAGCAGGCTATTGATTTCCGTAATCTCTTTCAGGGTTCTCTTCCGCTGTTCCTCCAGCTTTTGTCGCGACTGGGCGTTCATACCGGCACACAGCGGCAGAAAGATGACAAATGATATGATGTACACGCGAAATCGCATCAGACACATTACAAATAAAGATGCAAATCTCGGTTTTTTTCGCCAAAAAGAAAAATATTTCTCAAAGAAAAATCGTATCTTTGTCGTCCACATACTTGTATGTGCGTCATTTATAGCATTTGTTGTATTTAATTGATTTATAATAAATTTTCATTATGAAAGAAATTCGGGAATTGATAGAAATATCGCAGTTTTACGGGAAGAATAGTGATTTTGTGATTGCCGGCGGCGGGAACACCTCGTTCAAGACCGACCGGTTGCTGTGGGTAAAAGCAAGCGGCACCACGCTGGGCGAAATCACCGAAAACGGATTTGCCGTGCTTGACCGCGAAAAACTGAAAACCATAGCCGACAAAAAGTACAGCGATAACTCCGACCAACGTGAACAGGAAGTGAAAACCGACCTTTTCCGCGCTGCCGTGGAACCCGAAAAAATGTTGCGCCCGTCGGTGGAAACCTCCCTACACGACCTCATCCGCTATCGTTTTGTGGTGCACACCCATCCCACCATCGTCAATGCGCTGCTTTGTTCGCAGAACGCGGAAAGCAAGGCGAAAGAACTGTTGGGTGACCGCGTACTCTACATCCCCTACACCGACCCCGGCTACGTGCTGTTCAAGAAAGTGGAAAGCGAACTGCTGAAATACCGCAACACGCATGACGACGAGCCACACGTCATCCTGTTGCAGAACCACGGCATATTCGTGTCGGCGGACAGCATTGACGAAATCAAATGGATTTACACCGACGTGACGGCTAAAATCTCGGCGTGTATCACTCCGTTTGCCGTCGAACCGTTGCCTGTGGACGACAAAGCCGCCGACATCCTGCCCGCCATCCGCATGTTGCTCTCCACGGGCAGTATGGGCAAAATCGTCACCCTGCGCAACAACACCCTGATAGCCTCCTTCCACAGAGATGCACAGGCTTTTGCAGGCGCTTCGTCGCCTTTCACCCCCGACATCATCGTCTATTGCAAGGCGCGCCCGCTTTACGTGGAAAACACCCAAACCGCCGAAACCGCCATCACGGAGTTTGCCCAAAAACTGAAACTCTACCGCAAGGCATACGGCTACGACCCCAAAATGGTCTTGCTCAAAGACATCGGGATGGCAGGCGTGGAAGACAACTACAAGTCCGTAGGCATTGCGCTGGACGTGTTTGAAGACCTGCTGAAAATCAGCCGCTATTCGCACGCCTTCGGCGGACCGAAATTCCTCAACGACCGTGAAATAGCCTTTATCGACAATTGGGAGGTGGAAAACTATCGTCGCGCCGTGTCGAAGGGACAAAGCGCGAACAACGTCGTCGAAAACAAAATCGTCGTAGTGACAGGCGGCGCACAGGGCTTCGGCGGCGGCATCGCCGAACGGCTGATGGCGCAAAATGCACACGTAGTCATTGCCGACCTCAACGAAACCGTCGGCGCACAAATGGCAGACCAACTGAACGCCGCGGCACGGAAAAACCGCGCTCTTTTCGTGAAAACCGACGTGTCGGACGCCGCCTCCGTGCAACGCCTGATGACGGAAACCGTCAAGCAATTCGGCGGGCTGGACGTGTTCATCAGCAACGCGGGCATCCTGCGTGCCGGCGGACTGGACGAAATGAAGCCCGAAACGTTTGAACTGATGACCAAAGTGAACTATACCGGCTATTTCATCTGCGCCAAATACGCTTCGGAAGTGCTCAAACTGCAAACGAAATACAAAAAAGGCTATTTTACAGACATCATCCAGATCAACTCCAAGTCGGGATTGAAAGGCAGCAACAAAAACTTCGCCTACGCCGGCGGAAAATTCGGCGGCATCGGGCTGACACAGTCTTTTGCCATGGAACTGATGCCTTTCGGGATAAAGGTCAATTCCATCTGTCCGGGCAACTTTTTCGACGGACCGCTATGGAGTGACCCCGAAAAAGGACTTTTTGTGCAGTACCTCCGCGCAGGAAAGGTGCCGGGCGCCAAAACCGTCGCCGATGTGAAGACCTTCTACGAATCGCAAGTGCCCGCCAAACGCGGATGCACGGTGGAAGACGTGATGAAAGCCGTGTGCTACATCATCGGACAGGAATACGAGACAGGACAAGCCGTCCCCGTCACCGGAGGACAAAACATGCTGAACTAAGCGGGAAACAGCTTTGAATACGCTTCCCGTGCATCAGTCTCTTGTATCGGACATGGCGCAAATCGTATTCCTGTGACTGCATCTTTTTCTTTGCAAATTCTCATTCACCCAGATAATACGATGGCACGGGCGGTTGCTGGTAGCCCATCGTGTGGGTGGTGATGGTTTGCCGGTAGGTGTTGTCCTGCAACAGGGTGACACGCCTGTCCTTAGCAGGGATAACGGTACTGTATATGCGCAGTTCTCCGGGAAGGGCGGTAATAATTTCTTCACGCCAATCGCCGAAAAGGTCGCCCGTGAGCATTACCTGTCCTTTGAAGCCCTCCTGTATCGTGCCTGCGCCGTACTTTGCCACTGTTGGTCCGGTATTGCGGTTGAAACTGATGTATTGACGGATTTTTTCGGCGTCCCACCATACCCAGTCGCCCATCGGAGGTATATCTTCCCTTTTATAGAGTTCGCCTTTGGCATCCAGCAGGTATTTGTTGTTGTTGCCGCGTATTCCCATGGAGCTGTGTCCTTTTGAGTCTTCAGAAGCGAAACATTCCAGACCGGGGCGGGTGGCGTCAATGTCGGCAATCATGCCGTTACCTACATGTACCGTAGGTTGCTTGATGTCCCAGATTTGTTCGCCCGTTTTGGCGTCGCGCAGGCTCACGCCCAAGCCGTCTTTGTCATGCAGCGCTTCAACGGCGAAGAACATTTCCATGCCGGGGTGGGAGGGGTCAATGTCGGACACAAACACTTTGTCGGGGTGTCCCAGCCCCGACGACCAGAGCAGCACGCCGTTGTCGTCCAGCACCGAAGGGCCGAGAATGACTTCGTCGCGACCGTCGCCGTCCACATCGGCAATCAGGATGTTATGCGCGCCCTGACTGCGTACTATGGGGTTTTCCTCGTCGCCGTCCCAACTCCACAACTTGGTCAGTTTGCCACCCGTGAACTGATAGGCATCAGCAAACATGGCTTTGTAGGTACCGCGCTCCACAATCAAACACGGGGTTTTCCCGTCCAGATAGGCAACTGCCATCTGGTTGCGGTTTTGCCGGTTGTAGTTGCCCAGCCGTTCCGTACGCGGTATCCAGTTCGTTTTGGCAACTTCCCTGCCGGTCATGCCATCCCAGATGGACAACCATTCTTCGCCGCCATATACGCAGCCGTCGGCGGCACGGATACCTGTGGGCGCTGTTTTTACGGCTACTTCCGCTTTCCCGTCACCATCCAAATCATATACGATGAACGGCGAATACCACACGCCGGGTTCGATGCCGTCGCCCAAATCGTTGCGCCACAGGAACGTGCCGTCGCTCAGATAGGCTTCTATTTTGTAGGTCACTTTGGAAGAATCGGGACGCGCACCCGGATCTTTGCTCATCCCGGGCTGTATCAGTACGAAATCGAATTTACCGTCGCCGTTCAAATCGCCGATACCAAGCCTTTTCCTGCCCGGAATTACGCCGTTTTGCAGGGGAACGGATACGTATGGCAGTTCATCGGGCGATTGTCTCAGTGTTACGGATGTCCTTTCCGAAGGATCACCGCTCTTTCCGCCTGTGACGGGCGTTACCCAATACTGATCGCTTTTCTTCCCGCCTTTGTCCACAAAGTCGGTTGTTGTCTTCACCGGCTGTTTGTTTACTTTTGTGGACTTGCTGCCGACGCCTCTGTACACATCAAACGCAACGTCGGGAGCATCGGACTGCAACAGCCGCCAACTGATGTACACGCCGCCCGCTGTTTCAATGGCTGTGACGCCGCGATTGAGTTTATCGCCAAGCCGTTCTTTGGCAAAGCCTTCCACTTTGGGTTTACGGGCATGGTCGGGTTTCAAAATCTCGTAATTATACAAAAGTTCACGCGCGTCTTGTGCGTGAGTTGTTGTCACGGCAAAAATTCCAGCACATGCCGCAAGCAAAAGTTTCTCGAAACCCGTAAAAGGGTATTTTTTTATATTTTTCATGACAATTGGTTAATTTTGGTTATTTTGATAAAATCGGACGCAAAAGAACATAAATAATATATAAAAAACAAACGAGAAATGTGAAAAAATGTTAAAGTGCGATTGGCGTCGATAAAAACGTCAATTGTCGGCAGGGAGGTTTTATCGAAAAATAATAAATTATGAATTAATTTTTTTTATTTCAAAAAATACGTATATTTGCAACGAGAAAAAAAATGAGAGATGAATCCTTTTTTCGCGAATAAAACAGTTGAGAATCTGCAAATTACCAAGTTTGGCATGATTTTTGCAGAGAGAGAGAGAGAGAGAGAGAGAGAGAGAGAGAGAGAGAGAGAGAGAGAGAGAGAGAGAGAGAGAGAGAGAGAGAGAGAGAGAGAATCGCGTATATGCTATAAAATATACGTGCGGGGATGCACGTGTTTTAGGGAACTTAATGGAGAGCTGCAACCGGCTTGGGCGGGTTGTGGCTTTTTTGTTGTCGCACCGTCGCCTGTGCTCTTCTGCCGCAAGGCTGATGCGGGGCGCTTTTCAAATAAAGGAGGTTGTATATGAGATAAACTTCTGAAAATTAATTCTTAACCGGATGTATTGAGCAATTCAATACGTCAATAACCAAATAACCAAACATCAAATAATTAATTCATCAAAAACATTAAAAAATTAGTCTTATGAAAGTAGTTCAATTAAAAAGGATCATACATCATTTCCTGCGTACATTTTGCGTGGGATTACTGTTATGCGGTGCGGTTTTGCCCGCTTATGCCCAATCGTTTACGGTGAGTGGGACAGTGTCGGACGAAACCGGTTTGACCATGCCCGGTGTGAACGTTTTCGTGCAGGGTACCACCTCGGGGACGGCGACGGACGCGGAAGGCAGGTTCAATATCAGCGTACCGGGCGAAGATGCCGTGCTGCAATTTACCTTTGTCGGGTACACTGCGCAGTCTGTAGCGGTAGGTTCGCAACGGACATTTAACGTCACGCTGGTTGAGGAAGCTTCGGAACTGGAAGAAGTAGTGGTAATAGGTTACGGGACGGTGCGTAAAAGCGATTTGACGGGAGCGGTGAGCAGCGTTTCCTCCGACCGTATTGTCGCTATCGGGTCTTCATCGGTGATGAGCGCTCTACAGGGCGCGACGCCGGGCGTAGATATCCAGACCACCTCTACTCGTCCGGGCGCAAGTTTTTCCATCAAGATTCGCGGTCAAAATTCCATCACTTCCGGAAACCCACTGTACGTGGTGGACGGCGTGGTGGTGAGTGATATTGATTACCTGAACCCTGCCGACATTGAAAAAGTTGACGTGTTGAAGGATGCTTCATCAACGGCAATTTACGGATCGCGCGGTTCAAACGGCGTATTGATTGTGCAAACCAAAGGAGCGTCGTTTGCCAAATCAAAATTGACGGTGTCTTATGACGGCTATTACGGTGTGCGAAGCATAGCGCGAATACCCGATTTCATGAATGGACGCGAATGGATCGACTACCGTACCTCCATGTATTATGATGTCAATCAAACGACAGGGCTGTATTCCATCACAACCCCCAACCAAACTGCCGTTACCAACAATTCAAAGATTGTGCATACGGCGCTGTACAACGAAAGTTATACGGACTGGCTGAAGGAAGGCACCCAACAAGGTTCCCAGCAGAACCATTACATCAACATCAGCGGAAATTCCAAGGATATTGCCTACAACCTCGGCGCAGGCTACCAGAATGAAAAAGGCAATTACCTGCTGGAAGAGATGACGCGCTATACCTTTAAAGGGAGTATTAGCCACAATGCCAACAAGTATTTTTCTTCCGGCGCCAATTTTTCCCTGTCTCATCAGTTGGTCAATACCGGTTCCCAATACGGCTACCGCGACCTGCTCCGTATGCCCAATGTGCTGAAACCCTACCGAGATGACGGTACGTTGATCGGTCAACCGGGTATTGCGGCGGAGATTCAGGGTACGGGTAATTTCACGTCTTCTTCCAATCCCTTGCTGGAGATTAAATCAGGGTCCAACGAAACCCGCCGTTTTGACGTGATGGGCAGCATGTTTGCCGCTTTGTCGCCCATCGAAGGGCTGAACATAAAAACCACGTTTTCCCCGCGTTTCAGACGCCAGCGGGGAGGCTATTACCGCGGCGTGGTTGCGGGCAACCGTACTGTGGATGAAGCACAGACCTCCAATACCGAGAACTTTGACTGGACGTGGGACAATGTCGTCAATTTCAACAAGCGTTTTGCCCAGAAACACAATGTGAACGTCACCTTGATACATTCCCTGTACAAGACACAAACGGAAACATTAGCGGTAACGGCGCAAAACTTCCCGTACGACGCACAGTGGTACAACATTTTTAACGGCACTTTGGTGTCGACGGGTACCAGTTCCGGATATTCCCAAACCAGTATGATTTCGTATGCAGCCCGTGCGAATTACGATTATGCGGGGAAATACATGGTGACGGGAACCATCCGTTACGACGGGAGTTCCAAACTTTCGGAGAAATGGGCGGCTTTCCCTTCGGCGGCTGTGGCATGGAGGATTTCCGAAGAATCGTTCCTCGATCAGGTGGACTGGCTAAGCAACCTCAAAGCCCGTCTGAGTTTCGGCTATTCGGGCAACAACAACGGCGTGGGCGCTTACGGCACACAGGTGACGCCGAGTACGGGATCGCTCGTGTACTATGATTTCGGCGGTACCATGGTGTCGGGTTACGGCACCGGCCTACCGGTGAACACCTCCCTCACGTGGGAAAAAACCCGCGAATGGAATTTCGGTATTGATTTCGGCGTATTGCGCGGTCGTATCAACGGTTCGGTGGACTTGTACGATAAACTGTCGGACGGCTTGCTGATGAACAGGACGCTGACCATAGAATCCGGAGTCGCCAGCATGAGGGACAATATCGGATCGGTGAACAATCGCGGCGTGGAAGTGGCGCTGAACACCGTCAATGTACAAACCAGAGACCTTGTGTGGACCACCACCTTTATTTTTGCCTACAATAAGAACGCTATCCGTTCGCTGTATGGGAAGAAGGAAGATGTAGTGGGTGAAAGCAGATTTATCGGCGAGCCTATCAACGTGATTTACAGTTATCAGGTGGACGGCGTGTACAATAAAGCCGAATGGGAGGCAATGGACGCTACCACCCGCACCAAAATGGGCGTTTTGTATCCGGGCGTCGCAAGAGCCATAGATACGAACGGAGACGGCGAAATGACGACGGACGACAGGATCATCCTGGGACAGGTGGATCCCAAATGGACGGGAAGCATCAGTTCAACGCTGAATTTCAAAGGATTCGATTTTTCGTTCAATATCTACACGCGGCAAGGATCGTTTGTTAGCGACGCATTTTTGGGCGAATATGGCGTAGCAGGGAACAACCAGAGAGGGCGACCGAAAGTAAAACAGGATTATTACATTCCCGAAGGAGTAGCCCGCTTTGACTGGACGCAACCGTTCACGACGGACAGCGACGGTCAACACTGGGCAGTGTGGGGAACCTCGCAGGAAACGCCGAACGCCAAGTATCCCCTGAGCGGAAAAACAGGGAATTATTACGGCGGCAACGGGACGTATCAGAAAGTCTCCTTTGTAAAGGTGCGCAACATCACGCTGGGTTACACCTTCCCGCAGAACTGGGTTTCAAAAATCAAACTCGCTTCTGCACGCCTGTACGTCAATGTGCTGAATCCGTTTACCTTTACGGACTATGTCGGTTGGGATCCCGAATATGCCACCACAGTTCTACAAAATGGTAACGGGCCTTCCACCATTACTTATCAAGTAGGTGTTAATGTAAAGTTTTAATCATTTAAACAGATAAAGATATGAAAAAGATAAAATATGTCGTCGGTATTGCCGTTGCAGCGGTAATGCTGGCAGGATGCAGCAATTTTCTGGACGAAGACAACAAGGCAGGCATCACTAATGAAAAACTGTATGTCACCTCTGCCGGGTATCAGACCCTTCGTGTGAATGCGTATAACCAGCTCAGGTTGATATATGATCTTGCACCCGCAGTGTTGCTGGGAGGAACGGACTTGTACCAGTTACCGAGGGGGGCGAACTCCAACGGCATTTACGATTATGCCAATTTGAACACCAACGACGGCAATGCGCTCACGTATTACCGTGAATGTTACAATGCGTTGCAGGCGGTGAATACGGCGGAATATTATCTTTCCGGCGCCGAAATTTCCCAGGCGGACAAAGACCTGTATGCGGCGGAATATAATTTTCTGAAAGGTTTTTTCCATTTCCTGCTGCTGGAACAGTTCGGAGGCATTGTGATCAATGACGAATACACAACCAACCCGCGGATGAATCTGCCCCGTGCTACGCTGGAAGATTCCTATACGTTCATTATCACGAAATTGACGGCGGCGTTGAACGGGCCGTTACCGCAAACCGACAAAACCGGTAAAATCTGCAAGGACATTGTGAACCACTATCTGGCAAAAGCGTATTTGACGCGCGGATGGGATTTGGGCAATACCGCCGACTTTGCACAGGCAAAGACCCATGCCGGCGCGGTGATCACCTCTCGCGGCGACCTGAAATATACCTTTGAAAGCTTGTGGAGTCCCAAAAACGAGAACAATGATGAAGTAATTTTTGCCGTGCAGTATGACGTCTCGTCGATTGCGAGCAGAACGACCGGTAATGACCAGGAATCTCATTTTGGCGTCTATCTGGGCGGTTCCGAGCGCAAGCACAAGTACATGTCCACATCCTATTTCCCCTCGTGGTCTGTCCATTCGTGGTTCGGTAAAAACGACGCTCGTTATGACGCCACTTTCATGCTCACGATGTGGGAGTTTTATTATGATTACTATCAGGGCAAAAACGATCCGAACGTCAATAGTATTTCCGCCGTTTATCCCCGTGCGTGGGACAAAGCGGAAGAGATGTATCAGGATTACCTGGTATTGACCAAAGGGGAAACCAACGGCGAATTTGTCGATGTGACCATGACGAAAGATGGAGCGCTGATTCCGGGCGCGAAAGAGTTTATCAAAAAATGGTGTCCGGAGTATGCCGGCGGCATAGAGCCAATAAATGCGCTAAGCACAACCGGTACAAACTATTTGAAAATATACCCTTTCATTGAACATTCGCCCGACCCTTTGGTGAACGAAAAGTATTGGAGGACGGGATTTGCATCGGATTTTTGCCAGCCTGTAATAAAAAAGTTTGATTTGGGCGAACTGGCGGAATTCAATACCCGTCAAAGTTACCGCGACATTGTCCTTGCCTCCCTATCGGAAACGATGTTGCTGTACGCCGAAGCGTGTATCGGTCGTCAGGAATATGCCGAAGCGCAAACCTATATCAACAAGGTGCTGGCTCGTCCCGGAAACGCTAAAGACGGCGTCACGACGCTTACCTGTACGCTGCCCACCACTTCACAACAGGATGCGCTGGAGGCGTATCTGAAAGAAAGCGGCAAGGAACTGCTGGGGCAGTATTGCGGACGGTGGCCTGAACTGCGCCGTACCAAAATGCTGAAAATCATGTATTATAAGTACAATTGGGATTTCAAAACTGGCAATTTCGGTACCGACCCTATCGGTGACAAACTGTATCGTCCCATACCTCAGAATGCCATTGATTTGAACGACGGTATTTCCGATGATGAACAAAACCCGGGCTATTGACAAGGTGTGACTTTGTGAAAAATGCGGACGGGATGGTGTTGAGCCATCCCGTCTTTATTTTTCCTGCGGACGTTTGACGCCGACAGGGTCGAAGCGACTCCGTCAAAGCCTGTGAGACAGACAAAATCTAACCGCTATGCACATACCGTAATGGAATCCGCATCATGCAGCACGGGAAATTTTTGACGAAACCGGTACAACTCCTCCGACGACAGGCGGAAAGTCACTGCTGCTTCTTCATCGTCCGGCGCCTGCCCGACGATTTCCCCCTTAGGTCCGAATACGGCGGATCCTCCGCTGTGTGCAAGCCCGTTGCCATCTTTTCCTACCCTGTTCACGCCCGCCACGTAGCACTGATTTTCCAACGCTCTTGCTTTGAGCAGCGTTGTCCACACGTCGCGGCGAACGGATGGCCAGCTTGCAGGACACACCAGCAAGTCGTACGGACGAATGCGCGTATTGCGGCACCATGCAGGGAAACGCAAATCGTAACACACGATGGGGCAGACCTCCCAGCCCTTCACGTGAAAACGGCACATTTTAACGCCTGCGGCAAATACCTGTCCCTCGTCCGACATGCCGAACAAATGCCGCTTATCGTAATATACTACATCGCCGTTGGGCGTAACCCAGTAAAAACGGTTATAGCAGCGATCATTTTCGGTTGCAGCCATGCTACCTGCCACCACAGCGCCGGTGGCTTTTGCCTGCTGCCGCATCCATGCCATACCGTCTGCCTCGTTTCGACCCACCCGCTCCACGTTCATGCTGAAACCGGTCGGAAACATTTCCGGCAGTACAATCACGTCCGTCGCACCAGATAAAGGTTGCAGCATGGCCGTCAAACGCGCGAGGTTGTGCGCGGCGTCTTCCCAACGAGGGCAATATTGTACCAAACTGACGTTAATATCGGTTGTAAGAACAGATTTCATGCAAATTTTTGCGAATTTTGGGGCGAATTTCCTCCGACGAAGGGTATCCCAGCGTGATGATGAGTTCGGCGCGTTTGCTTTTGGGAATATGCAGCAACTCTTTCACTTTTTTTTCATTGAACCAGCCCATGATACATGTGCCTAATCCTTCGGCGGTTGCCTGCAAACAAAATTGCAACGCAACAATGCCGATGTCCATCAGCGTGTACGGTTTGTCTTTGATGGCGGAGCCTATCTTTGATGTGAAATTGGCGCTTTCCCGTACGATCACCACCAGAACCGGCGCTTGCCGTGTGAAGTGGTTCATCGGCAACACTCCGCCCGAGGTGCTTGCCGCCACCTGAGCTTTCAATTCGGGATTGTCCACCACGATAAACTTCCACGGCTGAGCATTGCATGCCGATGGTGCGATGCGGGCAGCCTCAAGGCAACGGGTTAATTTCTCAACTTCCACAGGCTTGCCGGTATATCCGCGCACGCTCTGCCGTTGCTGTAACAGTGTCAAAAAACGATTGGCTTCCATTTGATTTTTTTTGCAAAAATAGACAATTTTCGGTGATAGTGCAAAAAACAGGTTCAGTCAACCGGTCAAACGTATTAAAAAACAGCGACAAAAAATAATGATTTTTTACGGGAAATAATATTCCCTGCATTTCTCGGCTATTGCGGTATCCTTACCCGCACTGAATCGGAAATGTTTCAGTGGTAGCTCATGATGTGTGTTTTTTTCGTCTGCGGGTCGGGCAAGATGAAAGAGGTTGCGAAAACCTGCGGCATCGCAACGAAAATATATACAGCCTGATAATCTAAAACTTTACGGATTGTATTGTTGGGTTATAACCGTTCAAACTTAGGAAAAACTCTGGAAACTTCGGCAACGTCTTTCTTCTAATTCAAAACATAATCATTAAATTATTTGTACCGTAAAGATACAACTTTTTGTCTAATAGGCGATTTTTTTGGTTCCGCAGATGGATATTTGCAGGTTCCGTTTTTTCATATATTTTTCACATTGTCTAAATATTCTTTTGCGGTTACTATCTTGATATTTTTATATTCTTTTAAAACCAATAAATCATTATCTCCGGTTATTATAAAATCTACTTTCCCTTCCGAGGCGCATTGCAGGACTTTATTATCAT
>JAISWR010000144.1 GCA_031270985.1 Bacteroidales bacterium | reverse complement strand
GCAGGGACGAAACTTTATTAACAGTTTGCTTTAGCTTACGATTGGTTAGCTTACGGACGAGCAATCACGGGCACTGTCTAACACGCAAAGTCCCGCAGGGACGACACTTTATTAACCGTATGCTTTAGCTTACGGACGAGCAATCACGGGCACTGTCTAACACGCAAAGTCCCGCAGGGACAACACTTTATTGACCGTATGCTTCAGCTTACGGACACAGGCAAACCCTGACACAGGCAAAGTCCCGCAGGGACGACACTTTATTAAGAGGCTGTTCCTCATCCATTTGAGAATGTTCTTCATTCATTCTGGGACGACCCCAATTCATTCTGGGATGTCCCCAACTCATTCTGGGACGTCCCCAACTCATTCTGGGATGTCCCCAACTCATTCTGGGACGTCCCCAACTCATTCTGGGACGTCCCCAACTCATTCTGGGACGTCCCCACGAGCAATCACGGGCACTGTCTAACACGCAAAGTCCCGCAGGGACGATACTTTATTAACCGTATGCTTCAGCTTACGGACACAGGCAAACCCTGACACTGTCAAAGTCCCGCAGGGACGACACTTTATTAACCGTATGCTTCAGCTTACGGATTTTAGCATACGGACGTGCAATCACAGGCACTGTCTAACACGCAAAGTCCCGCAGGGACGACACTTTATTAACCGTAAGCTTCAGCTTACGGACACAGGTAAACCCTGACACTGTCAAAGTCCCGCAGGGACGACACTTTATTAGCCCCCAAAATAACAATAAAAACTGGTTGTTCAAAAATTATCGCGGTCATTTCGATACAAATAATTGCTTTATTTTTAACCGGATTTTTATTTTTCCGGACTTTAATATTATCTTTGCATCCTATTAAATATTGTGCACATGGACAATTTATATACACCGGAAGAAGTTTCGGCAATGATACGTAGCGGAGCGCCGTTAGTTCTGGCCGGCGATCTGGGAGTGCTGTCGCAGCTGCCGAAAGGTAACTGGATCGGAGGCACTACTCCTTTTTTCATCCTTTATCCCGATCGCAGAATCACATCATACGATAAGATTTTCGTTCATTCGTTGCCGGATTTTGTCAAAAAGGTCACTGTTCAAGAGTATGACGCCGACACTATCCAGAATATTTACAGCGATGCGCCGAAAAACGGATTAACGGTGTTGCTCATCCCGTTCGGGTGTGAAACTTGTAACTGTTTTGCCCTCAATGCCACTTCTTACGAGGGTTTTGCCGTCAGCCCGCTTGTTGGATGGGTGACGGGACGACCGCTGGATTCCATCATGACGGAACCTTCCTTCGCGACGTCGGGCATATCCGGAGAGGTTCACAGCGACAGGGCGCTTGCGATGCATATCGAGCTGCCGGAAGACAAATACGCCGAGTTGCACATCTTTAACCCCTACAAGCAGGGAAAAGGCGACGATATTCGTTTCGACCGTACAGGTATGGTGTTGAAAGACGCCTACATCAACGGCGTGAAACGCAACTTTGCCGCTTATCTGCGCGAAACGGGTTTCGACGAAAGCCTGCCGTTTGTCGCCAATTACGCCGGCGCCATGATTAACGTGGTGTGTTGCGGAATCGGAGAAGAGGAAGTGTATGTGTCGGCGCCGGTATTCCCGTCAACGGATTACCGCGTCGCGGAAATTGACCGGAACATCACCGAACCTACCCTGATCGATGAAAATATCATTTTTTCGACAACCTGTATCGGCAACTTTATCCAGCCTGATATTTGTACACAATATCTGAAAAAAATGAACGGGCCGGTAGTCTATGGAGAAATAGCCTACCAATTGCTCAACCAAACCACGATATACGTTACTATCGGCGACACCCTTAAAACCGAACTGAAATGATAGAAATTGATAAAATCCCTGACAGTGTTTGGACTCATGTCATTTTTCATTCCAAAGAATTCTCATGGAATTTTTTGGCGGTAAAAATTATGTTGGCGCGATTGAACCTCAAAATAGACATGCACAAAAGCAATACCTCCATCATACAGGAATGTTGCGGGGAATTGCGCGGATTGCTGAAAAAGAGCGCAAACATCCCCAATGCGCGCGCCGATTTGGAACAAATCATCCATTTTGCTTCTTCCCCAGAAATGAATGCATGATGAGTCGCCGCTGGAACAGTTTTCGGATAGGGCTGCTGCTGGGGATAGTGTTGCCGTTGATGATTTTCCTCGCGTTTTATCTGGTGGCGTATGTTCGCGTGCCGTTGGACGAATATTTGCTTTATGTCGTCAAAATGCGGTCGTTGCCCAAAATACTCAGTTTATGCGCCATTCCCAACCTGATCCTATTTTATATCTTCCTGAACAAGGAATACTGGTACGCCACGCGAGGGGTCATCTGCGCCACCCTGCTGTACACGCTGGGTGTGGTGGCGGTCAAAATATTTTTATAGTCTGTCCGATTTTTTTTCTTGATTTTAAGTCTTGGATAACGATAACTTTTACACATACACAATCATGAGGCATTTCACATCCGTACACGACGTTACGGACTTACAGGCGCTACTGCAAGAAGCGGTGGAAATCAAACGCGAACCTTTCAGGTACGAAACGCTCGGACGGCACAGGACGATGGGCTTGCTGTTTTTCAATTCGAGCTTGAGGACGCGGCTCAGCACGCAAAAAGCCGCGCAAAACCTCGGCATGAACACAATGGCGCTCAATGTGAACGAAGACAGTTGGAAAATCGAAACGGAATTTGGCGTAGTGATGAACGGCGACAAAGCCGAACACATTAAAGAAGCGGCGGCAGTCATCGGGCGATACTGCGACATCATCGGCATACGCTCGTTTCCTTCGCTGAAAGACCGCGCGGAGGACTATTCCGAAAGCGTCATCAACCAGTTCATCCGATATGCCGGCGTGCCCGTTGTAAGTATGGAATCGGCTACGCGCCATCCTTTGCAGTCGTTTGCGGACATCGTCACTATTGAACAGTACAAAAAGACGCCGCGTCCGAAAGTGCTGCTGGCATGGGCGCCACACTGCCGCGCATTGCCGCAGTCCGTGCCTAACTCGTTTGCCGAATGGGCAGTCGCAGCCGGCTATGAAGTGGTGGTGACGCATCCCGAAGGCTACGAACTTGATCCTTCGTTCACCAAAGGCGCCGTTATTGAATACGACCGCGAGAAAGCGTACAAAGACGCCGATTTCGTGTATGCCAAAAATTGGTCGTCCTACACACAGTACGGCAAAATCCTGAACAACGACCTTGCATGGACATGTAACGCCAAAAACATGGCGCTCACCCGCCACGCCAAATTTATGCACTGTCTTCCGGTGCGCCGCAATCTGGTAGTGTCCGACGAAGTGATTGACGGACCCGATTCCATCGTCATTGAGGAGGCTGCCAACCGCGTAGTGTCCGCGCAAACGGTACTTTGCGAAATATTGAAAACCGGATTGAAAACGGCAAGTTGAAAACGCTCTACGGCGATGCGTCCTCTTTCAACTGATCCTGCTCCAGTTGATTTCTGTTTTTAGTTGTTGTTGCAGCTCATGCGCCAACAGGGCGTTTTCGGGCTGCGTCAGCGCAGGGTCGGCGCTGAGGATGTCGGAAGCCGTGTGCCGCGCCATCATCAGGAGTTGCCCGTCGGTAGCGAGGCTGGCTATGTGCAACACGAATGGGACGCCGCTCTGCTGGGTGCCGTCAATGTCGCCGGGGCCGCGGAGCTTCAAGTCTTCTTCCGCAATCTCGAAGCCGTCGGTGGTGCGGGTCATTGTTTCCAACCGCTTGCGTGAATTGTCGCCCAATTTGTAGGAACTCATCAAGATGCAGAACGATTGGTCTGCGCCGCGCCCCACACGTCCCCTCAACTGATGCAACTGCGACAAGCCGAAGCGTTCGGCGCTTTCGATGACCATCACCGAAGCATTGGGAACGTCCACGCCTACCTCTATCACGGTGGTAGCAACCATAATCTGCGCCTTGCCTTCCTTGAAAAGACGCATGGCAAGGTCTTTGTCGGCGGCTGACATTTTTCCGTGCACCATGATGACGCTGAAACCGTCCTTTTCGGTGAAATGTTTCCGGATTTGTTCAAAGCCCTCTTCCAGATTCCTGTAATCCATCTTTTCCGATTCGCCGATAAGCGGATACACCACATATATCTGCCGTCCCGCTTCGATCTGTCGGCGCATGAACGCGAACACTTCCCCGCGACGATTGTCATAGTAATGCAAGGTTTTCACCGGCTTTCGTCCGGGCGGCAACTGGTCAATCACCGACACGTCGAGGTCGCCGTACACGGTCATGGCTAAGGTTCGCGGGATGGGCGTGGCGGTCATCACCAGCACGTGCGGCGCATGATCGTTTTTTTTCCAGAGCCGCGCCCGCTGAGCTACTCCAAAACGGTGCTGCTCGTCAATGACCACCAATCCCAGATTGGCAAACTGCACCACGTCTTCAATCAACGCATGTGTGCCGATGAGGATATGGATACCGCCGTCGGTCAAACCGGCATGGATCGTTTGCCGTCCTTTCTTCCGTGTGGCGCTTGTGAGCAGCGCAATGTTCAAGCCCATGTCCCGAAGCATTTGCGAAATGGTATTAAAATGCTGGTTGGCCAATATTTCCGTAGGCGCCATGATGCACGCCTGATAGCCGTTGTCCAAAGCGATGAGCGTTACCATGAGCGCCACCATCGTCTTGCCGCTGCCCACGTCGCCTTGCAGCAAGCGGTTCATCTGCCGTCCGCAGCCCATGTCGATACGGATCTCCCTGATGACGCGCTTTTGCGCTTCGGTGAGTTCAAAGGGTAGAAACTCCGAATAAAAGCGATGAAAATATGCGCCTACCGATTGGAAATTAAATCCCCGTATGACGCTGTGGCGCTCCTCACGGAGGTACAACATGCGCAACTGTATGTGGAACAGTTCCTCAAACTTGAGCCTTTGCTGCGCTTTTTGCAGCAATACCGCGCTTTGCGGGAAATGGATGTTAAACAACGCCTCGTGCAAAGACAACAACTTGTGCCGACTGACGATATATTCGGGCAACGTCTCGGAAACTTCTCCGTTCATGTTCTGCCACAGGGTAACCATCAGTTTACCGATGACACGCGAGGTGATGTAGCTGTTCCTGAGTCGTTCGGTGGTGCTGTAATGTGCTTGCAGTACGGCGGAAATGCTTTCTTCGCGGCGATCGGCAGACTCCATTTCGGGATGTACAAAATTGATGGCGCCCCTGTAATCCGAAGGTTTGCCGAAAATCACATAATCGCCGCCTGTCTTCAGGTTTTGCGACAGATATTTCAGTCCTTTGAAAAACACAAGCTCCATCGTGCCGGTGTGGTCGGTCACCCATACCAACAGCCGCTCCCTGTAGCTACCGTTTCCTCCGGATTCTTTCTTCATGCCGACGATGCGTCCGCGAAACTGGATGTAGGCGTCCACACGGGGAATGTCTTTGATGGCGTAAAATTTTGTCCGGTCAATATGCTTGTAAGGAAAATCGTATAACAAATCGCGGAACGTGCGGATGTTGAGTTCCTTTTCCAGCAATTCAGCACGTTTTGGACCCACACCCGCCAAAAACTTGATGTCCTGTTCCAGATAAGCCGTCATCATACTTGTTTTAGCGAGGCAAAATTAGTCATTTTCAATTGAAAATTTTACAGCCTCCTGTTATTTATGAGAGCGACGAAACAATCCGGACGGCATCATTTCCACTTCAACGACATGCGCGACAATTTGATTTGCACCCGTGCACAGGTTCGGAATTTGAAAAATCGGACTTGTCTGATTTGTGTCTTTTTGAAACCTGACGAGGCACAATCCGGATTAGAATGCATCTGTCAGAAACAACAATCCAGCCTAAGCTCCAGTTCCACCAGATAGGCTCTGTGCAACGCCTGTACCTCTTCGTAAACTTGTACCAATCTTTGTCCGTATTTGGTCAGCTCCGTTCCGCCTCCGGTAGTACCGCCACGTCTCCGCAGCACCACCGGTAATGCGCCCAACGCATTCAAGTCGTGGACAATCGTCCAAGCCTGCTGATACGATATTCTCATGATCTTGGATGCTGCAAGGATGGAGCCGGTAGAATGAATCAGTTTCAACAACTCAATGCTTTTAAACGAAAGGAAACAGATGCCGTTCTTTTCCACCTCTAATTTAGCCGTTAATCTGAATGGCTTGTGCTCCATGTTTATTGCCGCTTTTTGAGTTTATCTATTGCTGCATCCAGTGATTCGGTGGGTTCGATGATGTTGTACGCACCCCAGAAATTTTCGTCGTAGAAATCAGACACTTTTTCGCTGAGAGATTGGTCGGTGCGGAATGCCGTCTTGCGCGGAATGGCTGTCACATCCTGTTCTCTCACGTCGGTCACCACCATTTCGCTCACTACCGTATAGTTGGTGGCGAAAAGTTTTTTCTTCCAGTCGCATTTGAACTGCAACTCATTGCAAATATAACTCAGGTAAGTCTTGTCGTTATGTTCGCGGTAGGACACGATATAGGACACGTTATCCGGTCTGAAACGCAAGCCGAGCGGTTTTTTTTTGAGAATCACGCCGGTGGCTTTTTCGAGATCGGTCAGGTCGAGGTGAAATTCCGCACGGGTGAACGCCAACGTCTCTTTGTCAATGTAAAAAGCGCCGGCGTACAGCGGGTACGGTAGCACCATTCTTGGAACAAACGTCACTACGTATTGGTCGCGTTCGTTAATTTGCATGATGTCTTCAATTTTGAACAGAAATGCGTCCAGCATCTCTGCATCCAACAGCACGTCGGGATTTTTCACAATATCCACAAAAACGGACATTGCCGGACCGCCCAGCAGTTTCACGGCAAGCGTGTCTGACTTTTTGGCGCTCAACAGTTTCCTCCCTTTGATGATTTGTACCTTATCCTGCTCCACACTTTCGGTATAGGCGGTTTTATACAGGTCTATCACCGCTTCGGTGATGTTGGTGTAGTTGCGTTTTTTCCGTATGGTTTCCCGATAAAATCCGGTGAGCCGGTTGGGTTGTGAAGCATAGTTGTCCCCTATCTTCTTGATGGCTTCCCGCACCAGATGATCGGCTTCCCACCCGTAAACGGTGACCGCGTCAATGGCGATTGCCGACGGGATGAGAAAAATATCCGCCAAAGCCACATCTTCATCTTTCACAGGTATGCGGAAATTGTAATATCCGATGTGCGAACAATCTACAAAGGCGGCATGTTCCGAAAGGGGAATTTTCAACGAAAAAAAGCCGTCGGCATTGGTAACGGTGCTTGTGTTCCTGTCTGTCACCGAGATAGTGACATATTCCACCGGCTTTTTGGTGATCCTGTCTTTCACCGTTCCGCTCACCGTCAAGTAATCCTGTGCATGGACAGTAAACGCCCCCAATAATAAAAGGCAAAAAATATACGTTTTCATATCATTATTTTATTTCGGTGTCATATTATATTGTTTTATTGCGTACATTTGTGTCATGGTCTTGCGGCATCATTCCGATAATGTGCGACATGACTACGGTACAAATTTACAAATAATGTTTATAACAACAAAAAAAAATCGTCACTGGCACATTATTTTTCTTGCAATGCTTTTTCCTTCGTTGCTTGTGGCGCAAGATAAACTGACGGATATTCTGAAATCGGAACTGTTGCGCGAGATGGAAGAATTTTCCGCTTGTCGTGATTCGGCCGACCGTCCGTATTTCATCAGTTTCCGGGTGGACGACGTCAGGTCGAAAACAGTGCGGGCTTCTATGGGCAGCCTGCTGTACTCGCGCTCGTCCCGTCACCGCATTTTCACGCCTATGGTGCGCGTAGGCGGATATAGGCTGGATAATTACCATCAGTTGCGCGAAGTGGCTGCCGTCAATCGCACAGAACCGTCGTATCTGCCCGTTGAAGATTCGGAAAACGCCATCCGGCAGGTGGTTTGGTGGATGACCGATCAAGCGCACAAAAATGCGGTGGAACGGAACGAAAAGGTAAAATCCAACTTGGCGGTAAAGGTACGCGAAGAAGATACCTCGGACGATTACACCCCTCAACCCGCCATCCGCTATTTTGAACCCGCCTTGCCGGACAATTACCCGAATTTCAACAGCACGGAATGGGAGAAAAAACTCAAACAATATTCGATGGTGTTCAAACAATGGGAAGACGTCATTGACGGCTGGGCAACCATCAGTGCGCAAGTGGTGCGGAAATATTACGTATCGTCCGAAGGCTCGGAAGTTGCCCACAACGCAACATATATCCATTTGAACATCAGCGCATCCGTGAAAGCCGCCGACGGAATGGAATTGCCGCTGCACCGGTCTTGGTTTGCATCGTCTATGGAACATTTGCCGCCGGACAGGGAAGTACTTCGCGAAGCGGAACGCATGGTTGCCAAACTGAAAGTATTGAAACATGCACCGGTGGTGGACGCCTTTTCGGGTCCGGCGCTGTTGTCCTCAGAAGCGGCAGGTGTGTTTTTTCACGAAATTTTCGGACACCGCATGGAGGGACAGCGCATGAGATCGGAAACAGACGGGCAAACTTTCAAAAATAAAGTGGGTGAAGCGGTATTGCCGCCATTCCTCACCGTGTATATGGATCCTACCATCCGTCAATACAAAGGCGTGGACGTCAACGGCTACTACCGTTATGACGACGAGGGCGTGAAAAGCGAAAAAGTGATGCTGGTAGAAAACGGCATTCTCAAAAACTTCCTGATGTCGCGCGTACCGGTGGAAGGATTTCCCGCATCCAACGGACACGGGCGCGCAGCGGCAGGCATGAATCCGGTTGCACGACAATCCAACCTCATCATTGAAACCACACAGCCCAAAAGCGAAAAAGAACTCAGGCAGGCATTAAAGAAAGAACTCAAAAAACAATCGAAAGAATACGGATACTATTTTGCGGCGGTTACGGGTGGTTTCACGCAAACAGGACGTTATTCGCCCAACGCTTTCAATGTGACGCCCACAGAAGTCTATCGCGTATATGCTGACAACCGTCCCGACGAATTGGTGCGGGGAGTGGATTTGGTGGGCACTCCGCTGGCCATGTTTTCGCAGATTGACGCAACGGGCGATGAATACGGTTACTTTACGGGCGTGTGCGGCGCCGAATCGGGACAGGTGCAGGTGTCGTGCGTAGCCCCCATGCTGTTCGTCAAACAGATTGAAATTCAAAAACAGGCCAAATCGCAAAGCAAACCACCGTTGCTGAAAAAACCGTGAAATTTCATGAAAAAACACGATAACTGTTCGGGAAAAATCGTACATGCTTTTTTGCACGGTTGCTGGAGAAAATATCAAAAACATTCCGGTTTTTTGTTTTATCCAGATAATGTTCTATCTTTGTAGCCGGTAAATATCAAAATAAGAAAATATGGAAAACAGGAAAGAGAGCGCCGTCAAGGATGTTCAGAAAGAGAAGCTGAAATCGTTGCAACTGACGTTAGACAAGTTGGACAAAGAGTTTGGCAAAGGTTCCATCATGAAAATGAGCGATAAAGCCGTTGAGCAAGTGCCGTTCATTCCAACCGGTTCCATTGCGCTGGATATGGCGTTGGGTATTGGCGGATTGCCGCGCGGAAGGGTTATTGAAATCTTCGGTCCCGAATCATCGGGCAAAACCACTTTAGCTATCCATGCCATTGCCGAAGCGCAGAAAACAGGTGGTATTGCCGCCTTTATTGATGCCGAACACGCTTTTGATCGCTTCTATGCCCAAAAACTTGGCGTCAATATGGAAACGCTGTACGTGTCGCAGCCGGACAACGGAGAACAGGCGCTGGAGATTGCCGATTCGCTGATTCGTTCCAGCGCTATTGATATTCTGGTGATTGACTCTGTTGCTGCCCTTACGCCGAAAGCTGAAATAGAAGGCGACATGGGTGAATCCAAGATGGGGCTTCAGGCGCGACTGATGTCACAGGCGTTGCGCAAACTTACCGCCAGCATCAGCAAAACCAACACCTGCTGCATCTTCATCAACCAGTTGCGCGAAAAAATAGGGTTTGTGCTGGGCAATCCCGAAACCACCACAGGCGGTAATGCCCTGAAATTCTACTCTTCCGTGCGTATTGACATCCGTAAAACAACGCCCATCAAGGATGGAGAAGAAGTGAGCGGTAACCGCGTGCGGGTGAAAATCGTGAAAAACAAACTGGCTCCTCCTTTCCGCAGAGCTGAATTTGACGTGATTTACGGCGAGGGTATCTCGCGCATCGGAGAAATCATTGATTTGGCGACAACGCTGAATATCATCAAAAAAAGCGGTTCGTGGTTCAGTTATGGCGACACAAAACTCGGGCAGGGACGCGACGCAGTGAAGCAGTTGCTTGCCGACAACGTGGAACTGTCCGAAGAACTGGAAAACAAGATACGCACAACACTGTCCGTGAATCCGAATGTCGTGGACGAAACATCGCCGGATTCCCTTTCCGGACAGGAATAAAATAAATTTTAGATACTTTAAATTACCAAACAATATGATACAGAGAACAAAAAGCATTGAACTGTTGAATGAGGCAATAGCCGGTGAAATGACTGCACTCAACCAATACATGTATTTCCATTTCCTGCTGGAAGATATGGGATACGATTACCTGTCGGCTTACTTCAAGCGTACCGCGATAGAAGAAATGATCCATGTGGAAAAGTTTGCCGAACGTATCCTGTACCTCAAAGGCGAAGTGGATTTAAAAGCGTCAAAAAAAGTGGAGAAAATTCATGATGTGAAAGCGATGCTTGAATTGTCGGAACAAATGGAAAGCGCCACTATTGCCGATTACAATTCGTGGGCAAATCAGTGTGCCGCCGATGAAGATGCGACTACCAAAAAGTTATTCGAAAACATCATTTTGGACGAAGAACGTCATCAAGACCACTTTGATACGGAGATTGCCAATCTGAAAAATTTCGGAGACAAGTATCTTGCGTTGCAATCTATCGCACACAGCAAGAGCGTTGCAAAAGGCGGCGGGGACTAATCCCCGTCTGCCTGCCATATCTCCCATGCTTTTTCGGCTTGCAGCAGCAACATGCGTGCTCCGTTGGAAACAGATGCGCTCTGCGCGCTGCCCCGTTTCATGAACAGAGTTTGGGCGGGGTTGTATATCAAGTCGTATAGGAAATGTTTGCCGGAGAAGTATTGGTACGGGACATCCGGACAGGCGCCGACGGCGGGATACATGCCCAGGGGCGTGGTGTTCACCGTCAGCAGGTGCGCGGCAATATCCTGTGCCGTGAGTTGGCTGTAAGTGGCATAGACGTTTTTGCCTTCGCTGCGGGATACGAAGTGCGGCGTTATGGACAGTTGCCGCAACACAAATTCCACCGCCTTTGATGCGCCGCCTGTGCCCAATATCATTGCCTGTTCGGGAAACGGTGACTGGACGGAAGCATACCATTCCCGCAAGGAGGTCATGAACCCGTAAATGTCGGTATTGAACCCTTTCAGCGATATGCCTCCGTTCTTCCGCAAGACCTTAACGGTATTTACTGCGCCGATTTTTTCCGCATCGGCATCCAGCACATTCAGATAAGGAATGATTTGCTCTTTGTAGGGAATGGTGACATTGAATCCCTCAATATCGGGATTTTGGCGCAATACATCTTCTATTTCCCTGATGTCGCCAATGGGAAAATTACGGTAATCGTAGTGTGCACGCCCCTCTATCCGGAATTTTTCCGTAAAATACTGTCGCGAAAACGAATGTCCCAGCGGATAACCGATAAGCCCGTATAAATGTGTCATATTTTCCGTTTGATAACGCAAATATACGTAAATTTTCGAATGTCGGAAGGTTGAGTTTGGAAACTTAACCCATTCAAGTCGCCCTGGCTTGTTCTCTTACGTTTTATTCCGCGATCGGTGATTCTTCGGGCGTTTCGCTTTCGCTTTCCGCTTTCGGTTCGCTGGCTGCCAGTTTTTCGGCTACTTTCTGAGCGGTAGCTTCTTTGGCTTTTATCTCCGCATCCTGACGTTTGCGCGCCGCTTCATTTTTTGTTTTAACGGCATTGTTTTTCACCGATTCCGTCTTTGTGCGTTTTTCGACGAGCCATTTTTCAAAACGGGCTTCTGCTTCATCTTCCGTGAAAGCGTTTTTTTTCACGCCACCCAGCAAATGTTTTTTCAACAATACTCCTTCATGGGAAAGGATATTTCTACATGTTTCGGTCGGTTGGGCTCCATTGTTCAACCAAGTAAGGGCTTTGTCGAAGTTCAATTCGACGGTAGCCGGAAATGTGTTCGGATTATACGAACCCAATCTCTCGATATACTTGCCATCCCGTGGCGCCCTGCTATCAGCCGCAACAATATGATAAAAGGGAGCACCCTTTTTACCTTGTCTGGTCAATCTGATTTTTACAGGCATAATTTATTATTTTTTTGATGTAAAATTTGAGGGTGCAAAGGTAAGCATTTTTTCAAAAACTGCAATAAATTGTGCTTATTTTGTCGTTGAAATGGAATAAGCACGTACGGCGATGGCAATGGTGACAGGTATCAACGCCGTATTCAGATGTTGCGGGAGAAATGCCCATGCGAGTAACAGCAGTACGGCAATAACGGCTGTTGCCAGAAAATATTTCCGTGTGAAATTATTCTGTTTCCGCAGTATCAGCAAAAAAGCCATGACCGAATGAGTAGGCAATGCCCAGATGATGTTCAGATTACCGTGCGTGTTGGTATGGTCGGTGAAGAACCACAGGAATGTCACCAGCAAACCTGTCAATCCAACCGTGAAGAACAGTAGGAAGTCGAACAATTTTGCGCTTTTACGGATAAAACGGAACGCCAACGCTAGCACCAGCAGCATCCACCCTGTCAGTGAAGGTGTTAGCCAACCGGCTTGTACTTGCAACGGCTGTTCGGGCGTGACGACATTCCGCGTATCGCGCACCAGTGATTGTCCGCTGCAGGTTGCTTTGGCGAAAGCATCTTCCAAATAATCGGGCAGAAACATTTGCGCAAACATGTCGGTACTGCGATCCGTAGGCAAACCCAGCGCGACGTCAATGCCGAACCGTCCCCACGGATGATTGTTCGTGTACTGATATACCAATGCCCTGTATGTCGATTTTTTTTGGGAAACGGGCAACACAAGTCCTTCACAGGTAAGGTTTAGCAAGTCGCGGATACGCGTGGCACAATTGTCCAGAAAAAAATGATAGAGGTAGTTGCGGTTTTCCGGTTGCGCGTTGCGAAACAGGAAGCGTATCATGTGATCCTTTTGCGCGGAATCAAGGGCAAAAACGAGTTCGCGGACAGGACGGTTTTCACGAGCATAAGTGCTCACAAACTGTCCGAAAGACTGAACGCCAAGGCAATAATTCATCCGTCCCTGCGCAAAGTTGGTATAAAATCCGGGCTGGTTGAAATCGAACATACCGTAATTAAATACGGCATCCAACCCCGATATGGTGTCTTTCACCCGTACAGCGCTGTGTCCGAACGCGGCGTACAGTTCCTCTCCCGGAGCCGCGGTCAGCAGGCTTATCTCCGTGCTGTTAATGTCCGGATAGCGGATATCGGCGGCGGAACAGCACCACACACAACTCCACGCAGCCAGAACAACCGATAAGCTGATGCGAAAAAATCGCGTTCTCATCCGGCAATCATCCAATCAACTCCTGATATGCCTCGTTGTCCAACAACGCATCAAGTTCGCCTGCATCGGATACGCTGATGCGCACCATCCAGCCATCGTTGTAAGGATCGTTGTTCACGGTTTCCGGCGTACCGTCCAATAAGGGATTAACGGCAATCACCACTCCGCTTACGGGCATATACAGGTCGGACACGGTTTTGACGGCTTCCACCGTTCCGAACCGCTCACCGGCAGATAACGTTTCTCCTTCGGTGTCGATGTCCACAAAAACGACGTCGCCCAACTCGTGCTGCGCATAGTCGGTGATGCCCACAACGGCTTCGCCGCCTTCCACGCGAATCCATTCATGCTCACGTGTATATTTCAGATTATCGGGAAAATTCATATTCTTTGAAGATAAAACTGATACAAAAATACATAAAACCACGATACATCCGAATGATTTTTTCTCATTATCCTCAAATAAATTTTAAAGCCATTGATTTACTGATATATCCGCAATAAAAAAATCCAGTCTGAAAATATTTTTGATTTTATTGCGTCTGGATAATAAAAAATACATTATCTTTGCGGCGTCATTTTGAATGGCACATCAATAAAATTCGGTGTGGTAGTTCAGCTGGTTAGAATACCTGCCTGTCACGCAGGGGGTCGCGGGTTCGAGTCCCGTCCATACCGCGAAAAGCCTGAGACAGAAGGCGTCAAAAGTAAGACAAGCCCTAC
>JAISWR010000111.1 GCA_031270985.1 Bacteroidales bacterium | reverse complement strand
AAATCAATTGCTCAGTTGTTTGACCAAAATTTTTGGAATAATTTTTAGGGTGACGCATTGTCGAAGTCAGGAGGAAGAATTGGCGCTTTATCTGCGAGCGGTCAATCAGCAGCAAACCGATTTGAAGACTTGATTTAACACAAGTTGCGTGCCGTTTAACAAGATGTTCTCAACTTTTGACAGCAGATATTCCTGAAGCTGCTCTTCCTGCATAAAACAGGCATGACAGTTTTGCGGCAAAATGTTGAGTGTTCGGGTTGTCGGCTTACTGTTTCGTTGCTATCAGTCCGCTTTTTCCGCAAAATATTGTTTCACCAGCGCCGCTTTCCGTTTGCCGGCTACCGCTTCCAACTCCTCTTCTGATGCGGCTTGCAGGCAGGCGACGGATTTGAAGCGCTGCAACAGGAGTTGGGCGGTTTTTTCCCCGATGCCTTTAATGTTGTCCAATTCACTGCTTGTCATGGATTTTGAGCGTTTATTGCGATGGAAAGTGATTCCGAAGCGATGCGCCTCGTCACGGAGATGCTGTATCAGACGGAGGCTTTCCGAACGTTTGTCCAGATAAACAGGCGTGGAGTCGCCGGGAAAATAAATTTCTTCGAGCCGTTTGGCAATCCCGATGACGGCGATTTTTCCGGACAATCCGAGTTTTTCGAGGCTGTTGATCGCCGCGCCGAGTTGTCCCTTTCCTCCGTCAATAACAATCAGTTGCGGCAGTGCTTCTCCTTCGTCCGACATTCTGCGGTAACGGCGAAACACCACTTCTTCCATCGAAGCAAAGTCATCGGGGCCATCCACCGTTTTGATGTTGAAATGGCGGTAGTCCTTTTTGCTCGGACGCGCGTTGCGGAACACCACACACGCTGCCACCGCGTTTGTCCCCTGTATGTTTGAATTGTCGAAACATTCGATGTGTTCCGGCAGTTCATCCAAATGCAGGTCGCGTCGCAAGGTTTCCATGATGCGTTGTTCGTGGTGTTCGGGGTCGGTTATTTCGGCTTGTCGCTGTTTTTCCATCCGGAAATGTGTTGCATTGCGTTGCGACAATTCCAACAGTTGCTTCATGTCCCCTCCTCGCGGCACGGTATAAGCAATGCCCTGTAATTTCGCGTCCGGAAGGAACGGCACGATGATTTTCAGCGATTCGCTGAGGAAACGCCGTCGCATGTCGATAATGGCAAATCCGAGCAGTTCTTCGGGCGCTTCGTCCAGCCGTTTGACGATCTCAACGGTATGTGCCTGCACTACCGCTCCATCAACGATGCGCAGGTAATTAACGTAGGCGCATTGGCTGTCGTCCACATACGAAAACACGTCCACGTTGCTGATGCTGGGATTCACAATAGTGGATTTGCTCCGGTAGCGTTCCAGCAGCGCGATATTGTGTTTTGCCTTTTCCGCTTCCTCGAAGCGGAAATTTTCGGCATGTCGGTGCATAACGGCTTGTGTGTGCCGTATCACCGACGAAATATGTCCTTCCAGAATATGCGCTACTTGCGACACCGACTCGTTGTAGTCCGCTTCGTTTTGCAAGCCTTCGCAAGGACCTTTGCAGTTCCCCAAATGATGTTCGAGGCATATTTTGAACTTTCCGCGGCAGATGTTTTCTTCGTCAAGATTCAACGAACAGGAGCGCAACGGGTAAAGTTGCTTTACCAAATCCAGCACGATGCGTACCGCTCCCGCCGACGTATAAGGTCCGAAATAGCGGGAGCCGTCGCCGGTGGGATTGCGCATGACATATACGCGCGGAAAACGTTCGTTGCGCACCACAATCCACGGATAGGACTTGTCGTCTTTCAGCGAAACGTTATACCTCGGCATATATTTTTTGATGAGGTTGTTTTCCAGCAATAGGGCGTCACCCTCGCTGTCCACCAGAATGGTACGGATATCGGCGATTTTTTTCACCATCAGGCTGACTTTGGGATTGTCCTGCGTTTTATGAAAATAGGAATATACGCGTTTTCTCAGGTTTTTGGCTTTACCTATATAGATAATTTTCCCTTCGTCGTTCAAAAACTGGTAAACGCCCGGCTTTTCCGGAAGATTGGCGACAATTTGTTCAACGGCGTCTTTCAAAGTGGAAAAGTTTTGTGCATTAAATGTCCAATATCCCCAATCCCTGACGGATAATTTCCGGTTCATCGCCCGTACAGTCCACAACCGTAGAGTATTCGTATCCGCCGTATCCGCCGTCCACCACCAAATCCACCAGATGTTCGTATTTTTCATGAATCAGTTCAGGGTCGGTGGTGTATTCCACCATCTCGTCGTCGCGCCGTACTGATGTGGACAGGATGGGATTGCCGAAACATTCCACAATTGCCAGAATAATGGAATTGTCGGGAATGCGGATGCCTACCGTTTTTTTCTTGTTTTCCAACAATTTGGGTACTTTGTTGCTGGCGTTCAGGATAAAGGTAAACGATCCCGGCAAATGGCGTTTCATGAGTTTAAAGGCGGTGTTGGACACCTGTTTCGCATATTCCGACAAATGGCTCAAGTCTTTGCAAATGAAAGAAAAATTGGCTTTGTCGGTGCTCAATCCTTTGATTTTGGCAATCCGCTCTATCGCTTTCCGGTTGTAGATGTCGCACCCGATACCGTACACCGTGTCGGTGGGGTAAATCACCACGCCTCCGTCGCGCAAAACCTCCGCGATGGTTTCCACCTGTCGCGGATTTGGATTTTCGGGATATAATCTGGTCAGCATACAAAAATATCAGATATATTATTTTGCAAAAATACTGTTTTTCCGCGAAAGCAGGATACAATAGTGCCGTAAATTTACAATATCTTCTCTTGTGGCAAAGCCTTTTTTAGTAATGAGGTACAATATCATCTGCTTGTAATCCATTCTTCCCAATACGGTATCTTTCAACAAGTCCAGGAATTTAGTCCGGTGGCTATCTGTCCTATTTTTGATGTTCATGAAATAGTTGGCAAACTCCTTTACATCAAAATCAAAAATTTCGCCCATTTGTTGAAAGAATTCTTTGAGAAAGATTTTGCCATTGTTGATTCGCTTTACCGTGTACAGGGCGTATATCAGTTCTACCCAACGTCCTGTTTTTGAGTGCAAAAGTAATACATTTTTGCAAGCAAATTAAAAAATATGAGACCAAACGGGCTATTTCGTAGATATTACACTGCTTTAACATTTCGTTGAACAAAAATCTTTTCGGGAAATTTGTATCTGCAATATTTTTTTATACTTTTGTACTTTTCGATTTTAAATTTCCGTAATTAAAAACTTAAAGTTAAGGCAGTAAAATACGCTAATAAGCGAAAGGGGAAATCCATTACAACCCCCATCAACCAAAGCAATGGTACGCCCCAATGCCAAACGCACAGGCGACACAACACTTTGTGCATTAAGCAAAGAAATGGTAGCGTAGCGTATTGTAAGTCCTGCTGACAT
>JAISWR010000089.1 GCA_031270985.1 Bacteroidales bacterium | reverse complement strand
GGAGGCAGCGTATTAAAATCCGGAGGCAGCGTATTAAAATCCGGAGGCATTGTACTAAAATCCGGAGGCATTGTACTAAAATCCGGAGGCAATGTACTAAAATCCGGAGGCATTGTACTAAAATCCGGAGGCAGCGTACTAAAATCCGGAGGCAATGTACTAAAATCCGGAGGCAATGTACTAAAATCCGGAGGCAATGTACTAAAATCCGGAGGCAGCGTATTAAAATCCGGAGGCAATGTATTCGAATCCGGAGGCAGCGTATTCGAATCCGGAGGCAGCGTATTAAAATCCGGAGGCAGCGTATTAAAATCCGGAGGCATTGTATTCGAATCCGGAGGCAGCGTATTAAAATCCGGAGGCATGGTATTTGAATCCGGAGGCAATGTATTCGAATCCGGAGGCAATTGTACTTCGAGTACGGTAGCAAGCGCGACAGGGTGGTCTTGATTTTTATTTCACGCGCTTGGAAAACTGAAGTTTTTCATCTAATTTTGTCGTTCATTATTCGGATTTTTATATGAAATATATCTGTATTTTTTGTATGGCATGTATCGTTCTGAACGCTTGCCGCAACGCGCCGCAAAATCCGTTGCTGCAACCTTTTGACACGCCTTTTGGCGTACCGCCGTTTGACAAAATCGTTTTTTCCGACTACATACCTGCTTTTGAAGCCGGCATAAAAGCGCACAACAAGGAAATTGAAGCCATTGTACGGTCAAAAGACAAGCCGACTTTTGAAAATGTCATTGCAGCGCTTGACAGGAGCGGACAACTGCTGATGAACGTGGAAACCGTTTTCTACAGCATCAACAACGCCAACACATCGGACGAATTGCAGGCAATAGAGAGGGAAATAACGCCCGTGCTGTCCAAACACAACGATGACATTTGTCTGAACGCAAGGTTGTTTGCCAAAGTGAAAGCCGTATATGAGCAGGCAGACGAATTGGAGTTGAATGACGAACGGTTGAAATTGCTGCAAGAAACGTACAAAAGTTTTGTCCGTGGCGGGGCTAATCTTTCTGCCGGCGATCAGGCAACGTTGCGTAAACTGAATGAAGAAATATCGGTGCTGCAACTCACTTTCGGGCAACATCTGCTGGCGGAAACCAACGGATTTGCGCTGCACATCACCGACGAAGAAAAATTGTCGGGACTGCCGCAGGCACAGCGGAACGCTGCTGCAACCGCAGCCCTGAAGTCCGGAAAGGAAGGTTGGCTGTTTACCCTGCACAACCCAAGCATCATGCCGTTTCTGCAATATGCGGACGACAGGGAATCACGCAGACAACTTCTCGAAGCCTATCTCAATCGCGGCAACAACGGCAACGAAAATGACAACAAGGAAATAGTCGCGCTTCTGGTGGCAAAGCGTTTACAAAAAGCCAAACTGCTGAGATACATTAATTATGCGGATTATGCATTGGATAACCGTATGGCGAAAAATCCGGAACGCGTATATACTCTTTTGTGGCAGTTATGGACGCCGGCTCTGGAAAAAGCCAAAGAGGAAGCGGCAGACATGCGGCGAATCATCCAGAAATCCGCTCAAAATATAGAACTTGAAGCATGGGACTGGCGTTATTACAGCGAAAAAGCGTTGAAAAGCAAATACGACCTTGACGAAGAAGCATTGCGCCCATATCTGCGGCTGGAAAATGTCCGCGAAGGCATTTTCTATGTCTGCAACAGGCTGTATGGCATCACGTTTGCCGAAACGGCCGATTTGCCCAAATATCATGACGAGGTGGCGACCTACATCTGTAAAGATGCAGACGGAAAGGAGCTGGGCGTGGTGTACATGGACTTTTTCCCGCGTTCCGGAAAAAGCGGCGGCGCATGGTGCGGTTCATACCGCAGGCAAACTTACGAAAACGGGCAACGCACACCGGCTGTCACCACCATTGTCTGCAATTTCACCCGTCCGTCGGACGACGTACCCGCCTTACTCAGCCCCGACGAAACGGAAACTTTTTTCCACGAATTTGGACACGCCCTGCATAACCTGTTTTCCGACGTACATTATTATGGCGTATCTTCCGTTCCCCGCGATTTCGTGGAATTGCCCTCTCAGATCATGGAGCATTGGGCATTCCAGCCCGAAGTACTGAAACACTATGCCAAACATTACCGCACAGGCGAAACCATCCCCGACGAACTGATACAAAAGTTGGAAAAAAGTAGCAAACACGGTCAAGGATTTGCCACTACCGAATATTTGGCAGCCTCTTTCCTCGACATGGACTACCATGTCCTCACCAACACGGACAGCCTGAATGTGTTGCAATTTGAAAAAGACGTCACGGACAATCTCGGACTGATTCGCCAGATACCGCCCCGTTACCGTTCCACCTATTTCAATCACACCATGGGAGGAGGATACACTGCCGGATATTACAGTTATATCTGGTCGGAGGTGTTGGATGCAGACGCCTTTCAGGCATTTGTGGAAACAGGCAATATATTTGACCCGCACATCGCCGGAGCATTCCGTAGGGAAATATTGGAAAAGCGCGGCATTTATGATGCGCTGGAAATGTACGTCAATTTCCGCGGGGCAGAACCGCAAATTGACGCTTTGCTCAACAATAGAGGATTGAAATAAAATGATACGGCTGACCACACAAGAATCAATTCCGAAAAACACCCATTCGGTGCTGCTGGCAGAATCGTCATGCGATTTCGGGCGTTACGGGCTTACCGGAAAAGAAACGGATTACGTGCGGAAACAAGCAGCTGGCGGCGCAAAACAGATGTCCGTACGCAAAGACACTCATTGGATATTTATTCAGATCGTTGACCCTTCGGCGCCCGAAAATACGGAAAAAGAACAGATGCGACGCGACGCCTGCACCATACACGGATGGATACAGGAGCAGAAACTGCATGACGTAGCCGTTGCGGATACTGTCAACCGACCGTCGCTGATATACGCTTTTGCGGAAGGACTTGCACTGGCCGGCTACAGATTTCTGAAATACGTCAGCAAAAAGGAAAAGAAAACATGTACGCTGCAAGAAATCATTCTTTGCGGATCATCTACAAATAAAACCGATACGGACAGAATGAACCATCTTCTTGCGGCAGTATATAAGGCGCGGGACATGGTGAACGAACCGGCAAACCACATGAATGCCATGCGAATGGCGGACGAAATAAAATTTATGGCTGAAGAGTCGGGGTTAACGGTACGAATCCTGCACAAAAACGACATCGAACAGATGAAAATGGGCGGCATTCTGGCAGTCAACAAGGGAAGCACGGAGCCTCCCGCGTTTTCCATCCTTGAGTGGCATCCCGACGGAGCGCTCAACCAACGCCCTGTAGTACTGGTGGGCAAAGGATTAACATACGACAGCGGGGGATTGAGCCTTAAACCCACACAAAACAGCATGGATTGCATGAAATGCGACATGTCCGGAGGCGCAGCCGTTGCCGCAACACTTTATGCCGTTGCCAAAACCGCCGTACCAATATATGTCGTAGGACTGATACCGTCCACCGACAACCGCATCAGCGCAACCGCATATGCTCCCGGCGACATCATCACTATGTATGACGGCACTACGGTGGAAGTACTGAATACCGACGCCGAAGGCAGAATCATCCTCGCCGACGCGCTAACGTATGCCAAACAATACCGTCCGGAACTGGTGATTGACATCGCCACACTGACAGGCGCCGCACACCGCGCTATCGGCGAACAAGCGCTGGTCGCTATGGGAAACGCTCCGCGTAAAACAATGGAACTGCTGAAAGATTGCGGCTATTCCGTACACGAAAGAATTGCCGAATTCCCGTTCTGGGATGACTATACCGAATCGCTACAATCAAACATCGCCGATTTGAAAAATGTGGGCGGAGAACTTGCAGGCGCCATCACTGCCGGAAAGTTTCTGGAACACTTCACCGATTATCCATACATCCATCTGGATATTGCAGGTCCGGCATTTCTGAAAAAAGCCGACTATTACCGTACCCAAGGCGGAACAGGTGTAGGCGTAAGATTGCTGTTCGACTTTTTGCAAAAATACAGCCGGTTATGATCTCTCTCAAATCTTCATCATCAACATTTTCAGATCGGACGTCAGGCAGACCTTTCGGATCAAAAATTTAAGTCCTGACTGATTCCCTTGTTTTTCCAGCGTCCCATTTTATAATACCCCGTTGCACAAACCGCGCCGATAGTCCATCCTATGGGGACAGCCCACCAGATGCCGTCGGTGCCGATGTGTTGTGACATCGCCGAAGCAAATGGAATACGGATCAGCCAAAGCGACAGCAGCGTGATGAACATGGGGATCAAAGTGTCGCCGGCGCCCCGCATCACACCATTGAGGACAAACATTGCGGAAAAAATTGTGTAAAACGGCCCGACAATCAACAAATAGCGACTGCCCACATCAATGACTTCCCATTCGGCATCCGGTGCAAACCATTGCATCACGCTGTGGCGAAACAGCACCACCAGCAGTGAGATGGCGACAGATATCAGCGTGGAAATACCCAATGTGGCGCGTAACCCGGACGACACGCGGTGTAACTTGCGTGCTCCCACATTCTGTCCCACAAAGGCGGCAATGGTGATGGAAAAAGTCATTGCCGGAGCGGACGCCAAAGAGTCAATACGTCCCGCGATGGAATACGCCGCCAGTACATCGCTTTCAAAATCATTCACAATATACAGCAACGCCATCATACCGGCAGCCACTAAAGCCTGTTGCATTCCGTTGGGCAAGCCGATACGCACGCTTTTGGCAAAAATCCCCGCGTCAAATCCTTTCGGGCGAAAGGCAATACGAATGACCTCATGGCGACGGTTGAGCCATCTCGTCATGAGCGCCACCGTGATGAGTTGCGCAAATACGGTTGCCCATGCGGCGCCTGCAATACCCAACCCCAATACCGGAACAAACAGCATGACCAGCCCGATGTTCAGCAGAGAAGAAAACACCATGTAGTAGAGAGGCGTTCTGGAATCACCCAACCCTCTGAGAATGGCGCTCAACACATTGATGCCGAACAAAGGCAGTAAGCCTGCCATGTTCACGCAAAAAAAAGTCCGCGCCCCCTGCATCACATTTTCAGGCGTATTTACCAGCCGCAACAGCGGATCGCACAGGAACAGGCCTATCACCGTCATCGCCAATGCAGCAATGATGACAAATATAATCACCGTGTCAATGGCACGTTTTACTTTTTCGATATTTTTGGCGCCAAAATATTGCGAGATAATAATAGTGCAGCCGGTGGATATCCCGATGATGAACGACACCAATGCAAATATCACAGGCCCCGACGCACCTGCAGCAGCCAGCGCATCGGTACCCAGATAATTGCCGATAATATAGGTATCAGCCACATTATACAACTGCATCAGTACGTTCCCGACCAGCATCGGAAGCGAAAACCGGAGCAAAAGTTTCCAAGCCTTACCCTCTGTTAAATCCAGCATGATGAATATGGTGGTGAAACGGACGTCAAAATTACTAAAAATCCGGAGAAAAATCCGGTCATGGTAAAAATTTGTCCGTGAACTTGTCATTACAAGTATTAATGTATATCTTTGTGCGTCATTGAAAAACGGCAGATGTGAGCATTGAGCGTTTTTTTTATTGACAGGATAATGCAAATCCGATTGTATGACAGACAGATTATTTAAAATCAAAAATATCAACTTGTAAAGTATTATTAATATGGCAACACCCGTGATGATGCCCAAACAGGGGCAAAGTGTAGAAAGCTGCATTATCTCGCAGTGGTTCAAAAAGAAAGGAGACAGCGTGAAGGCAGGCGACCTGCTGTTTTCATACGAAACGGACAAGGCGTCTTTTGAAGAAGAAGCAAAAGTGGACGGCGTTTTACTGGAAATATTTTTCGACGAAGGAGAGGAAGTGCCCGTACTTACTAACGTAGCCGTGATTGGGCAAGCAGGAGAATCGACGGCGGAGTTCAATCCAAACGGGACAACTCCGGCAACGGCAATACCTGTCCCCGTGAGCGAAACAGTCGTCGTTCGGGACATACCTGCTGTAACTTCCGCACCCGTTGCGGCAACCGGAAACGCAAAAATCAAAGTTTCGCCCCGCGCCCGCATAATGGCGGAAAAGAAAGGCATTCACCTGTCATCGGTGAAAGGCACAGGTCCTAACGGGCGCATCATTGTGCGCGATATTGAACAACCGACAGACGTCCGGGCAGCCGGTAACGCACAGCCGGTAACAGCGGTGGCGGAACAAAGCGCCGCAGGATTTGAAATGAAAAAATTGAGCAATATCCGGAAACTGATTGCCAAAGCAATGCACGAATCATTGCAGAACAGCGCCCAGTTAACCCATCATTTGAGCGCGGATGTGCGCAAACTGCTGGCGCTACGCGAAGAAGTGAAAAAAACGCAGAAAACAGACCCGAATTACCCGAACATCACGCTGAACGACATGATTTGCTGGGCGGTTATTCGCGCACTGGAAAAGAACCCCGAAGCAAACAGCCAGTTTCTTGGCGACAGCATCAAGACGTTCAAGCAGGTACATCTCGGATTGGCGGTAGATACCCCGCGCGGACTGATGGTGCCGGTGCTGAAAAACGCGAGTGACCTCTCGCTGAAAGGCTTGTCCAATAATTTACGCGCTTTGGCGGATGGTTGCCGCAAGGGTGGTATTGACCCGGAACTGCTGCAAAGTACGGCAGGTAGTTTCACCGTATCCAATTTGGGCAACTACGGAGTAGAAATTTTTACGCCTATCATCAACGTGCCACAAGTAGCCATACTTGGCGTAAACACCATCGTTCACCGTCCGGCAGACGTCGGGGGCGGCGTTATGGGCTTCGTTCCATACATCGGATTGTCGCTGACCTACGATCACCGCGCTATCGACGGAGGTCCAGCCACGTTGTTCCTGAAAGAAATCAAAACACAAATCGAAAATTTCCCGACAAATATCGGATAACCGTTGGCAAAGCGCCGAAATGGATAATCTCTGATAAGTTGATTACCAGCGATATATTATTGTGGATAAATTGTTGATAACACTGCAACCAAAAATTTGTCCGTTTATTCATCTCATTATACCTTGCGGAATATTTCAAATTTAAATAACGGACACAAAAAATTAAGGTAATGTTTTCAGATACAATGATTTCCAAAGAGAAAAAGACGATCGGGAAGACGGACGAACAAGAGCGTGAAATCCAGACTTACACGTTTGACGAGGCTTTCAAGAAGTCACTCGAATATTTTAACGGCGACGAGCTTGCCGCCAAAGTGTGGGTAAATAAATATGCCATCAAAGATTCCTTTGGGAAGATTTACGAGCAGTCTCCGGACGACATGCATTGGCGGTTGGCGCGTGAAGTAGCGCGCGTGGAGCGAAAATACGCCAATCCTATGAGCGAGCAGGAGTTGTATGATTTGTTCAAAAACTTCCGCTATATTGTGCCGCAAGGCAGCCCGATGACCGGTATCGGCAACAAGTACCAGATAGCTTCGCTGTCCAACTGTTTTGTGATTGGCAACGACGGTCATGCCGATTCCTACGGCGGCATCATGAAAATCGATCAGGAGCAGGCGCAACTGATGAAGCGCCGGGGCGGAGTGGGACACGACCTGTCGCATATCCGTCCCAAAGGTAGCCCTGTACTCAACAGTGCGCTGACATCCACCGGAGTGGTAACGTTCATGGAGCGCTACTCCAATACCACGCTGGAAGTGGCGCAAGATGGTCGCCGCGGCGCATTGATGCTCAGCATTTCCAGCAAACATCCGGATGTGGAAAGCTTTATTGACGCCAAAATGACACAGGGCAAAGTTACGGGCGCCAATGTATCGGTAAAGATTGACGACGAATTTATGAACGCCGTTATCAACAAACAACCTTATTTGACGCGCTATCCGATAGATTCGGATCAACCCGTCTTTACCAAAGAAATAGACGCTCAGGCGCTTTGGGAAAAAATCATCCATAACGCATGGAAATCGGCAGAACCCGGTATTCTGTTCTGGGATACCATTTTACGCGAATCCGTTCCCGATTGTTATGCACAGTTTGGATACAAAACCATGTCCACCAATCCCTGCGGCGAGATACCGCTGTGTCCGTACGACAGTTGCCGCCTGCTGGCAATCAACCTGTTCAGTTATGTGGATCAGCCGTTTACATCCAAAGCGAAATTCAACTTCCCGTTGTTTAAACAGCATGTGTCTTACGCCCAGCGCATCATGGACGATATCATTGATTTGGAACTGGAAAAAATAGACGCCATTTTGGCAAAAATCCACGCCGATCCCGAAGATCCGGAAATCAAACGGGTGGAACGTCGCATGTGGGAACAAATCCGTGTAAAAACCGAAGAAGGACGCCGTACAGGTATCGGTATCACCGCAGAAGGCGACATGTTGGCCGCATTAGGCATTCGCTACGGCAGCGACGACAGTATTGATTTTTCGGTAGAAGTTCAGAAAACTTTAGCGTTGGAGACTTACCGCAGTTCGGTAAACTTGGCGAAAGAGCGCGGTTCGTTCGCCATCTACGACTCATCGCTCGAGCAAAACAATCCTTTTATCCGGCGCCTCCGCAAAGAAGACGAAGGACTGTACAAAGAAATGCAACGCTACGGCCGTCGCAACATTGCGCTGCTCACCATTGCGCCCACCGGCACGACCAGCCTGATGACGCAAACCACTTCGGGCATAGAACCCGTGTTTGCCGTGTACTACAAACGCCGTCGCACCGTGAACCCCAGCGACAGGGATGCGGTGGTGAGTTACACCGACGAAAAGAGCATTTCCTATGAAGAATACATGGTGTTTCACCATAAATTCATAGATTGGTTGAAAACCAACGGTTACAACGTGAAAGAAGTGATGAAATACAACGAGGAGCAATTGCAAACGCTCATCGAAAAATCACCGTATCATAAAGCCACTTCGGGCGACGTGGATTGGATAAAAAAGGTACACATGCAGGGCGAAATCCAGAAATGGGTGGATCATTCCATCAGCGTGACCATTAACCTGCCGGAAGACGTGTCCGAAGATATGGTGGCAAAACTCTACATCACCGCATGGCAGTGCGGCTGTAAAGGCATTACGGTGTACAGGGAAGGTTCGCGCGGAGGAATCCTGATTTCCGTCAAGAAAGAAGATCGGCAAAACCAGACACAGGCGCCGCGCCGTCGTCCGGATTCATTGGATGCGGAAATCATCCGCTTCAAAAACAACAAAGAGGACTGGATCGCATTTATCGGACTGTACGAAGAACGTCCATACGAAATATTCACCGGTATCACCGACGACGAGGTATTCCCCATCCCGAAAGCCATCACCAAAGGCAGGATCATCAAAGTGAAAGAAGCGGACGGCGGTACGCGCTACGATTTTGAATACAAAGACAGATACGGTTATCCCAACAGAGTGGGAGGACTGTCGCACATGTTCGATCCCGAGTACTGGAACTACGCCAAATTCATATCCAGCGTGTTGCGCTTCGGAATGCCCATCCCGGACGTGGTCAACCTCATCTCGTCGCTCCACCTGAACAGCGAAACCATTAATACATGGAAAAACGGTGTGGAACGCGCATTGAAAAAGTACATCCCCGACGGAACCAAAGTATCCAAACACAACAAATGCCCCAATCCGGAATGTGGCGGAGAAGGCACGCTTGTTTACAAGGAAGGTTGCCTCACTTGTACGCAGTGCGGATATTCCAAATGCGGGTAACAATAGTAAAAAATCTTTTTAAAACCAGAAACGTATTGATTATTTTTGTATATTTGTGATTATTTTATAATCAGGATAGCATGAAACTATTGATATGCGATGATGACCCGGTGATGCTGCGAGTGCTGGAGTTGCGCCTTAAAAAAGACGGCTTTACCGTACTTAAGGCAACCAACGGAAAAGAAGCGGAACAGTTGCTCACCGAGCACAAAGATGTTGATTTGTTGATCACTGACGTATATATGCCAGTCGTCAGCGGGTTGGAACTCGTCTCCTATGTGCGTTCGTCGTTGCACAACAACAGCATGATCATTCTGATTTTGACGTGTGTAAATGTTCAAGAAACCATCAATCAGGCATTGGAGTTGGGCGCCAATGAATACTGGACTAAGCCCGTTAATTTGGACGAAATATCAACAAAAATAAAAAATCTGATAGAACATGATTAAGAATATAATCATCACACTTGCCGTTTGCTGGTGGATAATCCCTTTGACAAAGGCTCAACAGTTCGATCCCGATTCGTTGTTCTCAGAAGCGCGTGAAATGGCATTTACCGACCGCTGGGAAGAGTCGCGCGAGTTGTGTCGCCATCTGTTGGCGCATTATCCCGAATATATTGACGCCGCCATCATGATAGCGCGCACTTATGCATGGGAGCATAAAAGCGATTCGGCGCGCATCATCACACAACAGATTTATGCCGCCAATTCTAAAAATTATGAGTTGCTGGACTTAATCGTAGATATTGAGCGGTGGGAACAGAAATTTCCATTGGCGCTGGAACAAATCAACAAAGCAATGACCGTATTTCCCGACAACGAGCATTTTACGTACAAAAAAGCATGGATACAATATCTGATGGGTGACTATGACGCCGCTATCGCAACTTTGACGGAACTGTTTAAAATCAACCCCAACCACAGGCAGGGACAGGAGATTCGTTCAAGAATCAAAGAAAGTGCGACACCAAACCAAACGCGGTAACAGTTATGTCTCCAAAATTCATACTGGGTATCGCTATGTCTTGGTGTGTCGTCATGTCGGCAAAAGCGCAAAAATTTGATTCCGATTCCCTTTTGGTGAAAGCCCGTGATGCGGCGTTTGCAGACCGCAGGGAAGAAGCCCGCGCAATGTGCCGCAAACTGTTGTCCAAATACCCCGGATATGTGGATGCCGAAGTGCTAATTGCCCGTACCTACGCATGGGATCATCGCTATGATTCGGCGCGGATTGTTACGGGACAGCTCTACAAACGCCATCCCGCATACTACGACCTGCTGGATTTGATGACAGACATAGAAACATGGGACGAAAAATACCTGTCGGCGTTGATTCAGGCAGAAAAAGGATTGATCGCCTTTCCGAACGACGAAAATTTTTTGTACAAAAAAGCATGGATACAATATTTGTCAAGCAATGAAGATGCGTCGCTCGCAACGCTCAAAGAATTGTTTGCCGTCAATCCCGACCATCGGCAGGGACGCGAATTGTACCGGCTCATCATGAACCGTCGCTATAAAGATTTTGTTTTTGCAAAAAATTATTTTGAATTTTTCAAAGAGCCTTATTTGAGCCGCCGAATGGTGATTTCCACAGGCTTATCGAAACAGGCGAAACGCGGCACCTACATTGCCGAAGTCAATATGGGTGATGAATTGCCTATGCGCGACCCATCCTTTCAATGGGAAGCGGAAGCCTATCAAAAGTTGTTTCGCAGCAATTACGTGTATTTGGACTATGCGTGGTCTGAGCAGGGCGAATTTTTTCCGAAACATCGCGGCATGGGTGAATTTTTCCAGTCTGTGGGCGGAGGGATTGAAATATCGCTGGGTGCGCGTTTCCTGTACTGGGCGTCTTTCGTCTGGATCTATACAGGATCCGTCAGTTGGATGAAAAATAAAGACTTCCTTGCGTTCAGATCGTTTATTTCGCACCAGTCCGACTGGATGGCTTCGTACAGCCTGACCTATCGGCGGTATTTCTCGCCGAGAGAGGACTATATGTACGCTGTGATCAGTTACGGGACATACAGCGACGATTTCATACAATTCAATCCCAATCCGGGAAAAACCGGCACGCTGACAATCGGCACCATCAAAAGTCTCGGTTTCCGCTGGGCGGCGCTTGCTTCGCTCGGTTACGCGTACGACAAGAGTTATCATCACCGTTTCACGGCAGAAGCAGGATTAAGATATTATTTTAACATGTTTCATTAAAAAGCGTATATGCCTGATATACAAAATCTCATAGATAATTACTACCATCTGTTCAGCAACAGGATAGTGGTACTTGCGCTTGTAATTGTGATTGTCACCTGCATTGTGGGTATGTTCATTCTGTTGGTATGGATATTGATCAACCGCAACAATTTGAAAAAAAGGCTGATGCTGGGGGAAAAACTGCTTGTGCATTACCAAACACTGCTTATTGATTATCTGTTTTCGGACGATAATGCGCAGGAAATGGACAAAATCAAAAAAATTGCCCAATCGGAATTTAGCCGTAATATTCTCATTAACCAGATGATAGATTTAAGTATCAATCTGTCCGGCGAGGCAAAAACCAAACTGCGTGAACTGTATGTCTGCATGGGGCTGCATCAGGATTCCATCCGAAAAGTGCATCATCGGAAATGGCACATTAAGATCAAAGGATTTAAGGAACTGTCGTTCATGGACATCACCACCGTGAACGACGCAATACGCAAAGCGCTGGAAAGCAAAAACGATATTCTTCGATTGGAAGCACAATTGGCGTTGGTTCGGCTTGAAAAACACGACCCGTTCGGATTTTTGGACCATCTGGTACACCCTTTCACCATGTGGGAACAACTCAACGTGCACGAATTAATCACGTTCCACAACCTGATCGTGCCGGATTTCTCGCGTTGGCTAAATTCCACCAATGATACAGTGGTGGTGTTCGCACTCAACATGATACGGGTATTCAAACAAACGCAAGCCGTTGATTGTGTAGTGGAAACGCTGAAACATCCCAATACCGTCATCCGTCGTCACGCCATCGACGTTTGCGGAGAAATACAACTCCGCGAAACATTACCAACCCTCAAAAACAGATACAAGGACGAAGATTATCATAACGGATTGGCCATCGTACAGGCAATGGGCAAAATGCCGGACAAGAGCATACTCGGTTTCCTGAAACTTGTCCTGGACAAGGAGGAAGACGTACAGTTGCAAATTGAGGCGGCAATGGCGATCAACAAAATGGGCGACATCGGTACGGCTGTTCTGGAAAAACTGATGCTGTCGGGATACAAGAACTATCAAATCATCATACGTCACGTACTGGATAAAAGAATCAACTAATGGAAACCATTTCGAACATATTCCTTTTCACCGTCAATCACGTTATTTTCATATTAACATGTCTTCTCTTTGCCGTGTATCTCACACTATCATTCATATCCGCAGCGGCGTTACGCAAATATCTGCGCAAAAACAGCTATGTGGACTACCATTCCATCATCCTTGCGCCGTTGACCCCGTCCGTGTCCGTTATTGCACCTGCCTATAACGAAGAACGTTCCATTGTGGAAAACATCAGAGCGCTCATGTCACTGTATTACAATAATTTTGAGGTAATTGTGGTGAATGACGGCAGCACCGACGGAACATTCAACCGAATGATGGAGGCTTACGAACTGGAAAGAGTGAGTTATTTCTTCGATTACCGCATCCCCTGCGAACGTATTCGCGGCGTGTATAAATCACACAATCGTTCGTTCAAAAAACTGACGGTGATTGACAAAGTAAACGGCGGAAAAGCCGACGCACTGAACGCCGGTATCAACATCTCCAAAAAAGACCTGATTTGCTCCATCGACGTAGATTCCATCATGGAACCCGATGCTCTGCTGAAAATGGTGAAACCGTTTATGGAAGAAACCGGCAAAGAGGTAATCGGAGCAGGCGGGGTGATTCGTATTGCCAACTCCTGCGTCATTGAAGACGGACAAATCAAGGAAATACGCCTTCCGAATGAATTCCTGCCGCGCGTACAGGTGCTGGAATACACACGCGCTTTCCTGCTGGCGCGCATGGCGTGGGGCAAACTTAACGGGCTTTTACTCATTTCCGGAGCACTGGGCATGTTCGACAAGGAAGTAGTCATTCAATGCGGAGGCTACAGCACCAAAACGGTGGGCGAAGACATGGAACTGGTAGTGCGCATGAGACGCTACATGGCAGAACACAAACGCCCCTACCAAGTGGTGTACATCCCCGACCCGCTGGTGTGGACGGAAGTGCCTGCCACACGGAAGATACTTGCACGGCAACGCAACCGGTGGACGCGAGGAACACTCGAAACGTTGCGGACACACAAAAAATTGTTCTTCAACTATAAATATGGAATTTTCGGCATGTTGGGCTATACCTACTGGTTCTTTTTTGAATGGCTCGCGCCCATCCTCGAATTTCTGGGATATCTGTACTTCGCCTATTTAATAATTGTTCAAGCGGTAAACTGGTCGTTCTTCCTGTTGCTGCTGGCGTTCGTGTACTTCTTTGCCGTATTCCTCAGCACATGGGCTGTCCTGTTTGAAGAAAAAACCTTCCACAAATACAAAAACCGCAAGGACGTGTTTCGTCTGATAGGCACCGCTTTTTTTGAACCCTTGTTGTACCATCCATTGACCGTTTGGTGGGCAATGCGCGGCAACATAGATTACCTGCGCGGCGTCAGGAGCTGGGGACACATGGAACGCGAAGGATTCGGAAAAGACAAAAAGACGAAACCCAAAGCAGACAAATGAAAAAAAATGCCGCGACGATAGTCATAATGCTGCTGGCGTGCTGTATAAATGCACAGGAACAACTCAAACGCAGCAGAGAAATACCCATTGTCGCATGGCTGGGCGTACCGGAAGAAGTACAGTCCCAAGAGCGTTTCGAGGAAATGAAAGATGCCGGATTTAATGTCGGTTTCTCATTTTATTCCAACTTGTTTTATGCCGAAGAAGCATTGGATATAGCCGAAAAAACAGGCATAAAACTGATCATACATTGTCCCGAAGTGGAAACAAATCCGCGCGAAGTAGTCCAAAGACTGAAACAGCATAAGGCATTCTTCGCCTACCATCTGAGAGACGAACCCCATATCAATGATTTCACTTACCTGGGCATGTTGGCAGAACAAATACAACTTGACGACAGGACACACCCCTGCTACGTCAATCTGTTCCCTAATTTTGCCGACACGATGGACTTAATCGGTAGCGCCACCTACCGCGAATATCTGGAGGCTTTCATCAAGAATGTCCCGACGGATCTGTTATCCTTCGACCATTATCCCGTCCGCATGGACGAAAAGGGCAACCGGACACTGAGCGGAAGATGGTACGAAAATCTGGAGGAAATAGCCTCCGTATCCAGAGCGTTCAACCGCCCCTTCTGGGCATTCATCCTTGCATCCGCACACGGCGATTATCCCGTCCCCACCGTTGGAGAAATGAAACTGCAAGCATACAGTAACCTTGCCTATGGCGCACAAGGATTGCAATATTTCACATATTGGCATCCCGCATCAGGCGGAAAATGGAATTTTCACCATTCGCCCATAAATGAGGACGGCAAGCGTTCGATTATCTACGATCGCATCCGTGCCGTGAATAAAGAACTGGAACAACTCTCCGGCGTGTTCGGCGGCGCAAAAATGATTTCCGTCTGGCACACCGGAAAGGATATCCCCGCAGGCACACGGCGATTGACCCGCTTGCCCCAACATGTGCTGGCGCTGCAAACGGACGGTAACGCCCTTGTGTCCTTACTGCAAACAGATGAAAACAGATTCATGGTCATTGTCAACAAAGATTTCCGTATGCCGCTGCAACTAACCGTCATCACAGACCACACCGTTAAAAAAATACTCAAAGACGGTTCTCTCATCCCTGCATCCCTGTACGCATCCGACATGGAAATTGATGCGGGCGATGCGGCAATTTACATGATGACTGAAGATTGATAATTGATGATTGATGCCAAAACCAGTCTTTACCGCCTAAGCTTTAAAGCGCCAGTATCCCAAGACGGGACGTGAAAAAAGACGGGACGCTGCATATTTTCAAAGATGTACGAAACCGTTGCAAGCAATTGCATCGCTTTCCGTTGAGGAATCAACAAAAGCGGGCGGTTGAGGCATGGCTACACACCGAATCTCTACTGCATGCCCCGCATAAAAACGCCCAGAGGCAACCGTTGCCCCGACCTGTCGGGGACAAACAGTTCGCCGCATTCGCCATTGAGGTGCGGGAAGTACGAGTACGTCAGATTTTCGGCAACCAATGGTGAAAATCCCATCGAATATAGGTTGAGCACCAAAAACGCATCATGGGGAAACAACAGTTTGCCGCACAATTCCATCACTTCGCCGATGTCGTCCTCCAGCACCCATTTTTCGCCGTCTGGACCACGTCCGTATGCAGGAGGGTCAAGAATAATACCGTGATACTGCTTGCCGCGTTTCACCTCGCGTTTCAGGTATTTCGGAACATCCTCCACCATCCATCGAATGCCGGAAAGACCGCTTGTTTCCATGTTTTCGCGGCTCCATGTAACAACCTGCCGCACCGAATCCACATGAGTGACATCGGCGCCTGCCGCTTTCGCCGCCAAAGATGCCCCGCCCGTATAGGCAAAAAGATTCAGTACGCGGGGAACGTCTGCTGGAAGACGTCGCACGGCGTCGTAAATAAAATTCCAGTTTTCCGCCTGCTCCGGAAATATGCCCACATGTTTGAATGACGTCAGACCGAGCCGAAAACTCAAAGACATATCCCCGTTCCGGTACCGTATCTGCCATTGTTGTGGCATACCTGCGCGTTGTATCCATTGCCCGCGTTCGTTGTCCGACCCTTTTCCGGCATCTTTCCTGAAAACAGCATGAACTGATTTATCCCATTCCTCCTGCGGCAGTCTTTTTGTCCATATTGCCTGAGGTTCGGGACGCGACAGCAGGTACTGCCCGAAACGTTCCAACTTTTCAAACCCGCCGCTGTCTATCAATTCATAGTCATCCCATTGTGGAGAAAGTAACATCATCGACTTATCATATTTATTATCAATATTATAAAAAATTTGTGATTCACGTTTCAAATATTTACTTTTGCGGTTGCAAATTTGGTCCGGTAGCTCAGCTGGATAGAGCAGCAGCCTTCTAAGCTGCGGGTCGTGGGTTCGAATCCCGCCCGGATCACATTATCTCAGCTATTATTTTATAAGAACATCATCCGTTTTCAAGTTTTCCCGTAACGATTTTCGTTTTGGTTTCACGCGGAAAAAGTATGGGTTGTCTTTCATTTTCAACGCTATCAGTTTGCGGGTTATTGATTAATGTCCTCAAAGTACCGCTCTTTGTTTGTTACCCTGTTTTTATTATAGTTCCAGTTGGCGGGATGGACAGAGTAGCGGGTAGTGCATACAAACTCCTCTCCGTCGTGGTACAGATGCCCCATGATGACGGACGGGTTAGTCTTTTTCGAGCGAAGGTAATAGCGGACGCTGGACATTATTTGAAGCTATCGGATTATTCGGGGATCACTTCAAGCGGGTTGAAGATGTCGTAGCCTAATGCCTGAATGAATGGAAGTATAAGCGCCGTCTTGGTGGCTTCTTCCGTCGAAAGGGATTCCTTGAGCTTGGACGCCCTTTCGGATAACTGAATGATTGAATCTTTAAAGTCCATGATGATTTATTTATTATTTATTATGAAATTTTTCAATAATTCCAATTAATCTGTCAATATGCGACTGGCTTTTGTCTAATTGTTCCTGATTTTTTTTGATTAGACTTTGGTATCCTTTTTGGAGATCGATCATTTTTGAAATATCGTTATTCGTAATGACCTTCCCGCTCCCATTCACATTATTTCCCACGGCGGTACAGTGCAAACTATCTCTAATGTCTTGGTTTACCATTCCCTTTTCTTCATTAATGAGCCAATCTCTATTTATCTCATTGAAAGTGTCGCAGAATTTAATCAAAAAACTTTCAGTAAGATATTTTTCGTCCCCATTGAGGATGGAAGATATTGTAGATTTATTAAAGTGCATTGCATCAGCAATGTCTTGCTGTGTTTTTATTATTTGTCGTCCCTTTAAATAGGCAACTGCTTTTTTCAATCGGTCAAGTGTCCCCATATCGCAAACTTTATTCGTATTTTTGCAAAAATTCTAATTAAATTTGATTGATTGATTAAAAATCATCATTCGTCTTAACGCATAACACTTCTTTTGACGCACCACATACATTGCCCTGATGGTTTGCCAACGCCATAAGCAACTTTTTCAATATTCGATAAAAACACCATGTTTATTAATACGATTGAATTTCAACTATTTACAACATTTTCTTATTTAGAATCAATATAAATTACTTGAAATTAACAATTCCTTATCAAATTTAATTCGTATAATACGAATTAAATTTGTATTTTTGCGCTGCCAAACTCGTATGAAGTGCATATAAAGGATGCTATCAAACGGGAGACAAAGGTAGTAAAATAATTCAAATAACAGCAAAAAAATAAAACAGGTATGGATTGAGCAGATGTAAAAGCAAGATACAAGGCGGAGCACAGACAGGGTGACGCCGCCAACGTAACGCAAAACGCGAGCATAACGTCGCGCACTTTTAAAACGCCATAGAACAGCATGTCGGAACTTACGGCTGGTGAGGAACGGTTCATCGTTGAGTTTTTGGGGGACTGTTTCAAAAGCAACGAATAAACAGTAGTCGAAAGTCACAGATTTTTGGAATGGTCATCGGTGCGACAATTTGAAATGCACCCAAAATAAATGTACCGCATCGTCATCACAAATATCCCGCTTCAATCTCGCGGATAATTTGTTCGATGGTTTTGTCCTCGCCGTACGAAGGGTCATATTGCGATTTCAGGTTCGATCCAAACAGTCTTGCCACCGATTGCCAGAAAAAAGCGGAAAGGGATCCGCGAAATTCCTTCAGGATTGCGTAGGTGGTGTTGCCCGTTTCCCTGTCTACCAGCCGCAGCAAGATACGTCCCTGCGAAAGAGTCAGTTTTCGCAGTTCGCCTTCAAATTCCTCCGTCAGTTCTTTTTCCACCTGCTTGGCGTAGTTTTTCCGTTCCTTGTCCGTACGCAGTTGCAGGTAATGTTCGTTGAGTTGCCGCAACTTCACTGCGGCAAGTTTGGCGTAGGGGTATGTTTTTTTCACGTTGTGCACCAGTCTCCAAAATGCGCGCTCGTCGGATTTGCTTTTAAACAGCCGTGCAGCGCGTATTTCCACTTCTTTCAACGCCACCAGATAGACAGTATCCCCGTTTATCACGGTCATCCCCACCACATGCCCTTCCTTTTCCGCCGAAAATCGTTGGGCGACGGCGGACATGCTCAGAAACAGATATGCGACGGTCAGTATGTGACGACTGAAATTCATTTGGTGAATTCGGTTTTGTTTCAAAAAAAACTTTCTTCAATTTTCGTTCCAAAAATAAAGATTACTTTTGTCTTTTCATCAAAAAATGCAAATGAAAACCGAATTATACCTTGCACGACGGCTTTTATCGGGAGGAACGCAAAAAAAATCCACCGGGCTGATGGTGTCCGTCAGTATTGTAGGGATAGCGTTGAGTCTGTCTGTGATGATTGTTGCCGTATCGGTCACTTCGGGGTTCAAAAACGAAATCGGCATGAAAGCCACGGGGTTCTCTGCCGATATACAAATCACCAATCTGGAGGGGCAATATTCGCTGTACAACATGTCGCCCATAGCGACGGAACAGCCCTTCATGGAGGCATTGAATGCACTGCCCGAAGTGCGCCACATACAACGGTACTGTATCAAGCCGGGCATCATGAAAAGCGCAGGCGAGATACAGGGCATCGTGTTGAAAGGTATTGCCGAAGATTTTGAATGGGATTTTTTTGAAAAAAACCTGTTGGAAGGCAAAGTGTTCCACCCGACGGATTCGGTGGTTTCCGACAAAATCCTGCTTTCACGCCACATCGCCAAACTGTTGCAGCTGAAAACCGGAGACCCCGTCATCATCCATTTCGTACAAGAGCCTTTGCGCATCAGGAGATTTTTCGTGTGTGGCATTTATGAAACAGGACTGACGGAGTTTGACAAAATGTTCGCCCTTGTGGACATGGCGCAACTGCAACGGTTAAACGGCTGGAAAAGTAATCAAATCAGCGGATTCGAGATATTTGTCCGCCATTTTGACCGTCTGGAAGCGACAACGAACGAAGTGTTTAATCTGGCGGGATATGGTCTTTCCGGCGACGGCTCAAGCCTTAAAATACAAAACGTCCGTGAGTTGTATGCACAGTTGTTCGACTGGCTGGGATTGCAGGACACTACCGTATTTATCGTCCTGCTGTTGATGGCGTTGGTGGCAGGGTTCAACATGATTTCGGGATTGCTGATTGTCATCCTTGAACGCACCTCTACCGTCGGGGTGCTGAAAGCATTGGGCGCAGGCAACCGTTTCATCCGGAAAGTGTTTCTGTACGAATCCGTTTATTTTATCGGCAAAGGACTGCTGTGGGGCAATTTCATTGCGCTGTCGTTGTGCTGGCTGCAATGGAAGTTCGGCATCGTTGCACTCGATCAGGAGTCGTATTTCCTGAGTAAAGTACCCATTCGCATCAGCATCGTTCACTTGCTGGCAATCAACGCCGGCACAACGTTAATCATCCTGCTGATGTTGATTGTCCCTTCGTCCATCATCAGCCGTATCAGTCCGGACACGTCCATCAAATACCGGTGACAACAAGTACGTTGGGAGTTGCGCAACACCTGTCGGAGTCAAATCAAATCATGCCTTTCAGGTAAGCGTGTATGCCTGCCACAGCCTTCCTGCCGTCGCCCATGGCAAGGATGACTGTAGCGCCGCCTCTTACAATATCGCCGCCGGCAAATACATCGGGAATGGCGGTTTGCATGTTTTCCTGATTGACCACGACGGTGCCCCAGCGCGTTGTTTCCAATGCGGGCAATGCTTTTGCTACCAACGGATTGGGGGAAACGCCCACGCTTACTACGACGGTGTCCACCGCTATCAAAAATTCGGAATCCTTGACAGGTATGGGGCGGCGGCGGCCGGAAGCATCAGGTTCGCCAAGTTCCATTTTTTGTACCCGCATCTGTTGCACGCGTCCTTTCTCATCGGCAAGGTATTCAACAGGGTTGTGCAGGCACAAAAATTCCACGCCTTCCTGTTGTGCGTGGTGAATCTCTTCCTTGCGCGCCGGCATTTCATCCATAGAACGACGATACACAATCATGGCGTGGTCGGCGCCCAGCCGTTTAGCGGTGCGCACGCTGTCCATCGCGGTGTTGCCTCCGCCGATGACGGCGACATTTTTACCGCTCAGCACGGGCGTATCACATTCGGGACGCGCTGCTCCCATCAAATTGACACGTGTCAAATATTCGTTGGAGGAAAAGACGCCGATGTGGTTTTCGCCCCGAATATTCATAAAATTAGGCAATCCGGCTCCGCTGCCGATAAAAAATGCCTTAAATCCTTCGGCGCGCAGGTCGTCAAAGGTAGCAGTTTTGCCCACAATGAAGTTGGTTTCAAAACGGACGCCCATCTTGCGAAGGTTCTCAATTTCCACGTCCACAATGATGTTGGGCAAACGAAATTCGGGAATCCCGTATTTGAGCACTCCGCCAATTTCGTGCAACGCCTCGAACACGGTGACGTCATAACCGAGTTTGGCGAGGTCGCCTGCCGCAGCCAGTCCGGCAGGACCTGAACCTACCACAGACACTTTTATCCCGTTGGAAGTGGCGATTTGGGGAACGAAGATATTGCCCGATGTGCGCTCGCGGTCGGCTGCAAAACGCTCCAGATTGCCGATAGCCACAGGCGTTTTTTTCAGTTTCAGTTTATAAAAACATTTCGATTCGCACTGTTCCTCCTGCGGGCATACCCGTCCGCATACCGCCGGCAGTGCATTAGTCTCTTTCAGGGTGCGGGCGGCGCCCAAAAAGTCGCGTCCTTCAATGTATTTGATAAATTTTGGGATGTTGATGTTCACGGGACAGCCGCTGATGCAGGTAGGGTCTGCGCAGTCCAGACAACGGACGGCTTCGTTTACGGCTTGTTCTTCGCTCAATCCCAGATTGACTTCCAGGTGGTTAGTCGCCCGTATGGCCGCTTCCTGTTCGGGCATCGTCACCCGTTCACGTCTGGTACGGTCTGCCGCTTTCACGGATTTGCGCAACTCTTCCCGCCACGATTGGCTGCGTTCGGCTTTCAGATATTCGGATATGTTCATTTCGGATGTAATTGGTCAGGACACTTTACACTGGTGTGTTTGATACGATTGTGTTTCCTCTTCTTTATAGGCAGACATGCGCCGCAACATTTCGTCGAAATCCACCTGATGAGCGTCAAATTCGGGTCCATCCACACAAACAAACTGCGTTTTTCCGCCTACCGTACAACGGCAAGCGCCGCACATTCCGGTGCCGTCCACCATGATGGTATTGAGGCTTGCCATAGTGGAGATGCCGTATTTTTTAGTCACCAGCGACGCATATTTCATCATCACCGCAGGGCCTATCACCACCGCCTGATGCACCGGTTCCCGCAGGATAACCTCTTCCATGCCTTCGGTCACCAAGCCTTTTTTGCCCCGCGATCCGTCATCGGTCATGATGATGACCTCGTCCGAAAAGGCTTTCATTTCCTGTTCGTAAATCAGCAGTGAGGCGTTGCGGGCAGCAAGGATGGTTACCACACGATTTCCCGAACGTTTAAATGCCTGCACGATAGGGTACAGCGGCGCAATGCCTACTCCGCCACCCGCACAAAGCACGGTGCCTACTTTCTCAATATGAGTGGCGTTACCCAACGGCCCCACCACATCCTGAAGATATTCACCGGAGTTCAGAATCGACAATTTTGCCGACGAACATCCTACCTTCTGGATAATCAGCGTAATTGTCCCCTTATCCATATCCGCGTCGGCAATGGTCAGCGGGATACGTTCCCCTCCTTCGCTGGTACGAACAATCACAAAATGCCCCGCTTTTCTGCTTTTCGCAATGTACGGCGCTTCTATCACCATCCGGAAAACATTCTCGGACAGAAATTCCTTACTGATAATTTTATTCATCGGACAAGCCCAAATTGTTTGAATTTCGCACAAAGTTACAAAAACCATATCATATTATTGAAATAAAAATTGTATTTTTGCCGGGAAAACGGAGATATGATATTTTAACTTTTAGTCATCCAAAGCAATACGAATTACTTTTTTTTAACGAAATGAGACTTTCCGGCACATACCTTCTTTCAGGCAAATCCGCCAAAAGCAGTTCGCGGGCTTACATCATGCTAACGGCATTCTTGTCACTGTTTGCTATCGTGGGCATTGCACTTTACGGACTGCCTTTTTATTATGACTTCATGACCGCCGAATACGAATGGTCGCGTGCCACCGTCACGTCGGGCAATGCTATCGGCAAATTATTGGTGGCGCCGTTGTTCGGGTTCATCGCCGGGTGGTTGATTGACCGCTACGGTCCGCGCAAACTGATGATTTCCGGATCGCTGATGGCAGGAACCGCTCTTATAGGGTTGAGTTACTTCGACTCGTTACCCTTGTTCTACCTGTTTTATGTGTTCAATGCGTTGGGATATGTGTGTGCAGGTCCGCTACCGTGTCAAGTGCTGATTTCGCGATGGTTCGACAAGAACAGGGGCAAGGCGATGGGTATTGCCTATTTGGGCATAGGCATGGGTGGCGCGTTAGTACCTCTGCTTTCCAACAGGTTTGAAAAAGAATACGGCTGGCATTTCGCACTGGCTGCGCTGGGTGTCCTCATCATATTGATCTCCCTGCCCATGGCGTATTTTATCAAAGAGCCGTCCTCAGCAACGAAAGACTCGAAAATAATAAAGGATACACCGGTGTCCGTTAAGGAGATATTGAAAAGTCCGTATTTTTACCTGCTGGGGTTTGGCAGCATGTGCGCCATCGGGACGGTGGGCGGCGTTAACCAGCATCTGAAGCTCTATTTGCGCGACATGAATTTTACACAGGCTGACGCAGCGCACATCATGTCGCTTGTGCTGTTGTTCAGCCTCGCCGGCAGGGTACTGATGGGCTGGCTTGCCGATCTCATCAGACGTAAATACGTGATGATTATCATTTACTTGATGGTGGCTTCGGCAATACCGTTGCTGATGCTGCCCGATTTTCCGGGTAAAATATATCTCTTTGCCGCGATTTTCGGCATCGGGTTGGGGGGCGATTACATGATCATTCCGCTTATTGCCGGCGATCTGTTCGGCATTAAGGCGCTGGGACGCACCATGGGCATCATTCTCGTTGCCGACGGCATTGCCGAATCCGTATTCCCGATGCTAGTGGGCGCCATGCACGACACATTCAAAAATTACACGGTGGCGTTTGCCGTACTCATCGGTGTCGCTTTGGCAGGGGTGGTCATTGTGTCGTTTCTACCCAAAGGGAAAGCCGGCGGAAAATGATTGAAGCTGGCGGGATTTCATTGCTGCATTTTCTATCAAATCCATAAAAAAACGAGGATTGTTCCCTTGCGGATGGACAACCCTCGTTTCTCCTATTAAAAACAAAAACCCAATTTTTTTTAGCCCAAATAACCTTTCAGTAATTTGCTTCGCGAGGTATGGCGCAACCTGCGGATGGCTTTTTCCTTGATTTGGCGAACACGTTCCCGTGTTAATCCGAATTTTTCGCCGATTTCTTCAAGGGTCATTTCCTGATCGCCGATGCCGAAAAAGTATTTAATGATGTCCCGTTCGCGCTCGGTAAGTGTAGCCAAAGCACGCTCGATTTCGCGTCCCAGCGATTCGTTCATCAGTTCGCGGTCGGCAACCGGCGAGTCCGAATTTTGCAGCACATCCAGCAAAGTATTGTCTTCACCTTCAATGAAAGGAGCGTCCACCGACACGTGACGTCCCGAAACACGCAAAGTATCAGCAATTTTTTCCTTGGTGATTTCCAAAACGTCTGCAAGTTCTTCCGCCGATGGCACGCGCTCGTTTTCCTGTTCAAATTTTGAAAACGCTTTATTGATCTTGTTCAGCGAACCTACCTGATTCAACGGCAAACGCACAATACGCGACTGTTCCGCCAGCGCCTGCAATATGGATTGCCGTATCCACCACACAGCGTATGAAATGAACTTGAATCCACGCGTTTCATCAAACTTTTCCGCAGCCTTAATCAAGCCCAGATTTCCCTCGTTGATGAGGTCGGGCAAACTCAAACCCTGATTCTGATACTGCTTTGCGACAGAAACCACAAAACGAAGATTAGCTCTGGTCAGTTTCTCCAGAGCCGTCCGATCACCTTTCTTGATTCTCTGGGCTAATTCTACTTCTTCTTCCACCGTGATCAACTCTTCTTTGCCGATTTCCTGCAGGTATTTATCCAAAGAAGCGCTTTCCCTGTTGGTGATTGATTTTGTGATTTTTAACTGTCTCATTATTCGATATAAATATATTTAATCGTGTCAAGCAAAAAGATACATCATGACACGTTATTATTTGGCAAAAACATAATATGCCACTCTGCCGTCGAGATATACGCCGTCTATCACCACTCTGCCGTTGCTTTTGATAAGGCTCAGCACTTCGTTGATGTCGTTTACCGAACTTACCGCGACATCGTTCATTCTGGTGATGATAAACCCGTTACGAACACCTGCTTCTTTCAGTTTGCCTTGTCCTACGTCTTTTACCTTGACGCCGGATCGAATCCGCAAGGTTCTTCTCTCTCTATCATTTATCCCCTCAAATTTCGCGCCAAGAATGTCGTCGGGATCATTTTTTATGAGTTGCGTTGTGTTCTTTACATTGCGTAATGTGACTTTCAGCGTTTGTATTTTTTTATTTCGTTCAATGGTAAGTTCTACTTCATCATTAGGACGATATTTGCTCAGTTGGTCTTGCAATTCCGCGTAACTGCTTATCGAAACGCCGTCTATCGTTTTGATAATATCGCCTTCTTTCAAGCCTGCTGCAAACGCTGCGCCTTCTTCCAGCACGGTTTCTACGGAGATCACTTTGTTTTTTTCGGCATATTCGGCGTCAATAGTGATGCCCAGCATAGCACGCTGCACGGCGCCGTATTCCCTCAAGTCGGTCACTACTTTCTGCACAATGAACACCGGAACTGCGAAAGAATTTCCGGAATAAGTGCCTGTTTGAGAGGCTATTGCGGTGTTGATACCCACCAGTTCTCCCCGTGTATTGACCAGCGCCCCTCCGCTGTTGCCCGGATTGACGGCGGCGTCGGTCTGGATGAATGATTCGATAGCCATTGCATCGGAGATGATGCCCAATTTACGGGCTTTTGCGCTCACAATACCTGCCGTAACGGTGGAGGTGAGATTGTAGGGATTGCCTACCGCCAGCACCCATTCGCCTACTTTCAGGTTTTCGGAGTCCCCGTAAGTGAGGAACTGAAGACCTGTTTCGTCCACTTTCAGCAAGGCGATGTCCGAAGAAGGGTCGGCGCCCACCAGTGTGGCGGTAAATATCCGTTTGTCGTTGAGCGTCACCTCTATTTCATCAGCCCTTTCAATCACGTGATTGTTCGTGATGATGTAGCCGTCTTCGCTGATGATTACTCCAGAACCGTAACCTTCAACGGGTATCACCTGGCGTGGTGGTCTGTAGCCGTAGAAGAACTCATAAAACGGATTACTGTACACTCTTTGCTTGCTTTTCACCTTCACGTGTACTACGCAATGTACCGCCTGTTCGGCGGCATAGGTGAAGTCGGGATAGGTAACATCCTGTGCGTTCTGCGGGTGCAGCGCCGCATAATGTACTTGGGCGGAACGGTTTTCCAATGCGATTTCCCCAATTTCCCACGACGATTTCGTCAATCGCGCATAAACAAATACTGCGACAAATCCGCCTACTAAGGCAATTGTCAATGATACTAATATATTTTTAATTTTCATAAAACATTGATTTAAATGGAACATTTATTATTGATGTACATACAAAAATAAAGCCGTTTTCTTCATCTAACTCTTTGATTTAACAAATTTTAACATAAAAAATGCTAATGACTTAGTCTCGCCGTCCACCCAGATAAACCAAAATGTAATATACCAGCATTGCCAGCGACGAGAGTGCGGCAATGACATAGGTATAAGCCGCCCATTTCAGCGCCGACTGTGCTTTGGGATGGGTGGCATAGGAGGTGATGCCTGCATTGTTCAGCCATGCCAAAGCCCGTTTGCTTGCATTGATTTCGACGGGCAGGGTGATGAAACTGAACAGGGTGGTCAACCCGAAAAGGATGATGCCTGCCAGCAATAATCCGGGAAAACTGTTGACCAATATGATACCTGCCAGCAATACCCATTGTACCCAATGGGAAGCAAAATTTACCACAGGCACAAGCTTGGAACGCATGGTGAGCCACGCATAAGCCTGTGCATGCTGTAAGGCATGTCCGCATTCGTGAGCGGCAACAGCGGCAGCGGCAACGTGGCTGCCGTAATATACGTTCTTGCTCAGGTTCACCGTCTTGACAACAGGGTTGTAATGATCGGTCAGTTCTCCGTCGGTGGATTTCACTTGTACATCGCGTATCCCATTGTTCGCCAACATTTTTTCCGCCACATCCTTTCCGGTAAGCCCGTAATTAACGGGGATTTGCGAATATCTTTTGAAGCGGCTCTTCAATTGGCTGGATACCAGCCAACTCAATAAGGCAAATACGCCAAAAATAATCCAAATAACCGGTATATTCATAGCTAAAAATTTAATTCAATATTCGGGTATTTTTCCACTACAAAGTCTTTGCCAAAGATGCAAGAAAACAAAAAAAACAGCAAAAAAAACCACCCTTCGAGGGTGGTTTTTTGTTCTAATTGTCCTATCTTATTGAACGATAGACTTAAAATCGGCATTGTCAAAATATCTGGCAAACTCGATATCTTTCTTTGCGTTGGTTTTCAGTTCGGCACTTTTGGATGCAGCTGTACGCAGATTGTTGATGACCAGATTGTTATTTTGTGTTCTGGCGCCCACAATTGCTTTCAGGTAATATACCAGCGCATCTTCGCTTTTAACGGAATTCAGGGTGGTTAAGGCGGCGTCATTCTGTTTTGCCAGCAATTTTGCCAGCGCTGCGTTGATTTCCACCTGATTGCCGAAGTAATTGATGGCATCGGCGTATTTGCCCTGAATAATTTTGATGATTCCCAGATTATATTTGGCTTCTTCGCTGGCGCTAATGGAGGTCAGCAGTTCTTCCGCTTCCGCGAGATTGCCTTCGCGCAGGGCTACCACAGCCAGATTGTTTTTTACGATGTCGTTGTTTTGGATGGCTTTGGCGTCATTCAGCGGTGTTTTGGCTTCTCCGGTGCGTCCTATTTTCAAATATGCCGCGCCCAGGTTATTTTTCGTGCGGTAATCGGTTGGATAGTTGCGTGCGGCTGCTTGATAAATGGCAAGTTTTTTGTTGGCATCCTGAGTCAAAGTAGCGGCATACAGGATTTCTTCCAATTCCAATTTGTCAGCGTCCTGATCGAATTGTGCCAGAATTTCCTGATCGGACAAACCGACGATTTCAATATTGACTGTCATTTTGGTACGACGCAATTGTGGCAGGATGTCTTTTTTGATTTCTTCGTAAGCGGCAGCCACGTTTTTGATTTCACGCTCGCGCACTACAGGATCGGAATACATGGACAACACGCGAAGAATCAACTCTTTATCACGAATGTTGGAGGCTTCCATCAGTTTTTTGAAACCGTCCCAGTCTTCTGGCGTGGTGACCACTTTCAGAAAGTCGGACTGTACAATTTCTTCCACTTTGGCGGTTTTGAAGTTTTTGGAGAAAAATGCTTCACCGGTTTTCTCACGGGTGTTGGATAGTTTAGTGTTCAAATCCAGCGGTCCGTCTGGAGATGCATAGGCAGACAATTCCGCACTGGTGAAATTTACCCGTTCGTTGTCTTTCGCCACACGGATAGATTCGGTGAAGTCTTTGATTTCCTGTTTTTTTGTTTCGGCGCTACGTACTTCCGACTGCTGCAACGCATATTTAATGTCTGCTTCGTAAGAGTCGGTGGTAGTGCGTACAAATTTGTCGGAAGCATAGGTTTCCTTTCCGTCCTTTTGCACCAGCAGGCATGTGGTGATGATACCGTCGCCAAGTTTGTACGGGTCAATCTCAAGGGTTTTATCCTTGTAGATGCCTGTGGCTTTGAGATTTAACTGAGAAAGTTGAAACTCGGGCCTATAGGTCACTTTGGACGAGTAACTGAACGATCCTCCGTCATACTTGATGACTTTAGCGTTGCCTTGCACCGATTCGCCCTGTACCCTATAGGTGTCAAACGGCAATTCGTTGTCGCCGCTTAGCAACACAGGCGTCAGTTCCATCTCGGCTTTTTTATTGAAATACTTTGCGGGATACGTGCCATTAACAGTAATGGCTACTTCATCTCCCACGAGTTCCAACACAGGAGGATTTACGTTGTACTTCACCTGCTCCGCATTTTGTTTCATTTTTTTCAAAGGGGAGCAACCATTCAATACGATACCTACTACTAAAACAGGTATCAAAATCACATTTTTCCTTTTCATAGACACTTGACTTATTGTTTTTAAAGATTTTTCTATTGCTAACTAAATTTCAGGCAAAAATAAAGATTATTTTCAGGTAAAAAAAAAAAATTTTTTGCAAGCAATACGAGAAATATTTTATATGTATTATTTTCAGCATATTACTAAAACTATACCGGACAATCATGCGTATTTTTTAACATTTTTTAACATTTTTTAACATTTACCTCGGCATCCGATGAAAGACATTACACCAAAATCGAAACCGTTCCACGCGAAATGTAACTGTACGTAATATTTTTGTATTTTTGCAACTTCAAGAGAACATCTAAAAACACACAATATGGTGAAGGACAATAACGGACAATACGAAATAGGGGGGATAGGCATTGCCTCGCTGGTAGAGAAATACGGATCTCCGTTGTACATTTACGACACGGCGATTATCCGTCGGCAGTATGAACGCCTCATTAAAGCATTTGAAAACACGCGGCTGGATATCCACTATGCCTGCAAGGCGCTCAATAACATCAACATCATGCGATACATCTGCGGGTTGGGCGCCGGTCTGGATGCAGTGTCCATACAGGAGGTGCAGTTGGGATTTAAAGCGGGATTTGACCCGAAGCGCATCATATACACATCCAACAGCGTGTCGGTGCTAGAATATGAGCAAGCTATCGAAACGGGCGTGCACGTGAACATTGACAATCTGTACGTGCTGAAGCAAATAGGCGACAAATACGGCGATAGCGTGCCGGTGAGCATCCGCATCAACCCGCACATCATGGGCGGCGGACATCTGAAAATATCCACCGGTCATGCGGATTCCAAATTCGGTATTTCACGCCACCGGATACCCGACATTCTGGAAATTGTCAAAACTTGCGGTATGAAGGTGAGCGGGCTGCACATGCACACGGGTTCCGACATTTTGGACATTGATGTTTTTCTCAAAGGTGCAGAGGTGATGTTCGACGTCGCTCGGCATTTCCCCAATTTGCAGTTCCTCGACTTCGGCAGCGGTTTCAAGGTTCCCTACAAGCCGGACGATTACGCCACCGACATCGAATTGCTGGGTTCCTTATTGACGCAACGTTTCAACGACTTTTGCAAAGAATACGGCAAAGAATTGACGCTGAAATTCGAGCCGGGTAAATTTCTGGTCAGTCAGGCGGGTTACCTTGCTGCCAAAGTCAACGTGATGAAGCAGACTGCATCCACTGTTTTTGCGAGCGTGGACACGGGGTTGAATCATTTAATACGCCCCATGTTCTACGACGCCTATCACCACATCATCAATGCGTCGAACCCCAACGGCACGCCGCATGTCTACACGGTGGCGGGCTACATCTGCGAAACCGACACTTTCGCGAAGGATCGTGAAATAAGCGAAATAACGGTGGGCGACATACTTGTGTTTCAAAACGCTGGAGCCTACGGCATGACAATGGCATCCAACTACAACGCCCGTCCGCGTCCCGCTGAAGTGATGCTTCGCGATGGAAAAGACTACTTGATACGGAAACGGGAAACGCTGGACGACCTGCTGCGCAATCAGGTGGATATTGCCTGAACACCGGCGATTTATCGCACGGCACACATACGTTGCCGTATATTATTAGCGAACGCCTTTCCAAATTCGGTTTTAACAACATAACCTTAAAAA
>JAISWR010000071.1 GCA_031270985.1 Bacteroidales bacterium | reverse complement strand
CCCACCGTATAGACTGCGTTCAACTCGAAATCCCATTCAATGCCCCGTTTTGCCTGTTCCTGTATCGGAAACGTGGAATAGTAAACGCTCCTGTCCTTGAAAAATTCCTGATAGTTGCGCTGCATCTCGACAATAAATTTATCGCCCGTTTCCGTCTCGCAGTACAGGTCATAGACCGCTTTGCGGTCATTTTCGGTACGTCCTAACTGTTCCTGATTCAGGTAGCGCAATGAAATAATCCGATCCTCCTTACCCAACAAAACAGGCAGGAACTCCTGCAACAAATCCTTGTTCGCTTCCGTTCCAAACAGTTTCTTGAATCCGAAATCGGTATGCGGATTGATATACCGCGGCGGTTTACCGCCCCAGCCGGCAAACGGTTCCGATTCTCCGTTTTTTGAAGACTTCGTCATACTTTTTTTCCGTTGTGTTGCCATAGCAAATTCTTTTTTCGTTATTTACCGACTGCAAATATACGAAACAATTCTGTCCGAACCACGATTTTTCTCAAACTTGTTTTCTTAATCTTAAGAATCCGGTTCAAATCCCGGTTCAGACGTTTGCGTGTAAACAATATGTCAAAGAACTCTATATTTCTGTTTTTTATGCGTGCATGCCGCCATCCATCAATATGTTTTCGCCGTTGATGTAAGCTCCCGCTTCGGATGCCAGCAATACGATAACGCCTTTGATGTCATCCCTGTTCGCCATCCGTTTCAGCGGCACTTTTTTACAGTAATTTTCAAGAAACCTTTCCGGTTGATAATTAAACAGTCCGCCCGGACTGACACAGTTGACCCTGATATTCTTGCAGGCAAGTACACGCGCCAGATAACGGGTCAGATTAATCAATCCTGCATTATGAAAAAAATAATCAGGTGGAGGCGTTCCCATGTCTGTTCCCTCATAATTGGAAATGTCGGGGCCGAACATGCCCATCATCGAAGCAATATTAATGACACTTCCCCCACCGCCTGCAGCAATCAAGTCCGCCATTTCACGGAGGATATCCATCATGCCGGTGGCATTGATTTTCATGGACACGTCAAAATTGCCCAAATCATCGTTATAACCTTTCATCGGCCGTGCGACGGCATTGTTAACGAATACGTCCAGTTTGCCGAACTTTTCCATAATACTGTTTTTCAAAACAATGACAGAAGAATGGTCGCTCTGATCAACCTGCAATGCGTGGACATCCAGACCGTTTTGGCGGAAAGTGCCGGCCGTTTCTTCAATGTTCACCCCGTTACGCGATGCGATGATAACCGTCCCGCCTGCTTCTGCAAGTCCTTCCGTAATCCCTTTCCCGTAAAGACCGGCACCACCGGAAACCAGACAGACTTTTCCCTTGAGACTTAATAAATCGTTTATGTGCATACTATTTCGAGTTTAACGGGTTAATATTACAGTTTTTCCGCCGTTATGAAGGCTTTCGTTTGCCGCTATCAATGCACGGATGATTTGTTCCGTCTTTTCAAATGGCAACCGGGGTTTTCCGTCCTCCACAGAACGAACAAATTCAATGATATTATCGCGAAACATTGAATAAGAATTTTTAATATCGATCAGCCGCCACCCGTTTTGTCCGAACAGTGACAGTTGAAACGTCGGCGAAATATCCGTGAACAGTTGAAAAACAGCCTGCACACCAGTCTCAAACGTTATATGGACAATATCTTTTCCCGCAACGCCGATGTGTTTTACCGTCACCGGTCTGGGATCGTCCAGTAGAGCGCTCAGCGCTTCCAGCAGATGAACGCCATATTTGTTCCAGTCCTTTTTTCCAACGGCGGTTACCAGTTCGATTTTCCCGAACGAATCCATTTCCTGCTTCACCACCATACATTCGCCGGCATATCGCATCGACGAGCAGGACATAATCAGTTTCCCTTTTGCATATTCGTTTGAAAAATAATCCAGGTCAGTTAGCGTAAGCGCCACAGGCTTGTCGATAAACAGCGGGATACCCGCATCAATAAACGGCTGAGCCATCTTTACATGATTTTCCGCATCATCACGCGAAAGAAATACGGCATCCACCCGGCCGGCCATTTCTTCCGGACTGTTACATACATGGTCAATCCGGGCCGTTTTTGCAATGCTCCCGGCAATGCTTTCGTCCTGCGCCCATACATGAGTCACTTTCACTCCGGATATACCCAACGTACTTTGGTTGGCTTCCAGATAATTTGCTACTGCAGGATAACCGATGCGACGGATTTCTTCCGCATCAAAACAACCATTGACAATCGCCGACCACGAGTAAGGATGCGCATTGCCCGGACTCATTCCGATAATTCCTAATTTCATCATAATATTTTATTTTAACCAATTCATTTTATCCCAGTAAGGCAGATTGATAAAATCCGGATCAGGATAAGCCAGCTTTTCGGCCAACTCCATGCCGGCATCATCCAGATATTGTCCGTTTGCCGCTTCTATCGACCGGTGCAGATAGGCAAGGCTGTCAATACCGACCAGCGCCGCCGACACATCGAGGAATGAAAGTACATATTTGATTGCCAGTGCGGACAAAGGATATACTTTGCCCTTCAACAATTCTTCATAACGTGTAAGATGCCTTTCCACGTCTGCCAACGCAGGATGAAGATTTTTGCCCCGGTTACTCAAAAGTCCCTTTAACAACACCGAACGGATCACCAACCCTGTCCCTTTTTCATTTGCAAGGGGAAACAGTTCTTTTTGCCGCTGATCCATCAGATTGAACGGCAACTGAACCACACCCCAACTTTTGCCGATTGCCAGCGACGTTTCTTCTGCCGTATATGTGGAGACGCCTGCCACTCTTATTTTTCCTTCCTTTTTCAGGTTTTCGAAAATTCCGGTAATATCATCGCTGTTCAAACTCCCGATACTGCCCTGATGCAGCATGAAAATATCCGCATAATCCGTCTTGAGCGCTTTCAGACTTTCATCAAGGGATTTACGGATGATTACTTTCAAATCGCGGAGCGGAGGTATTCGTCCGTCTTTATCAAGGAAATGGCTACATTTTGTAGCAATGATCACTTTATGCCTCTTACCACGGAAAGCCTCGCCCATGATTCGTTCACTTTCGCCATACATCCGCGCCGTATCAAAAAAATTGATTCCTTCATCCACCGCAGTCTGTAACAATCGAACTGCCTCCTGATTTGAAAGCATATCCTCCCGGCTGTTAACCCCGATTCCGTAAGGCATGCCTATTTCCACACAGCCGAAAGCAATCTCGGAAATCCGGATTCCTGTTTTTCCCAACAGACGTTTCTTCATTGTTTCCGAATTTTAGAATGAAAACCTTCCTGCAAGGATTTGCAATAACCGGTCAGCCCAATGACATCCGCACCTGTACTGACAAATTGATAACCCAATCCTGTCAGTTCATCCAGATTGGCAAGACTGCCTGTTGTCCCGGCAAATTTCCCGTATTTACGGGCTGTTGCCGCCACCAATTCACGCGCCTTAAGCAATTCGGGATGCTCCCATTGCCCCGGAAAGCCGATACCCTGACTGAAATCGCCGGGTCCAAAAAACAACATGTCGTAACCTTCAAGCGCTGCGATTGCATCCAATTCTTCCATCGGTTCGGGGTCTTCTATTTGTAAAACCGTAAAACGCTGTTCATTCGAATGTTTCATGTATCCGTCAAAATCCAAAGCAGTATAAGCGCCATCGCTGTTTCCCCCATCCATCGGACGGCGTCCATACGGATGAAAGCGCGTCATCCGGATGATTTTGCGGGCATCCTCCGCGTCCATCACATGGGGAACCATGATACCGGTAGCATCCAGTTCAAACGGTTTTATATAATCACTGTAACCACCCCGCGAGACACGTACCATCACATCCGTATCATACGCTTTTGCCGCCAGATTTTGTGCATAAATTACCTGCCAGTCCTGCGCAACATGTTCCATGTCCAGCCAGAGACAGTCGAAGCCGGACATTGCCGCAATCTCCGCCACCTGCACATTGCTCAGGTTGATTTTAAAACAACATACATTTTCGCCTGCCTTTAATTTTTTGAGGACTTTACTTTCTCTTTTTTTCATTTTTCTCGATTATTCGTATTTATATTACATTTTGAAATATTTTTTTTCACAAGTGTCAACAATACAACACAAACAATAATTGTTAATGAAGCACACCTGAAAATGACTCCCAAATTAATGTGCGAATCGCGGAGCGCCCCTGCCGCATATATACCAATCCCGCCTACAATAGTAGCAAGCATGTTCATGATACCGTAACCGGTTGCTCTGTAGCGCGTATCCACTGCCATGCAAAGTACCGGCATCAGGTTGGCATCCACCGACATGCGTGTCAACGCATAGATGGCGAAAAATACGACCACTACGGTCAATGCGGTGGCATAACTTGCAAAGAACACACAAGGCGCAGCAATGCCCAGCCCAATCACAGGAACCAGAATCCGCGCATACGGATGGGTACGAATCCAACGGTCAGCGAAAAATCCTCCGGCAAGCAGTCCGACAATGGACATCGGATACATGTAAGCTGTGGCATACAGTCCGGCAACGGTCTGCGACAAGTGAAACTGTTCTTTATAATAGGTCGGAAGCCAGCCCATGACCAACCAGCCGACAACCCCCATCATACACCAAAAACAAAGCAAATACACAAAGGATATTTTGCTGAAAAGCGCCCTTATGACATTCCCAAACCGGATAGATTCCTGTTTTTGCAGCCTACTGCCTTCCGGAACAATGACAGACGGCGCTTCTTTTAGCGTGAAAATGAGGAAGATTGAATAAAGTACGCCCACTATCCCGAAAATATTGAATGCATAGTTCCATGTAAACTTTTCAGCCATCCATCCACCAATAAATCCGAGGCTTTGC
>JAISWR010000058.1 GCA_031270985.1 Bacteroidales bacterium | reverse complement strand
TACCGCGGCAAAGGCTGGAATATGGCGGGTTGTAGAGAGGGGCATTTGCACACGTGCGGAACAAAATTTACTCTTTGCGTAAATAAATTTACTCTTTGCGTAAATAAATTTACTCTTTGCGTAAATAAATTTACTCTTTGTGCAAATAAATTTACTCTTTGCGTAAATAAATTTACTCTTTGCGTAAATAAATTTACTCTTTGTGCAAATAAATTTACTCTTTGCGTAAATAAATTTTCTCTTTGCGTAGATAAATTTTCTCTTTGCGCAGGTGAATTTCCTCCAAGCACAGGTGAATTTTCTCCAAGAAAAAACAGCCCTGCGCGGGGAGAAAATTTGTGTACATACGGAAGCCGGCTTCATTCTGTCTCCTCCGGTTGACAGGCACAGGGCGCCGAACGCTCCGAGACACACTCTTTTGCCCATCAGCAGGTACTTGGACAGGGCGTCGATAACGCGAAGAATGGGAACAGTCATAAAATTTTTCTTTCTTTGCCAATTTAATGACTGATGAGGGCAGGATATGGAGGTGTGTGTTAGCAAAAATCCGTCATTTCCAAATGTGGAGACGAAATTTTTGCTGATTGCCGCGAAACCCGATATCTCCTGTGCGTTGTGCATGGATGGCTGCTTGATAATTGTTTTGAATATTTGTTGCAAATATATTGTATTTTATCATAACGGCAATGATAAAAAAAATTTTTCTGATCTTTTTTGTATTAGTCTAAGCAGGGCGACGTCTTATAACTTACGCTGCAGCGCCCATGATTATGTTACGTGCCGTTCGGCATGATGACTTGACCTTACCGGCGGTGCGTTTTCAACATATGCGAAGCCTTTCTCCATCGCGGCAAGACGGTATGCGCAAACACATCGGGATGGATGTATTTATCTTACAATGAGGGTTTCTCCGTTCACGCTGTTGAGGAAATCCCTGAATATTTCCACCTCATTGGTGTATCCCAGAGGTTGTCCGATGGTTTTGCCGTTGCTGTCCAGAATGGCATGATAGGGAAATTCGTTGGTTTGGTAACGGATGATTTCCATATCTGCATTTTTCTGTCCCAGCGTTTTTTTCAATTTTCCGTCAAAAGTAGAGATAAAATATTCGTTTTCCGGCAGAGGGATTTTGACGTCGGTGTACAAAGCAAGGAGCACAAAGCGTTCGTTCATCAGGCGCAACACTTCCGCATCCGTCCAGATGTTGGCTTCCATTTCCCTGCATTTGGCGCAATGTTCTCCTTTGAAAATCATCAGTATTGGTTTGTTTTTTGCTTGGGCGCAAGCGATGGCGTCATCATAATGGAAATATCCCTGCAAACCTGCCGTCCATTTGAGATTGGGGTATTCGCTGTACTTTGGGACACCGCAAAGACGGTCGTATGCCGGAGCGGCAGGTGCGTTTGTGGTGTTTTTTTGGGTGGCAGCGGTTTCTTCAGCCGGCAGCCATGCGGATATGATGCGGAGCGGTTCGCCCGACAAGCCTGTAAACAGGTAAAGGGCAAATGTGAAACTTGCCATAGCCAGCAACATCCGTATGACGCCGGTGTGACGCTGCTCGCCGTCGTGTACAAAGCGGATTTTTCCCAGCAGGTACAAGCCCAGCATCACGGCGATGACAATCCAGATGCACAGGAATACGGTACGCGATATGCCCAAGCCCGCTTCTTGCAGGAAATATACGGCAAATGCCAACATGACAAACGCAAACGTTACTTTTACGGAGTTCATCCATCCGCCTGATTTAGGCAGTTTTTTCAGCAATTCCGGAAAGAATGACAGCAGGACAAACGGCAGGGAAAAAGCCAGCCCGAACCCGAACATGCCCAACACGGGTTTCAGCGATAAACCTTGTGCAGAGGCCACTAAGATGCTTCCCACAAAAGGCCCTGTGCAGGAGAACGAAACAATGACCAGCGTCAGTGCGATGAAAAATGCGGAGAACCAGCCGCTTTTGTTTGCTTTTTGGTCTGCCTTTCCGGAGAGCGAACTGGGCAGCGTAATGTCAAACAAGCCGAAAAACGACAGGGAGAAAGCAAGGAACAGCAAGGCGAACACGAGATGAGCCATCCAATGCCCCACTATGGCGTTGGCGAGGTCGGCTCTTTTGGTCAGCGCTACCGCCACGCCCACAAAAGTATAAATACAAATGACGGACAAGCCGAATATCACTGCCTTGATCCATCCGCGTCCTTTTCCCTCGCGCAGGAAAAAAGAGATGATGATCGGGATCATCGGGTAAACGCAGGGCGTAAGCACTCCCAGAAAGCCCATAGACAACGCCGTGAAGAAAAAGCCCCAGAGCGATGCTGCCTGCTCCTGTTCGCCGGAAACAGCAATGGCAACAGGTGTCTCATCCCGCAAAACGTCCGTCTCCGGCGCTGCGTCCAATTGAACGGGCGCGGGCGTAAGCATTGGCGTTGCCGCTTCCTGCGGCGTTATCGAAACGGCAAATGCCCATTCGGCAGGCGGCAGACAACTCCGGTCGTTGCAGCACATGTACTCCACCGTCCCCTTTACGGTGAACGGATTCTGGGAAAGTATCCTGATTCTTTGCCTGAATATGGCTTTGTCCCTGAATTGTCCGACGTCCATCCCGAAATTTTCATCATATTTCACTGCCGGACGGGTGATTTCTTCCATTTCGCCCACCGGTTCGAACATTTTGCTGGATTCCAGTGAGAACGACGTGGGAACAGGGCGTGCAGGACCATCGGGGATGTGCATCGAATACATCGCCCAACCCGCGTCAATGGTGGCAGTTAACGTGAGTTCGGCTTCCGTGGCGGCGATCTGTTCACAAGCGCTTCCCCATTTCACGGGATCGTACACCTGCCCGTACGAGGGGCGTAACAAACCGGTGCACAGTATTATCAAAAGTATGCGTTTCATCTGTTCATTCCTTTTCAGGGTACAAAATTAACACAATTTTTTTCATCATACCGGATTTTTTAACGGGGAAAAACGGTATTTTATCGTAAGGATGATGGATTTTGCGGAATATCTGTTTTGTTTTTACCAAAAAACAGGTAATTTTGCCACTAAAATTAACGGCAATGTCATGAAAGACAAAGCAAATCAAGTTTAATGTCTAATAGTTAAAAACGTAATGTTATGAAACATGGATTTAGTTCATTGGTTTTCGGGTTGCTGGTGGCAATTTCCGGCATATTGTTGTTTGCTTTCAATGCGGGCTATTTGCCTAAGGAATACAAAACAATAGTGTTTTCATGGCAGATGCTGTTAGTCGCCATCGGCTTGTCTCTTCTTTTTTCGAGGTATAAATGGTTTGCGGGGATTGTCCTGTTGCTGGCCGGTTTCGTACTTCTCCTGCCGAAATTGCATCTGCTCGGATGGGATATCGGTATGCGGAACGCGGGACCTGTTGCACTGTTTGTCCTTGGCGTGATTATTCTGTGCAGGGCTATACGGGTACGGAACAAAGACCCGCATGAACTGTTTTTTCGCAGAATGCAGAAAAACGCCCGTAAATGTCACAATTGGGAACATTGGGAACATTGGGACAAGCGGCACAAGGAAACCGGCTACATTGACCGCAATTACATTTTCGGCGGAGGCAATGAAAAATTGGATATCTGCGGGTTCAAGGGTGGTGACATCAACTGCGTCTTTGGCGGGTTGGAACTTGACCTGACGGATACTACTCTTGCCGAAGGCGTACACACGTTGGAAATCAACACGGTATTCGGCAGCGTCAGTCTGTACATTCCGGTGGATTGGAAAATAGAAATCAGGCAGGAGCAAGTGTTTGGCCGTTTTCTGGACAATCGTCCGAAGTCTGCTTTTGAAGTGGACGAAAACCGGAAACTGATACTGGAGGTCTCTTCCATTTTCGGGGGCGGTGAAATCAGGAGTAAGCAGCGCTATAATGTCAAACCAACGGTAAGCTAACCAATCGTAAGCTAAAGCATACGGTCAATAAAGTGTCGTCCCTGCGGGACTTTGACAGTGTCAGGGTTTGCCCGTGTCCGTAAGCTGAAGCATACGGTTAATAAAGTGTCGTCCCTGCGGGACTTTGACAGTGTCAGGGTTTGCCTGTGTCCGTAAGCTGAAGCATACGGTTAATAAAGTGTCGTCCCTGCGGGACTTTGACAGTGTCAGGGTTTGCCTGTGTCCGTAAGCTGAAGCATACGGTTAATA
>JAISWR010000057.1 GCA_031270985.1 Bacteroidales bacterium | reverse complement strand
TCGAACAATTGCGCAACTACGAAGGCAAGGGACAGTACTTTGAACGCCTTGCACTGCTGGAAGAAGCCAAAGGACTCCCCTGGAACGCCGTGTGGGATTATTTCTGCCTGCAAAACAATGTCGCCGTAGGCGAAGATTACATTGCAGACATCCGGGATTACGAAAAAACCGTATTGAGTCTGCGCAAATAATCCACGCAACCATTTGAAGAGAGCCGGTCGGAAGCCGGCTCTTTTCAATGTTACGGGATTTACGCAGGCAGGATGCGTACCGCCGCCTGTCAGCATCAAGTTGTCAAAAGATATATCATAAAAGTGGGATGAAACGAATCATACCGGTCTTTGCGGTAGATTGGGGCGATGCGCTACCGGAGAATACCGCAACTTGGAAACCGGCGGCGGTTTCGTTCACGGCAGGCAACGAGGCACAATTGCCGCCGCGACAACCGCCCAATCGTATCCGCGTTAAAAACACACCGCACGGTAATGTCGCATGGCTGCCGCCAATTGTTTTGCTTTCCCGCCGGTGTGCCGGTTGAGACACTCCCAGAAACCGTCGCCGTGATTCTTGTGCATAGTGTGCACAAGTTCATGCAGCAACACATAGTCCTGCAATGTTTCAGGCAAACGCATCAGGAAAATGTTCAAATTGATATGGTTCGTTGCCGAGCAACTCCCCCAGCGCGAAGACATCAGTTTTACCGTCACCCCGTTATATGCAAAACCGTGTTTTTCCGACAGTTGTTTCGTCCTTTGCGGGAGGTATTCTTTTGCTTCTTTGCACAGCCGTTCCGTAATAAATTTACGGATGATTGCCTGCGCATGATCGGACAGCACGTCAATATCTTGAGGATAGAATATTTGAAATTCCGTATGGGTTGTATGTGTACGAAATTGCGCGGATTTCCACGGGATTAGTTTCAGGTGCAAATGGCGGATGTGAAAATCTGTTTCCGGCGTAAAAAGAACGGTACGCGCACTTTCCATTTGCGCTATTTTTGCTTGCGTTTTGTGTATCCAGTCCGTTTTTCCTACTACGAAAAGCATCGCTTCTTTAACGGATACCCGTTTGGGGACGGTGACGCGTATTCCGCCGAAAGGTTTAAGCGAAATGCGGATATTGCGTGCTTTTACGCTTGTTATGAACGTCACCTCACCCACCGGAAGACGCAGGACGGTTGTTGAAGCGGGCAAACGTTTGGCGGCAGTTTTGACGGATAATTTCAGGAGCATGACTTTCCGGTGTTGAACAGGCGGTACGGACAGGCGGTATGCTGCAGTACGGATTCGATGTGCTCGCTGTCGGTGTCGGTAATGAAAATCTGTCCGAATGTGTCGTTTGCGGCAAGTTGTATGATACGGTTGACGCGATGTGTGTCAAACTTGTCAAAAATGTCGTCCAGCAGGAGAATGGGCATGATGTTGCAGTGACGACGGATAAAGTCGTAATCGGCTATTTTGAGCGCCACCAGAAATGTTTTTTGCTGTCCCTGCGATCCCGATTTTTTGATGGGCATTCCGTTCATGTGCAGCAAAAGGTCATCTTTGTGCACCCCCTGAGTGGTGAACTGCAACATGCGATCTTTCTCAAGCGACTCTTCCAGCAAAACGGGAAATTCTTTCTCTTGCAGTTGGGAGCGGTAACTCAATTCTACTTTTTCATTGCCGCCCGAAATTTCCTCGTAATACTGCTGGAATACAGGTATCAGTGCATTGCAAAAATCCATGCGGCGATGGAAAATATTTGTTCCGGCGGCAGAAAGTTGTACATCCCATACGTCCAACATTTCGCGGTTAAAACTGTGTTTTTCGGCAAACGATTTCAGCAGCGCATTCCGCTGTTCCAACGCACGGTTATAGTGCATCATCTCGTACATGTAGCGATGGTCGTACTGAGAAATGACTTCGTTCATGAACCGGCGGCGTTCCTCGCTACCTCCGGTTATCAAAGCGCCGTCGGCAGGAGAAATCATCACTGCGGGAAGTAATCCGATATGTTCCGACAACCGTTCGTAATCTTTTTTGTTGCGCCTGAACACCTTTTTCTGCCCGCGTTTCACCCCGCAATAGATATGTTCCTCGTCATCTTTGCGCAAGTACTCGCCCTGAATAACAAAAAAATCCTTATCATACTGTATATTCTGGGCGTCTGCGGTATTGAAGCAACTTTTAGTCATGGACAAATAATATACCGCATCCAGCACATTCGTCTTGCCCGTCCCGTTGTTGCCCGCCACACAGTTGATCTTCGGACAAAACTCAAATTCGGATTGTTCGTAATTTTTGAAATGGGTAAGCGACAACCGATTCAATCGGAGGACAGCAGGTTGATCTTGTGTGGACATCGTTCTCTATCGGATTGGTTACAAAAACACTGCAAAAATATGTCAAATCGGGGAAATTTCATAATAAAAATCACCACCGACCGAAGTAAACAGTGATTTATCCTATCACGCAGAGAATAATCTGTCCGGGTATTTTCCGGCGCACCGGATACTCCTCTTGTAGCCGGTGTGCAACTGGCGATAAAAGTCCGACAGTGATTCTCCAGCCATTACGTGCGCTCTTCGCAGCGGTTGGTGGGCTTTCCACGGCAGACGGTTAATGCCTTTCCGCGTTCCGAAATCCATGATGTAGCCCGTTTGGAATACCAGCTGGCGTACACGCCTGTCGAATGCACCGTAAGGATAGCAGAAACTGAGCACTTCCGTGCCGAGCGCTTTTGTCAGCACGTTCCGGCTAATGGCGAGTTCTTCGATGATTTCGGCGTCGCTCAAATTCCGCAAACGTCTATGATGCGCCCCGTGTGAAGCAAACTGAACCCAACCGCTTTCGTGCATCTCGTGCACCTGTTGCCAGGTGAGCAAGTCTTTCTCCACGCCGGTCAGGGCAACGCTTAAAAAAATCGTTACGGGGACTTTTTTCTCCTTGACGACAGGGAAAGCCTGCGTGTAATTATCCAACCAGCCGTCGTCCAGGGTGAGCAGTACGGAATGTGGCGGAAGCCGCTGCCCCGTTTGGTATGCTCTTTCCACTTCGCGCAACGAAACAATATGGAAGTGGCTGGATAACAACAGGTCAATCTGCTGCCGGAACATATCGGCGCTGACAAAAAACGCCGCTTCATCTTCACGGGTCGCCACGCCCACATGATGGTACATCAATACGCACAGACTCCGGCTATCCTTGCGGAAAATCCAGACAAAGACAACCAGCGCCGTACACAGCATGAAAACCGTAAAATATCCTGTCATACGAAAATCATATCATTCCGTTTATTGAAACATAATTGCAGCTTTTTTGTTAATGGTATATATAAAATATGGCATGAATTTATCCGTAGGACTTATTACGTATAACGAAGCACAGGATCTTCCCGGAACGCTGGATGCGGTGAAAGATATCGCCGGAGAAATCATCATTGTGGATAGCGGAAGTACCGACCGGACGGTTGAAATAGCCCAATCGTACCATGCAAAGGTGTATCATGAAGCGTGGAAAGGATACGGCGCACAAAAAAATTCGGTCATCGACAAATGCACCAGACAGTGGATACTGCTCATCGACGCCGATGAAGAAATCTCCGTACCGTTGCGGGAACGCATCAGGCAAATTGTGACACAGAATGACGGTCCGGAAGTTTACAAGGTGAATTTCACCTCGTACTGTTTTGGGAAAAACATCAAACATGGCGGATGGAGCAACTTTCAAAGAGTCAGGCTGTTCAGAAAAGGGGCGGGACAGTATGATCACCGGCAAATCCACGAACAATTCATCACCTCCTGCCGGCAGGCAATCATCAAAGAATATATTTACCACCATACTTACCGCGATATGGAAGAATATTTCCTAAAATTCAACACATACGCCGCAAAAATGGCGATACAATACTTCAAAGACGGAAAAAGAAAGTCAATGCCGGCAGTTATTGCAAGTTCGGCTTTTTGTTTTGTCAAGGCATACATCCTGCGGCTCGGTTTTCTGGACGGATACGAGGGGTATTTCCTCTCCCGCCTGAACGCATGTTACACTTTTGTCAAATATGCACGCCTGAAAGAAATATACGGCAGACAGACAAACGTTTCCAGACTCAACAGGAAACGGTGACTTTATCCCATCTCCGTGAAAAGAAATTCGTCTCATGCCCAGTTTACCGTGCAGGCATACTGGCAGACCATGTCTATTTTGCCTCTTTCCAGCCTCCAGTCCACATTATAGCAACATCGTTGCGCGACGGAAATTTTGTGCCACATTGCATACCAATTCCCTGCCCATTTGCGTTCCACACTTACTAAGAGTTGGGTGGCGGATTTCGTCCAAAGCGGCATCCTGCCATCCATAAAAGGCAATACCTGTTCCTCTTTTCCGCTTTGCCGGCTTTACAGCGGGATGTTGCTGTGCTTTTTGGGCGGCAGGGTGTCCTTTTTGGTGGAGAGCGCCTGCAATGCGCGGATGACGCGGAAACGGGTGTTGCGCGGCTCGATCACGTCGTCCACGA
>JAISWR010000013.1 GCA_031270985.1 Bacteroidales bacterium | reverse complement strand
AATGAAGCTGCGCAAAGAGAAAATTGGCGTGCATACGGGAGCTGTTTTTATTTCGTTTTTTTTTGTTTGGGTTGGCCGGTGTTGCTATGGATTCGGGCATGTGTGGCAATAGGCTTTTTTCCTGTTTTTCTCAATGGGACACAAAAAAAACCAAAAACTTTTTGGTAACTAATTGATATTAAACTGTTCTAAAAACAATCAGAAAAAAGTGAGAAAAACAGGAGGCACGTCTGTCCCAGCGCCGACCACAGTCATACCCACGCTTTATTGACTATTTTCATGGCTTTTGGATTTAAAGTGATTGTATTCCAAATTCTTCACGCACTCTCATTCTTCTGTCGATGATGCCTTCAATGGCTACCAGCACCTTCAATTCGTAGTCGGTATAGGCACTGTCCTTTCTGCGGATAAAACCCTGCTATTGCCCTGAAAGAATCTCCATGTGGAATATCAAATATTGCATAATAACGTGTCAGAATTTGCACACGATTTGCGCTTTCCATTCCGATTGCAGGTTTCCCCGAATCTGGTTCAGTCCGCTTCCGATGCTTTCGGTGTCAGCATGGCGAGTAGCATCAAATTTTATCCTGAAGTCGAAATGTTTGCCTGCGGTGTACCGCGCGATCAGGTACAGGCGGTTGCCACGCCCGTAAAATGCGGGAATGCTGAAAGCGTAGAGCATATCGTTTTCCCATGCATAGATGCGGGAGTTGTAGTCGTCTGTGTCGAAGAGTGCGTAGCGCAATATGACGGACAGCGGTTGTCCGGCAAGCTGCAGGGAAACGCGGAGGTCTTGCGCGATGAAATATCCGTTGCTGACGGTGTTGTCTTTCCCGTAGCGTTTAATTTCCACATGGTTGCCTATGCTGATATGTTCCGTGATACTGTGCGAAAGTGTGTATCTCGCCGTCCATGTCTGTGCGGGGACTGTGGCGCTGACGATTGCGGGCAGTGCCGTATTTTCCTCTTTTTCCTTATAGCGCAGGCGGATATACATTTTGGTGTTTTGTGCGGGCGTATAGTCCGTTTGCAGAAAGATTTCCCGTCCGTACGAAGGTGCGTCCGCACGGTAGCGCAGCCAGGGAAAGCGGAATATGTCCGCATAGGATGCAATTCGCCACTGTCCGCCCAAATCCAGTGTCCAGCCGATGTAAAGACCTTCTTCGTTGCTGTTTTGGGTGTTTTCGCTGAATGCGGCGCCGAACGGAGCATGGAAACGGCGTGCGTAACGACGGTACAACACGTTTGCCGTAAGGCGTTCGCCAATCGTCATTTGCGATCCGTAAATTCCGCCCGAAGCGCCGTTCTGGACTATCGCCTGTTCGCCGTAAAAGAGTGCATCGCCCAGCCGGAAACGGAAATCCACACTGTAATTGCCGCCCTGTTTTCCCGAAAACGCGAAATGATTGTAGATGTATGGCGTGGGCGTCAATGCGACGTCGTATTTATAGATAGCCGCCGTTGCTCCGATGTGCCAGTTGGTGCGTGTGAACGAGATGTTGATGCCCGCAGCCTGCTCTGTTGCCGCATCTTTTTGTGCCGTTTCGGTAGCGGTGCGGTGGTAGCCGGTGTTGGGGAAAGATGAAGCGGCAAGCGCTTCGCCGCTGTCATCTTTTTCGGAGATAGTGGCGTCAATTTTCTTGCGGGAATAAAAGAGTGTCACTTCTACGGGATGCCATGCAAGGGTGACGCCTGCTCCTCTCATGAAACGGTTTTCGTCCATAGAAGCATATTTTCGCAACTGTTGCCGGTAGCGTGCGGCATTCAGCAGCATGGCTGTTTTTCCGTAATTCATCCCCGACCACAATATCAACCCTTGCCCGAAATCAGTTCTGAAATCTCCCAGTGTCAATGTTTTGAGCCACCCTTTTGTGTTGAGTTGGAAGTGTGCCGAATAGAAGTCAAAGCCGTGCGGGTTGCTGCCGCCGAAAAATGCTTCGCCCGCATCTTTTTCAGCTGTTACGCCGAGATGCAAGCGGTCTGCATACGAAAAGGAGTATCTGAGGCTTGCTTTCATCGGGCTTCCCTCATACCTAACGCCGGCGGAATCGGGACGAAGGTAACCTTCCTGCCGTTGAAACAGGCTTTGTGCATTGGTAATCAGTTTGTGTTTTCCGTAGCGAAACACATTGCGCGGCTTCGGATTCCACACTTCGGGCGGTGTCTCCATCGAAATGAACGGGGCGATGTTTTGCGCCAATTCGGGTGTGAATCCATACAGGTAAGCGATTTCGTAAGGCGACAGTATCGCGCCTTTGGTTTGCACGTAGTCCAGCAGGCTTTTGATTTGAAAATCGGTGAGCCAGAATAAACGCGCCAAATCTTCGTAACCGGCCTGGTTGATGTAAATCGGATGTTCGGCAAGATGCTCCAGCTGTTCCAACAGTTCTTCAGGATTGTTCTCTTCTTCGCTTTGGACGACAATATCCGTCAGGATGTCTTGCAGCCATCCGCTTTCATCCTGCGCTGTTAGCGTTACGGAAAACAAAACGGCAAAACCTGTGCAAATATGTTTGAGTCTGTCCAATGGTTCAGAAATGAGCAATAATCGATACATGGGGACTGTAACCCAATAATTTATGGTGATTGAACGCTATGTCGAACGTGCAGTGTTTCCATGAGTATCCCACGCCGAAAGCGTACCGATACATCAGCCCGTTGCTCATTCCGTAGCGCAGACACAGTTTTGAAACGGGCATAAATTCCAATCCTGCTTTGAATACAGCCTTTTGCTGCGAGTTTTTTTCCGTTTCCACGGAAACAACAGCCTTTTCGAGGATAGCATAACTCGCTCCGAACCGCATTATGACAGGTATGGCTTCGTCAGGATTCGCTTTTTGTTTGCTTTGTGTCACGTTGAACATGTGAACACCCACTGTCAGGTTTTCCACGGGGTGGTACAACAGTCCGATTTCTCCGCTCAACACATGAAAAGTGCCGTAATCGTCAGGGAAACCGGTGTGAAAATAATCCATCTGTACGCCCAGGTACAGTTTTTCCCACAACTTTTTTGCAACTGCCAATCCGATTTTTGTTTCGTTATACTTTGAATAACCGAAATACCTGTAATTCAATCCTATAATAGTTGATTTAACCGGTAATGCCACTGCTCCCGCATGGGTGGACAGTTGGCGGACGTTCCATCTGTTTTCAAAATACACGGCTGCGGCTGCATTTTCAAGATGCGCCAGTCCTGCTTGGTTGTTAGCGGAAGCCCAGATGTCCGTATATGTTACCGATGCCGTAGCCACGCCGGCAGAACGTGCACCCAGCGGATAGTTGTCGTTTCCTGTTCCACGCTGTGTCATGACGCCACACAACAGCAAGCAACAGCATGTTTTGATTCTGTTCATGTTCGCTGTGATAATCTACAAAGATATGTTAAAAAATGGAAGTATGCAACAAAATCAAATATTCTCTCCGGATTTGTTGTATTTCCTGTTGATGCGGGAAAATACAGACGCAAAAAGAGCGCCCTTTGGGAGGTACGCTCTTTTTTACGTCAAAATGAAAGTCGGTTTATTTCAGCTCAACTTCAGCGCCTGCTTCTTCCAACTGTGCTTTGATGGATTCGGCTTCTTCTTTGGAGGCTCCTTCCTTTACAGCTTTTGGGGATGCATCTACGAGTTCTTTGGCTTCTTTCAAACCAAGGCCGGTCAACTCTTTCACTAATTTAACGATTTGCAGTTTGGCGCCGCCCGGCGATTTCAGAATAACATCAAACGATGATTTTTCCACTGCTGCGGGAGCGTCTCCGCTATCTGCCGGAGCTGCGGCTATTGCCACTGCTGCAGCTGCAGGTTCGATTCCATACTCGTCTTTAAGCACCTGCGCTAATTCATTTACTTCTTTAACGGTCAAGTTTACTAATTGTTCCGCTAATGCTTTAATGTCTGCCATTTTTTTGTTTATTTTAATGAATTGAAATTTTTACTTGTTTATTCTCTCTCTGATAATGTTTTTACCAAGCCGGCAATAAGAGTTTTGCCGGTTTGTAATGCCGAAAGTACATTCTTGGCGGGCGACTGCAACAGCAGCACGATTTCGCCAATCAATTCTTCTTTCGACTTAATCGTAGCCAATATATCAAGTTGGTTTTCACCGATATATACCGCTTCTTCCACATAAGCCGCTTTTAGAACGGGTTTCTTGTGAGATTTGCGGAATTCCTTGATTAATTTGGCAGGAGTACTGTTTTCTTGCGAAAACATCACCGATGTGGATGATTTCAGCACTCCGTAGAGTTCTTCGTAATTGCCGTCGGCTTTTTCAAAGGCTTTTTTCAAAAGGGTGTTCTTGGTGACCACCAGTTTGATTTCCCTGTCGAAGCACAAACGGCGCAATGCGCCGGTATCTGCCGCATTCAGTCCAGAAATATCTGAGATGTAGAGATGAGGAAAGGCGTTAATCTCTGCTACCAGCGTATCAATAATTTGTCCTTTTTCTTCTTTTTTCATGTTGATGCCTCAAGTATTTTTTTTGATTAACGTTTTATTCCTCAATCGATTTGGCGTCAACCTTCAGCCCCGGACTCATGGTCGTGGAGAGATAGATGCTCTTCACGTAAGTACCTTTGGCTGCCGCCGGTTTCAGTTTGTAGATGGTGCTCATAAATTCTTTCGCATTGTCTACAATCTTTTCGGGCGTAAATGACACTTTACCGATGGCGGTGTGAATAATACCAAACTTGTCGACTTTAAAATCAATCTTACCCTGTTTTACTTCACCCACTGCCTTTCCGACGTCCATGGTTACCGTACCGCTTTTGGGGTTGGGCATCAGTCCCCGCGGACCGAGTATGCGCCCCAGTGCGCCGATTTTTCCCATCACGGATGGCATGGTGATGATGACATCCACATCCGTCCAACCGCCTTTGATTTTCTCAATGTATTCGTCCAGTCCCACGTAGTCGGCGCCGGAGTCTTTGGCTTCGGCTTCCTTGTCGGGGGTACAGAGTACCAATACACGGATTTGTTTACCGGTGCCGTGCGGCAACGATACTACACCGCGCACCATTTGATTCGATTTGCGGGGATCAACGCCCAAACGGACGTCAATATCCACCGATGCATCAAACTTTTGCGTGGTGATGTCTTTCAGTAAGGCGGCAGCTTCCGGCAATGCGTATGCCTTTTCAGGGTCAATCTTTTCCAAGATTAACTTCCTGTTTTTTGTAAGTCTTGCCATTTTTTTTCGTCAACTTTAATTATTAAAAGGAACATCATTCGTAACGGTGATTCCCATACTCCTGGCGGTTCCTGCAACCATTTTCATGGCGGCTTCCAATGTAAACGCATTCATGTCCTGCATCTTGTCTTTTGCGATTGCTTCAACAGTCTGCCGAGTCACCGAGCCTATTTTTTTACGGTTGGGCTCGGGCGAACCTCCCTTTATTTTGGATGCCTCAATTAATTGAACAGGCACCGGAGGGGTCTTGGTGATGAACTCGAATGATTTGTCTACGTAAACGGTAATCACTACGGGTATCACCTTGCCCGCCATAGATTGCGTACGGGCGTTGAACTGTTTGCAAAAATCCATGATGTTCACCCCTTTCGAACCCAATGCAGGGCCTACGGGAGGGGACGGATTGGCAGCGCCACCCTTGATTTGCAATTTAATTAATCCAGCAACTTCTTTTGCCATATTGTTTTTAAATTAATGAATGAATCCGGACTTTCGGGATAAAAATGGAAGCAATCCTTTTGTCCAGTTTTTAAAGCGCGTAACATCGCACAAAAAAACGAGGCGCAAAGGTAAGGACTTTTTTTTATCCCGCAATAGATGATCGCGATTTTTTTTGCAAAATTATCGTTATGAACGATTTTTTGCAAAATTATAAAATTCCACGCCTAAGTTTATACGCCGTTGATCGAGTGGCGCATCATGCGGAATTTTGCCAGTTCCAGATAACGGGGATCGTCGTTGGCGTGATTGCACCATGGATGAATACTGATGCCTCCGCGCGGATGGAAAATGCCCCATACTTCGATATATTTCGGATGCATCAGTTGAACAAGGTCTTTCATGATGATGTTTACACAATCTTCGTGGAACGCGCCGTGGTTGCGGAAACCGAACAAATACAGTTTCAGGCTTTTGCTTTCTGCCATTTGCCTGTCCGGCAGGTAATGGATATATATGGTGGCAAAGTCCGGCTGTCCCGTAATCGGGCAAAGTGCGGTAAATTCGGGACAATTGAATCGCACCCAGTAATCATGGTCGGGATGCGGGTTGTCGAACGTTTCCAACAGGGACGCATCGTAACCGGACGTATATTGGGTTTTGTTTCCTAATGCTTTCAGTGACATATAATTATGATTATTGATATTGGTGTGAATTTTCATATTCCCGCAAACCGTTGCGACGGAGTTTGCACGAAGGACATTCGCCGCATCCGTCGGCAGGGATACCGTTGTAGCAAGTAATCGTTCGGGTTTTCACTAATTCGAAAACGCCCAATTCATCGGCTAATTGCCACACTTCCTTCTTGTTCCGCCACATCAGTGGCGTATGAATGACGAATTGTTCTTCCATCGCAAGATTCAACGTCACGTTGAGCGAACGGATAAAGGTGTCGCGGCAGTCGGGATATCCGCTGTAATCGGCTTGCGACACGCCCGTCACGATATTGGCGATATGTTTCTCCCGCGCCATGATTGCGGCAAGGCTGATGAACAGCAGATTGCGACCCGGCACAAACGTGTTGGGCGGAACGCCGCCGATCGGTTCTCTGTCCATCGCAACGGAGGCGTCGGTCAGTGAATTGACGGTCAATCCGGCTATCACCGCAACGTCTGTTGCCGTGAACGGAACGCCTGCTTCTCCGGCAATGGCGCGTGCCGCTTCTATCTCCGCCACATGTCGTTGCCCGTAGCGGAAACAGACCGCCTCTACTCGTTCAAAGCGTCGCAAAGCCCAGAACAGGCACACCGTAGAATCCTGACCTCCGGAAAACAATACCAATGCTGCATGATTTTCATTCATCGCCGATAAAAAACACATGAAAAACTGTCATCAAATTCATCACTATTTAAATGCCCAGATGCGGTACGATATGCCGTCGTCGAATATGTCGGTCTGCTCTTTCCGTTTGATGTAGCGCACTACCATTGTTGTGACGGGCAGGATAACAATTTCATAAGCCGATTTCAAAACGGTTTCCGCCACTATCATGATGAGGATTTCCCGCCATGCTGCTATTCCGGCAAAGGCGATACTGAAAAACAGGCAACTGTCTGCTGTTTCTCCGAAAAGCGTTGAAACCGCCGCGCGTATGCCGAAACCTTTCCCGCGTGTACGGACTTTCATTCGGCTCATGATGCAGGCATTAATGAACGAACCGCACAGAAAGGCTATCAGGCTGGCACATGCTATGCGCGGCGTTTGCCGGAAAGCGCCGGCGTATGCTTCCTGCCCCGTCCAATAGGGCGCGGGAGGAAGCATCACGGACAACTGCATGAACACGATGGCAAGAAAGTTCATCGCAAAGGCCATCCAAATCATCATCCGCGCCTTGCGGTAGCCCCATACTTCGGTGACGGCGTCGTTGATGATGTACGAAACGGGAAACACAATGAGGGCTGCTGTTGCCGACATGCCGAAAACGGTGATCACCTTGGCGGCTAAGAGATTGGAAAGCGTCAGGCAAACGCTGAAAACAACACTCAACAGCAGAAAAGAAACAGAAACGGTTTTTGTCATTTTTATTGTTTTTTTAACGTGGTTATCAACAACACGTGATATGATCGCGACAAAGGTACGAAATAAAATTCAACAAGCGTTGTGCCGGATGTGTGGTTTTATTGTAACATATTGCCGTACAGTTATTTTCCGATGCAAAAGTTTTTAAAAATATTTTCCAGCACGTCTTCCGCGTGGATGTGTTGTCCGGTGATACTGCCCAAATAGGTGATACATTCGCGGATGTCCTGCGCCAGCAAGTCTCCGGAAACGCCGTTTTGCAAGCCGTCAATTACCTGGCGAATAGCGTGCAGTGCATGTGTCAACGCTTCATAGTGCCGCAGGTTTGTTACCACAATATCGTTTTCTTCAAAGTGCGGAATGGCAGCGATGAGCGCAACCTCCAACTGTTCCAGACCGTTGCCTGTTTTTGCGGAGATGTACACGGTTTCCCGATATAACGGCGTATCCGTTTGCTGTTTGCCGGAAATTTTGTCGATTTTATTGTACACCACGATCACTTTTTTTTCTTGCATTTGTGCCAATTTTTGCTCAATCTCTTTGTGGTAGCGGGACGGTTCCGTCAAGTCCATTACCCACAGGATGACAACTGCTTCCTCCATTTTACGGAAAGTACGTTCAATACCAAGCTGTTCGATTTCGTTCTCGGTGTGGCGGATACCGGCGGTATCCGAGAAGCGAAACAACGTTCCGCTGATGGTGATCGTCTCTTCAATGGCGTCGCGAGTGGTACCGTGAATATCGGATACAATGGCTCTGTCTTCGTGCAGCAAGCGGTTGAGCAACGTGGATTTTCCGGCGTTCGTTTCACCGATGATGGCGACGGGAATACCGTTTTTGATGGCGTTGCCCGTTGCAAATGAGTCCGACAGGCGGGTCATCACGCTTTCGATATTGCCGGCAAGCGACATGAGCTGTTCGCGATTGGCAAATTCCACATCTTCCTCGCCGAAATCTAGTTCCAATTCTATCATAGCGGCGAAATGCAGTAATTTTTCGCGTAACTGTGCGAGCATGTTACTGAAATCACCGCGCATCTGGCGTATTGCCATTCTGTGTGCCGCCTCTGATGAGGAAGCGATGAGGTCGCCCACCGCTTCGGCTTGCGAGAGGTCAAGTTTGCCGTTCAGAAACGCACGCTGGGTAAATTCGCCTGCAAGCGCCATCCGGCAACCGTTTGCCAACAGCAATTTCAGTATTTCCCGCTGGATGAACGTCGATCCGTGACAGGAAATTTCCACCGTGTCCTCTCCGGTATAGGAATGGGGCGCACGGAACACTGTCGCCAATACTTCGTCGATTGCTCCTCCGTCGGGAAAACGCACCACGCCAAAAACAACGGTGTGGGACAAACGGTCTTTCAACGGTTTGCCGGCGGCGGGCGTGAAAATACCGTTGCATGCGGAAACAGCTTCGCCGCCCGACACGCGGATGACGGCTATGCCACCCTGTCCGGCAGGCGTGGACACAGCGCAGATGGTGGAACTGTCGGGTATGGACGCTCTCATGTGTCCCACAAAAGTAATACAATTTTCCGGAAAAATCCAACCTGCCCGTCAGAATTTTACCGCCAGCCCTGTACGGTAAAAGCTCTGATTGAGTATCTCGCTGTCGCGTGAAAACCATCCGGATCCAAACTCGCCGAAAACGCCGACGTTTTTTCAGCGGATACACCGCCATTCCCACGAACGCCTGCACATTCATTCCGGTGCGGTAAGTTTTGCATTTTTTTGTGAACAGCGGCAGCACGTGGTATTTTACCCCTATCCCGACGTCAAACATGTTTTGGGTGCTGCCGTCGCTCTGGTAGATTTCACGGTACGCATCCGTCGAATACCGGTATGCTTTTGCATAAAAGGCATACACGTTCCACTCGGCGTTCCCCGTCATGTAGCCCGCGTCTGCTTCTATCTTCAAGGGGATTGTATATGACCTGAGCACGGGATTGAAATTAGGTGCACCCCAGAGATGCCGTGTAATCGCTTCTTTTCCTGCGGAAAAGAGCAAACGGAACAAACGCAAACGCGGCAAACAAAAAAAAATCTTCCGAACATCATGATTTACAAATTAATATCAAAATAGCTGCATTGGACTCCAATGGTTTTCGACAACACTGCGACAGAACGCGCAAAAACCGATAATCGTACGGAATATAAACTTTTGTTCACAAATTTTTTTATTATGACTAAATTTTATTTTAATCTAAAATGTTTTGATTCGGCAAAGGCACAAAAACAAATTAAAAATATATTGACAGAACGAAATAACGGAATGGCGTTCGCTACAGGAAATAAAGGGACTGTCCGATAATTTCGAGACAGTCCCTTATTCCCTGTAGCAACGAGTATCACTTGCGGATGATGATCGCTTCAAACAGGTATTGTAGTAATTGTAGTTATCGATTAAGCGCTTCTATATCACTTTTGTTGAATATTAGCCCCAACACTTTGTCTTTTTTACTCTTTTTCAGTTCAATTTGCACTGTTACCTTTTCCTCCAATATGCCTTCGCTCACGCCCAATTGGTCGGCGTCCACATATTTTTTCGGATAAGTGATGATGTCTATAATATTTACCCTCAACATTATTGCGATTTGTAATAATGTGCTGTACTTCAACTCTCTTTTCCCTTTCTCTAAAAGACTGTATGTGCTCTGGCTGATACCCAAAAATTCCGCCATATTCTCTTGTGACAATCCTGATTTATAGCGCAATGCGATAATATTTTCTAAGATATTATTCATGCTTTAAATTAATTCTCTGAAATACAATAAACTATTTTTTTTAAGAAAAAATTATTGCAATCCATAGTATTTGGTATGACAAAATAACATAAATTTGTGACCGGAAAGATTTCCGTTCCAAAAACAAATAGTCGTAAACAAAAGTTTTGATTTTCAAGATAATAATTCAGATTGCCACATGGAAGAAATTCATATTGGAGAATTGATACGCAGAAAAATGAAAGAGGAAAGGTACACTGCCGCCTGGTTAGCGAAACAATTAGAGTGTGATCCTTCCAACATTTACAAGATTTTCAAGAATTACCGCATTGATACGGACAGCCTTTTAAAAATTTCAAGACTGTTGCATCACGATTTTTTCAGTTATTATTCCTCTTTGCTGGAATAAGACGCGGCTGAGACGGCATCAAAAACCTTTCCGGTCGGTATTGCAAAATGCAACCCGAAGTAGCTTGGCGAAGCGACCCCGCTGGAAGTAATCCGGATTTTGACGAACCCGAAACAAGATAATTCCAAAATGCCGTTAGGATGTTCCGGAAAAAACAGGGCGGAATGTCACACACCCGCTTTTTCAACTTTGGTATGATTTGAAGCCCTGGCTGGGGACAATTTTGCAGTCCAACGAGGAATTGATGAATTTATCCGCATGTATTCACATGTTACCAACTCGTTCCACTACGTTTTCAGTTGTGTCAGGGAAAAGCGTTTGTGCATTTTTGTTGTTTTACGGGTAAACGTAAAGAATTTAAGTTGAGTTAAGGGTGTGCGAAAATTATTTTAGATACGTTTGTCCCAACGAAATCAACTTTATATTTTGTACCTTTGTATCTTTGTTATCTCTTTAGAAAAAGATGCCAATTCCGTTTAAAGTCAATAATATTGCGGCGCTCCAGACCTTTCAGTTTTTGAGGTTTTTGTGTTTTTTAGTTATCAGCATCTATTTCACCAAAGTTCCGTTGTCCGAAACCGCTATCGGCGATTGGGAAATGCTGTTGTATATTAGCGGAGCGCTCAGTTATTTCTGGGTAACCGGCATCATGCAGTCGTTTCTTCCGTTGGCGCAGCGCAGTCTTGCCTTTGTGCAGCACAAGCGAATGGACGGCAAGTCTCCGGAGTTGTACAACGCGTTCATCCTGTTGCTGCTTTTCAGCATTGCTTTTGCTTTGTTGATACTGTTGATATATAGCGCCGGTCCGGAGGAGGGTTCCAAAATTCCGTATCCTTTTCTGCTGGTCGTTTACTTCATTTTGAGCAACACCACGCCACTCATTGAGCATATCTACCTGTTGCAGAACAAGTCGTTGCATATCTTCTGGTACGGCATTATCTCCACATTTCTGCAAATTTTAGCCGTATGTATCCCCGTGATGGCGGGATGGGGGCTGGAAGCGGCGATATGGGGGCTTATCGGCATGAATTTTCTCCGCTTTTTGTGGCTCATCCGCATGTTGTACCGTTACGCGGAGTTCAAACTGTCCGTACCGTTTATCCTCAACAATCTGTATGTCGGTTATCCGATCATGTTCAGCGCATTGCTCAGCGGTTCCACGCAGTATTTGGACGGATTGGTGGCTACCATTGCTTTTGATAAGGAAAAATTCGCCATTTTCCGTTATGGCTGTAAGGAATTGCCTTTTGTCGTGATGATGACTTCGGGGTTGCACAATGCGTTGATTCCGCGTTTTTCGGTAAAAAAAGACATTCCCGCCGTGCTGAAAGAAATCAAAGTCAAGTCGTTGCGACTGATGCACATCCTTTTTCCGTTGTCCATTTTCGTCATGATGCTTAGCAAATGGCTGTACGGTAAAATTCTGTTCAACGAAAGTTTTTACCGCAGTGCAGACGTATTTATGGTGTACCAGTTGATGATTATCAGCCGCATCGTGTTTCCGCAAACTATCCTCATCGGAATGAAAAAAACCAAAGTACTGATGCGGGCGGCAATCATAGAGGTGGCGCTCAATATTCCCACTTCGCTGTTTTTTGTGCAATACTACGGTGTGGTAGGTATTGCGCTGGGTTCGGGGCTTATCCATATTGTTGAAAAATTTGTTCTCATCGGCTACGTGTACCGCCATTTGAAAATTCCTCCCCGTGACTATATTGCGTGGAACTGGTACGTTTTTTATTCCGTATTGATAGGGATAATGTTCATTTTGATAGACCACAGGATCATTTACATTTTGTAGCCGCTCATTTGCCGGCGCGAAAAGCGTTTTCCGGTTCGCTGTCCGTCCGCAATTTCAACGCGAATGCCTTTTGTTCAGTTGTTTACCATTCTATTCACGGCTTCCAGCGTGTCGTTGCGGTTGCCGAAGGCGGTGAGGCGGATGTATCCTTCCCCGCTTTTGCCGAAGCCTGAACCGGGCGTGGTAACAATATGCAAATGGTGGAGCAGGAAGTCGAAATATTCCCACGATGATTTGTTGTAAGGCGTTTTTGCCCAGATGTAGGGCGCATTGACGCCGCCATATACTTTCATGTTGAGTGTTTCCAACCCCGATTTGATGGTGCGCGCGTTTTCCATATAGTAGTCAATGACTGCGCGGATTTGTTGTTTCCCTTCGGGCGAATATGTGGCTTCTGCGGCACGTTGCACGATGTATGCCGTTCCGTTGAACTTGGTGGATTGTCTGCGTTTCCACAGCGTATTCAGCGATATGTCGGCGTCTTCCTGTGCATAGGCTTTCAATTCTTTCGGCACCACCGTATAGGCGCAACGTAAACCTGTAAATCCTGCGGTTTTTGAAAAACTGTGGAACTCTATGGCGCATTGTTTGGCGCCTTCAATTTCGTAAATGCTGTGCGGCACCTCCGGATCGGTGATGAACGCTTCATAGGCTGCATCGTACAGCAAAAGCACTTCGTTGGCAAGCGCATAATCCACCCATGCTTTTAAGTGGGTGCGGGTGAGGGTGGTGCCTGTGGGATTATTGGGATAGCAGAGGTACACCACGTCCACGCGCTGCTTTGGAAGTTCGGGGATAAAGTTGTTTTCTGCCGTACAATCCAGATACTCAATGTTGCTCCATCTGCCGTCAATCAACGTTCCCGCGCGTCCCGCCATCACGTTGGTATCCACATACACGGGATACACGGGGTCGGTGATGGCAATGATATTGTCCGCACTCAGGATATCGCCAATGTTGCCCGTATCGCTTTTGGCGCCGTCACTCACAAATATCTCGTCAGCGTCCAGAGAGATACCGCGCGCTTCGAAATCGTTTTTTAAGATGGCGTTCACCAGAAACGGATAGCCTTGGTCGGGTGCATAGCCCCGCATGGTTTTTTCGGACGCCATTTCGAGCGTCGCGTCCTGCAACGCCTTGATGACAACAGGCGCCAGCGGTTGCGTCACGTCGCCTATACCAAGACTGATAACGTGGTGATTGGGATACTCGCTTTTGTGTGCGGCAATTTTTTTGGCAATCTCCGCAAATAGATAACTGCCGGGCAATCGGAGAAAATTTTCGTTTACTAAAGCCATTCGATTTTTATATTAATATTGTTGATGATTCGTTGTTAAATTCTCCACGAAACACGGTTACAGCGTTTCCTGTCATATAAACGCGATTGTTGTCGCGCCATTCTACGGTAAGATCACCGCCTGCCAGACTGACGGTAGCCTTACGCTCTGATTTGCCATTGAGGACGGTTGCCACCAGCGCTGCACAGGCGCCTGTCCCGCAGGCTTGCGTTTCGCCCGATCCCCGTTCCCATACCCTCATTTTCAGCAATGTGGAGGAAACACATTGTACAAATTCGACGTTGATTCGTTCGGGGAACAACGCGTGGTGCTCTATCTCGGATCCGTATTTTTCCGGCAGACCCGTGATGTCGTTTTCAAAAATCACGGCGTGCGGATTGCCCATAGACACACAGGTAATGTTACGCGTACCGAATGAAAACCGCACGTTGTAATCCACCACCTTGTCCAGCGCAAGCGCCACAGGAATGGAGGCGGCTTGCAACACCGGCTCGCCCATGTCCACCTGTACGCGATGTACCTTGCCGTTTTCGGGATACAGCAGCAAATGTCTCACCCCTGCCGCCGTTTCCAGCGTCACGTCGGTTTTGTGCGTCAATCCGTTTTCGTACACAAATTTCCCTACGCATCTGGATGCGTTGCCGCACATCTGGGCTTCCGAACCGTCGGCATTGAACATTCTCATGCGGAAATCACAACTGTTTGAAGGCATGATCAACACCAGCCCGTCCGATCCTATGCCTTTGTGACGGTCGCTGACGATAACCGACAAAGATTCAGGATGTTCCACCTTCTCCTCGAAACAATTAATGTAGACATAATCGTTTCCCGAACCGTGCATTTTGGTAAACTTCATGTGTTTTTTATCTACTACAAAGAAACTAATAATTACAATAAAAATAAGTATCTTTTGATTTTAGTTTGAAATTTTAACTTTTGCTTAAAATGAAAGTTCATTCGTCTTACAATTTATCAAAAAAACATTTGGACATTGTCGAACGGCGGGTCAAAGATAATGCTACTTGTCGAAATAGCATCGTATAACACTTATTTTTTTTTGAAATACGTGTTTTTAAACCATAACGGTGCATAAAATGCACAAATGGTTTTACCGTGTCGTTTTTTTCAAACCCAATCATTGTCGAAGGTTCAGGAAGGTTTAAGCGATCTCATGGTGCGGACAAACATGACGGCAGTTACCGCTGCCGACACGGAATCCGCTATGGGCAAGCTGAGCCACACGCCCAACGTTTGGAAGAAAAGGGGCAATATCAGCAGGCATGGCACCAGAAAGAGCATTTGCCGCGTAAGCGACAGGAATATGGCAATTTTGGGTTTACCGATAGAGAGGAAAAAGTTGGACGCCACCATTTGAAAACCCACAATCGGGAACACGGCAAAAACGAGACGCATCCCGAAGACAGATGCGGCAATGGTGTTGAGGTCGGTGGTGAACCATCCGACAATGAAGCGTGGAAACAACTGACAGACTGTTGTGCCCAACAAGGTGATGCCTACCGCCCACCGGATGGAAAGGTGCGTCACTTTAGTCACACGGTCGATCCGTCGCGCCCCGTAGTTGTACCCTGCAATGGGCTGCATTCCCTGATTCAGCCCCATCACCACCATCACAAACAGGAAAATAATCCGGTTGATGATGCCATAGGCGCTGATGGCAACGTCGCCATCGTGTTCTTTCAGGGTGCGATTGATAAGAATCACTATCAAACAGGAACAGATATTCATCAGGAAGGGCGACAGACCGACGGACAAGATGCCGTTAACCAATTCTTTTTTCAGCCGATAAATGCCTTTGCGGAAACCTATCACGCGATTGGGATTCGTTAAATATATTATCTGTAAGCCGAGCGAAATGATCTGTGCGATGACGGTCGCCCATGCCGCGCCTTTGATGCCCCACTCGAACCCGAAGATAAACAGGGGCGCCAACAGACAATTGACGCCTACCGAGAGCAGCGTGGTGTACATCGCCATATGCGGATTACCCGCCGAACGGATGATGGCATTCAGTCCGAGATACATGTGCGTCACCACATTGCCCAGCAGGATGATGTGCATGAAATCCCGCGCGTAGGGGATGGTGTGTTCGCTGGCGCCAAAAAAATACAGGATAGAGTCGAGGAAAGGATAGCAGAGCAGCGAAAATACAACCCCAAGTATAATGTTTAAAACCAATACATTACCTAACACCCTGTTGGCGCTTTGGTAATCTTTTTGCCCTAACTTGATGGACACGAGTGTGGAAGCACCCACGCCCACCAACGATCCGAAGGCGGCGGCGAGGTTCATCAGCGGGTATGTGAGCGCCAATCCTGCAATGGCGAGGTGTCCCACATCCCTGGATATGCCGTCCGCACCAACCTCGCGGATGCCATGCCCGATAAAAATGCTGTCCACGATGTTGTACAGCGATGCCGCCGTCATGGCAATAATGGCGGGAAAGGCGTATTGCGCCAGCAACTTACGGACGGGTTCCGTACCTAATACCAAGGGCGAATGTTGATGCGACGACATGATCGAAACAGCATATTTTTTTAATAATGAAAAATGTTACAGCAAAAAACGTGCAAAGAATGTTCAGGCGGTGCAAGATATGCTCACCGTGACGATAAATTTTCCGCCTGTCGCTTTGGTTTGTATTTCCGCGGCGTTCCCGTACAACAACCGCAAGCGTTCCCTGACGTTCTGCAAACCCGTGAAAGAACTTTTCTTCACGGAAATATGCCCGTCGTAATCATTACTGAGTTTTATCCGTAAAAATTCATTTTCCTGTTTGATTTCCAGTGCAATACGTACCGCCTGTAAACTTTCGTACACGCCGTGTTTGATGGCGTTTTCAAACAACGGTTGCAGCAGCATGGCAGGTATGGTTGCTTGCAGACATTCGGCGGCAATGTCCGATTCATAAATGAGTTTCCCGCCAAAACGCAGTTGTTCGATGGACAGATAGCGATCGGTGTTTTCTATTTCTTCTTCAATACGCGAATACACGCGGTTGGTGGACAGCACCGTGTAACGCAGATATTCCGACAGGGCGACGAGCATCTGTTGTGCCTTTTCCGAATTGGTGACAATCAGCGAATTAATGGAGTTGAGGCTGTTGAACAGGAAATGCGGATTGATTTGCGATTTCAGTAGGTTCAGTTCTCCCTCTTTGAGCAGGTTGTTCAACCGTATTTCGTTGGTTGCCTTTTCATTGAGCTGCTCAATAGATATGTACAGGTAATATATCAGGACAGCAATGGTGTAGGACAATATCCCCGTCAGTACGTTACTCCAGATGCTAACATACAGAAAATAAACATAAATATCGTCATTCGACGCAATGATTGCCATTATCAGATATCCGGCAGGCAGGCAAACCATCAGATAGATACACATCAGCACGCCATACGCCACAAATTTGAAATGCCGCGTGCGGCGTTCCCATCTGTTGAAGCGCACGGGATACCACAGCGGGAGGATACAAACGGCAAACAGGGTGCAGAATACGATGGAATCCACCAGCGCATACTCGAACGGCAAACCGGCGGCAAAACATCCCGTCAATACTCGTATGCAGGCAATAAACATCCACACAGTTGCGTAAAGCATTTTTGAGCGATAAGTGCCAAGTATGGGATTCCCGTTCATTGTTTATCGGCATTTCTTTTCTGCAAAAATATAGATATTATTTGGAATAAGGATGAATTTGACTTGAGTTTGGGATAAAAATAAAACGTGACAGACTTTACTGCCGTTTTAGCTAATTTTTATTGCATACACTTGGAAATCTTGTGATCGTTATGTAATTTTGCCTGAAAATAATTATCAAAATCATCATGAGAAGGAATCTTTTGTGTATTTGTATTTTATGCTTGTGTGCCGCTGCAACGGCACAAGATGTTTCGTCGGTATGGGTTTCCGATTTGGGGAACGGCAGTTACAAGAATCCCGTGATTTACGCCGACTATTCCGACCCCGACGTATGTCGTGCAGGCGATGATTTCTACATGACTTCGTCAAGTTTCAACTGTATCCCCGGTTTGCAAATTCTTCATTCGAAAGATTTGGTGAACTGGCGCATCATCGGTTATGCCGCTTCCCGATTGCAACCGGATTCCGTTTTTTCGCGTCCGCAGCACGGCAACGGGGTATGGGCGCCGTCCATTCGTTACCACAACGGGGAATTTTACATCTATTTCGGCGATCCGGATTACGGCATTTACATGACCAAAAGCAAAAATCCTGCCGGCGAATGGGAGTCGCTCACGTTGGTGAAAGCCGGTAAAGGGCTGATTGATTCTACTCCGCTCTGGGATGACGACGGACAGGTTTATCTGGTACATGCCTATGCCGGAAGCCGCGCCGGCATCAAAAGCGTGGTAGCCGTCACGCGCCTCACGCCCGACGGCAAAAAAGCCGTGGGCGACAGTCGTATCGTGTATGACGGGCACGATACCGACCCCACCATTGAAGGGCCTAAATTTTACAAACGCAACGGCTATTATTATATTTTAGCTCCTGCCGGCGGAGTCAAAACGGGATGGCAACTGGCATTGCGCTCCAAAAACGTGTTTGGACCTTACGAACGAAAAGTGGTAATGACGCAGGGGAAGACCAACATCAACGGGCCACATCAAGGTGCATGGGTGGACACGCCTGCGGGCGAGGATTGGTTCGTGCATTTTCAGGACACCTATGCCTATGGGCGAGTGGTACATCTGCAACCTATGCGCTGGCAAAATGACTGGCCTGTCATCGGTGAGGATAAAGATGGCGATGGGTGCGGCGAACCCGTATTGACGCATAAAAAACCAAGCACGGCAGCAAAATATCCCGTTGTAACACCTGCCGAAAGCGATGAATTTGACGGGAGTGCATTAGGATTGCAGTGGCAATGGCATGCCAATCCCAAGGAATGGTGGTATTTCGCTAATCGTGAGAAAAGTTGTCTCAGTCTTTATTCCGTGCCTGTTCCTGCGGGATACAAAAGCTTGTGGGATGTGCCGAACCTGTTGCTGCAAAAATTTCCTGCCAGGGAATTTACCGCTACGGTGAAAATGGAATTTGTGCCTAACCGCAGCATCAAGGGCGAACGTGCGGGATTGGTGGTGATGGGACTGGATTATGCCGCGCTGGTGCTGGAATTTGACGGTAACGGATTCACGTTGTCGCAGACCGAATGTTTGCAAGCCGACAGGGGCGTCGCGGAAAAGGTAAAAGCCTCCGCAAATCTCGCTTCGGGGACGGTATATCTGAGGGTAAACGTCAAGGACAACGCCGTGTGTACGTTCGGTTACAGCACGGACGGAAAAAAATTCACCCCGCTGGGCGACACTTTCACGGCGAAAGAGGGCAAATGGATAGGCGCTAAGACAGGCGTGTTCTGCACTCGCCCCGTCAGCAACAACGACGGCGGAAGAGCGGAAGTGGACTGGTTCAGAATCAGCCGGTAAGACATCCGTTTCCCACTAACGTGCACGCATCCGGTTTTTGCCATTTTCGGCATCACCATCAATCAATTCCCGTCACGTCCAGCTTTGCTCTGCCCACGGACTGTCAGCTACGTTCAGTAGGGCTTGGCGGCAGGCGCCGGCGCAGAAGGCTGTACGCTGCGGGTATTCACGGCAACGGGCGCTACCGTCCACACCCGAAAAGTGACCGGCGCGGACGAAATGTTTATACGCTACGCGATATGATTTCGTATAATTATATTATACAATATATAAACATATTATTGTTTTAATTCCACGCTTCCACATTCACATCGGGATAAGCCTTTTTTATCAAGCCTTGCAAGACTTTTCCCGGCCCCACCTCGATGAATTCCGTAGCGCCTGCGGTAATCATGTTTTTCACCGATTGCGTCCAACGCACAGTCGCGGTAAGTTGTGCCATCAGATTGGCTTGTATTTGCAAGGGATCGACTACAGGCTGTGCATTAACATTTTGATAAACAGGACATACCGGTATGGAAAAATCCGTTTCACTGATAGCTTTTTCCAGGTCAACGCGTGCAGGCTCCATCAGCGGGGAATGGAAAGCCCCGCCCACTTGCAGTTTCATAACTCTCTTAGCTCCAGCCGATTTCATCTTTTCACAAGCGTCATCAACCGCCGCTATTGAACCGGAAATGACCAACTGCCCCGGACAATTGTAATTTGCCGGCACAACGATGCCTTTTACCATTTTGCAGATGTTTTCTACCACTTCGTCGTCCAAGCCCAACACTGCCGCCATCGTGGACGGTTCCGCCTCGCAGGCTTTCTGCATGGCGCGGGCGCGTTTGGACACTAACCGCAACCCATCCTCAAACGACAAGGCTTTGGCAGCTACCAGTGCGGAAAATTCACCCAACGAATGTCCCGCTACCATGTTGGGACGAAACTTATCCCCCATTGTGGCGGAAAGGATCACCGAATGGAGAAATACCGCAGGTTGAGTCACCTTAGTTTGTTTCAAATCCTCTTCTGTGCCGGAAAACATGACACCGGTAATGTCAAAGCCAAGTATGGAGTTAGCCTTATCAAACAATGCGCGGGCTTCTTTCGATTGTTCGTACAAATCTTTTCCCATGCCGGAGTATTGCGCTCCCTGTCCGGGAAATATGTATGCAATTTTCATAAAATTCATATAAATTAAGAAGCCGCAAAAATATAAAAAAATACCATTCGGCATCATGTGTTTTTGCCTGTGGAATTTCCCAAATCCATTTTCGTTCCGAAAAAACGTGTACTTTTGCGGTCATGAAAACCGAAACCGTCAATATTGTGATGATTGGGGCGGGGAACGTTGCCGTGCATTTGTCGCGGGCGTTGTCGGATGCGGGTATGCGCGTCATACAGGTGTACAGCCGTTCGGAATTGTCGGCAAAAAATCTGGCAGATATGCTGCATACGGACTGTACAGCGTCGCTTGCCGAGATACTGCCCACCGGTGATTTATATATTGTAGCGGTGAACGACGACGCCATTGCGGAAGTTGTGGCGGGATTGCCGCTACGCGAACAAATGGTGGTGCACACGGCAGGCAGCGTACCGATGGACGTTTTTGCGGAGAAGTTGCTCAATTACGGTGTGTTGTATCCCCTGCAAACATTTTCGCGGGAATATGCGCCGGATTTCATTCATATTCCGCTGTTTGCGGAAGCGTCTTCTCCGGAAAATATGCAATTGTTGCGGAAGGTTGCCGGAAAAATATCCTCTCATGTCTATGAATTGTCGTCGGATAAGCGGATGTTGCTGCATCTGGCAGCGGTGTTCGGGTCAAATTTTGTCCATAGAATGTATGTGATCGCCGCTCAAATACTCCATGAGGCAGGGCTTGACTTTGGCGTGTTATCGCCTTTAATTGTGGAAACGGCTCGAAAAGCCGTATCATCTTCCGATCCTGCACGCTTACAGACGGGTCCTGCACGCCGTAACGACCGGCGTGTACTGCAACAGCACATGGAACGGCTTTCCGCACATCCGGAATGGCAGCGACTGTATGCGCAGCTGAGCGACAGTATCGGCAAACACTACCACCATGAATGAACATGCACTTTTCTCGCCCGCAAGACTGGAACGCAATTTTTATACCCGCGACGTTTTGGAAGTTGCGCCCGATTTGCTGGGGAAAATACTTGTGTGCAAAACGGCAGACCGGTGGTTGCGTTTTCGCATCACCGAAACCGAAGCCTATCGCGGCGCCGCCGACCTTGCCTGTCATGCCAGCAAAGGACGGACACAGCGCACGGAAGCGATGTTCCTGCAAGGTGGTGTCATCTACATGTACCTCATTTACGGTACGTACTGGATGTTCAACGTCGTTACCGGAGAAAAAGACAATCCTCAGGCGGTACTGGTACGCGGACTGGAAAACACGTACGGCCCGGGGCGGCTGACACGTTTGCTACATATGGACAAGAACTTCTACGGCGAAGACATGACTGTGTCGCCGCGCATTTGGGCGGAAGACGACGGGTTGCGCCCCGCTTTTCGCTCCGGAAAACGCATCGGCGTGGACTATGCAGGCGAATGGCGCGACAAACCGTGGCGCTTTTTTGTGGCGTAACAAATCTTATTTAATTTTTCGCCTCTAAGCATCTTTTTCAATCGCTCCTCACTTTTTTTGGTAATGGTAGTTACTTTTTTCAAACAAGGATAAAAACTCTCCGTGAATACTTTCGTGCACGCCCATGACGAGTATTCCGCTGTCGGTCAGGTTTCTGTGAAACATGGTAAATAGTCGCCCCTGTAAATGGTAATTGAAGTAGATAATGACATTTCGACACATGATGAGATCAAACCGCACCCCGAAAGGATTGTCTTCGTTTACCAGATCATGTTTGGCAAAAACAGGTTTTTCCAGCAGATTGGGATGTATTTTGATGCGGTCGGTTGCCACGTCAATGTCGAAATATTTGCGGTATATCTCCCCCTTATCTATCAATGGATTGTTGTTTACAAATACTTTGTCGAAATTATCAAGGTATCCGGCATTGAAACGGTATTTATACACTCCTTTTTTTGCGGCTTCAAGTACGTCCGTGTTGAGGTCTGTGGCGTACAGGTTGGCTTTGTCCGACAGCCCCATTTCCGCCAGTAGGATAATCATCGAATAGACTTCCTGTCCCGACGAGCAACCCGAATGCCAGATATTGATCGTATGCTTTTGTGACAGTTGCGGCAGGACATTTTTCCGTAAATCCGTCCACATCAAAGGGTCACGGAACATTTCGGTAGTATTCACGGTGATTTTTTTGACCACTTCTTCCAGAAACTGAGGTTCTACGGACAAGTTGTGTATCAGTTCCGATGCCGTGATGCGGTAGTCCAGCAGTATTTTCAAAAATCTACGCATCAACGATTTATTGGAATAATCCCTGAAATCATATCCACAAAACGAACGGATGGTATCTATAATTTTTACAAATTCTGAATCGGAGATGTCCATCAAAATAATGAGGTTTAAAAGAGCAAAATTACAAAAATCCGACAGATCTTAAAATGACGATAAAGAGAAAAATGCTGATCACAGACAAAACCGTTGTCAATACTACGATTTGCGCGGACAATTCGCCGTCGCATCCCATGTTTTCCGCCATGATGTAACTTGCTACTGCCGTCGGCGTGGCAAAGAGGCACAGCAATACGCTCAGGTCTAATCCTCGAAATCCTATCGCAATGAAGACGATCATAGCTGCCAGCGGAACAACGATCAGCCGCCCGATGGTTGCCGCCAGCGCCTTACGGATATTTCCTCCGAGATTTTCGAAACGGAACGCACTTCCCGTGAGGAACAATGCTACAGGCGACGCGGATCCGGCAATGTCGGCAACGGTTTTTTCTATGGCTGCGGGCAAAACGACGCCCGACAAGCCGAAACACAACCCTGCGACACAGCCGAGTATGAGCGGATTGAGAGCAATATCTCCGCATAACGGCAACAGTTGTTTCCCGAAACCCGCCTGTTGTTTCCGCTTTTCGGAAAAGGTAGAGAGGATGATGACCGCTGAAATATTGTATAACGGAATCATGACGCCCATCAACATGGAAATGGAATGTGCGGCAGCTTGCCCGTACATGCCTGTAGCCAGCGGCATGCCGTATATCAGAAAATTGCTTCGGTAGATGCCCTGTATCATGCTACCTTGCTGCCCGCGTCTCCGTACAAACAGTGGCACCAGACATGCCGACAAAAGAATTACCGCCAATACGCCCGCCATAGCAGAAAGCATCAGGCGGATGTTGTATGACTCTCCGGGAAACGCCGAACGGATGTTTTGAAACAACATCAACGGAAGCAGGAAACGGAACACAAAACCGGTGGCTTCCCCAATGAAACGTACAGACACCAGTTTCAACAGTCGGAAAACATACCCCAATGCCAATAAAACAAATAGCGGAGCAACGACATTCAAAGAGAAAACAAGGTGTTCCATGTAAAAATTTTGAACAAAGATACGGAATTATTGTCTCCTTTCGCGGAAAATCCGATTATATCATATAAATTTGTACAAAAAAATGATTATGCCAGCAATACGTCACTTTCCTAATGCAATCACTTGCTGTAACCTGTTTTGCGGGTGTGTATCGGCAGTATTTGCTTTTTCCGGACAATTGGAATTAGCCGCTTATTTTATTTTTTCTGCGGCGGTTTTTGATTTTTTCGACGGATTTGTCGCCCGCCGGCTTAAAATCTGTTCCGCTATGGGCAAAGAGTTGGACTCGCTGGCCGATATGGTGAGTTTCGGCATGGCGCCGGCAAGCATCATGTTCGCACTGCTGCTTAAAGCGTCGGACAACAATCAATATGTCGCATTACCGGCTTTCATCATCGCCGTCTTTTCGGCGCTCAGACTGGCAAAATTCAATATAGACCCCCGACAAACGGAGTCATTCATCGGACTGCCCACACCGGCAAACGCTTTTTTTATCTGTGCCTTTGCGTTCCCGGAGTTTGAGGTTTTTGCCGCACACACATATTTCCTGTGGGCGGTAACGGCGGTGTTTTCCTACCTGCTGGTTGCCGAATTGCCTCTTTTTTCTCTGAAATTCAAAACTTTTGACTGGGCAAACAACAAGACGCGATACATCTTTCTGGCGCTTTCATTGGCGTTGTTGATCGTGTTCCGTTGGGCGGGGATGGCTCCGATCATCCTCCTGTATATCCTTTTGTCCGTACTGAGCAGGATGTTGGGCGGTTCCACTCAAAAACACGCTCATGGTTAGATGAACTATCTGGCACATACATATCTATCAGGAGAGAACGACGACGTGAAGATAGGCAACTTCCTGGGCGACTGGGTGAAAGGAAGCGATTATCTGAAATATTCCGAAGATATCCGCACAGGAATACTGTTGCACCGCAACATTGATTCGTTCACCGACCGACACCTTTTGGTACGCCAAGGTTCAGTGCGGTTTCAGCCCCGTTATCTCCGCTATTCCGGAGTCATCATAGATATATTGTATGACCATTTCCTTGCCAGCAACTGGAAAGATTTTAATGACATGCTACTGCACGACTATGTGAGCCGGATGCACAACATTCTGCTGAACAATTTCGAGGTATTGCCGGAACGTCTGCAAAACTATCTTCCGGGTTTCATGAACGAACGGTGGATTGAACGCTACGCCACTTTGGAAGGAATACGCGATGTGCTGGAGGCAATGTCCAAACGGACGTCGCTGCCTAATGAAACGGAATTTGCCATCGGCGTGATAGAAGCCTTTTATGACGATTTTCGCCGTGAATTTTTCGATTTTTTTGGACAGATCATTGCATTCGTCGAATCACAATTCATGATTTCCATCTCACGTTCTCAATAACGCCATGCGGCGCAAGAACAAGCGTGCCACCGGATCTGTTACAGTTGGGATGATATCCGGTTCACCACATAAATGTCGTAGCGTATTCCGCATTGTTCCCTTTAGCGTCCGTTACCAGCACATGCAGATTGTGGCGGGTGTTTTTAGTCAATCGTTCGGGCGTAAATGTGTAGATCAGCATATTCTTTTTAGCGTCGTATTCAAACAATGCCCATTGGCCGTCAATCCGGCAGTTGTACGAGTGGATGCCCGAAAAATCGTCAGTAATCCTGATGCGGATGTTTGTGTAAGCTTGCATATTTCCGTTTCCGGGTATGTTCACGGGCTGTATGCGGGGCGGAACGGTGTCTGCGGCAATAGCGTAATTACCGAATGTTTTTACGGCAGCGCTTACGGCATGATCGCGGTATGCGCCACCCGCACTGCTGATGTGTCCCTTGTCGTCCACCTGTGCTATCAGGGCTTTTTCGTGCAGGCGATCGGGAAGACGGTCGGCGGCAATTTCCACCATGATGTCACAATGCAACGGTACACGGGTGTTGTGTATGCGGTGCACTTCGGAATACAGTCCAGGAAGGGTCGGCGACAGTTCATACCGGAAATCAATATTGTCGTACAGGGCGTTTGCCGGTATCGTGATTTTGACGTTTTGTCGGCGATAAACGACATTCATCGCGTAGTCCTGAGGCTTGAAGTCGGGCAACTGCCGCCACTCCGGCACGGCATCCGGAGAGGCGGGTAAATAGACGAAGGGAACGTTCAGGATAGAAACGTTGCCGTGAAAGTCCTGCGTTTCGACGGTCAGCAGGCGTTTTGCCGAATCGGGGAATGACACAATACCTCGGTTGATATGCCTGTCATATACGCGCAACCGGTTGTTCGGCTCAATATACATGCGGTTGAACTTGATGCGCCGTTCCATATAGCATCCATAATCCATCAGGCTGTTGATATAACGGTTTTCGTCAAATGATATGCGTTCCATGATTTGCGAAAACCACGTCACGCTGTCTATCATCATGCGCAAGCGGTACAGCCCGCAACGGTTTGTCGAACCGGAAATTTGGTCGTAGGCTTCGATGCCGAAAGCGATTTCTCCCTTGACGGTCAGTTTGGGATTTCCCTGAACCCTGTAGTTGCGTCCTGCTTTTTCCAATGTCAGGATGAGAGGAGCATGGACGCCGTTCACCATGCTGCCGTCGCCGACGGGATACACAGCGATGCGTTGTAGGACGGGCGGCGTGCGGTCGGTTACGTCCGGAACGAAGCGAAGCGGATTGAGCGCTTCTTCGGTTCGGGCGTCGCGCACTTCAAAATGCAGATGAGGGCCTGTCGAACTGCCGGTATTCCCAGATATGCCGATTATCTGCCCGCGTTTTACGGGGAACAGCGCGGGATCGGGAAACAAATCTACGGGAAACCGTTCGCGAGCATACTGTTCGTTTTGCACGTATGTTGCCGCTTTGTCGAAAAAACCGTCCAGATGTGCGTAAACTGTGGTGTGTCCGTCAGGATGGGTCAGATACAGCGCTTTACCGTATCCGCCCGCTTCCACCTTAATGCGGGATACGTATCCGTCGGCAACAGCATATACCTTGTGTCCCGTCTTGCCTTGCGTGCGGTAATCAATACCCGAATGGAAGTGGTTGGGGCGCAGTTCGGCAAAAGAAGCAGCAAGTGATACGGGGATGTCCAGCGGTTGGTGAAAAACGGTGTCTCCCGACCGGCTGTATAACCGCATCGGACACAGCGTCAGAATTGCCGCAAATATAATATGGTTCATCTTTTCTTTCTCCTTAGATTCAGGCTTGTGCCTGCGGGTGGTTGCGATCCTTCTTCCATACGGTTCATGTAATACAGCCGTTTCAGCCTGACGCCGTATTTCTGTGATATATCACGCATGGTTTCGCCCTGTTTCAGCACGTGGGTTTTCATGCCAAGCGCTGCTCTGGGACGCTTGGGTTGCAGGTACACGATTTCCCCTTCATGCAGTGATGTGGTTTCCTCCCGATCGTTGTACCTGAGCAGCCGGCGGAGTGTCAGGTCGTGGTAATTTGCCAGCGACAAATAGGTGTCGCCCGCCTTTGCCATGATGTATTCGGTGCGGTTGTTCTCCCGCACCGGATAGCGTTCGATGCTGACGCTAAAATCGTCGTTGAAGGACGGAGCGGTATTTTTTGGCGTGGTTTGGTTTTGGCGCGATTTATTCGTTTTTGCGGGCTGATCCCGTGCAGCGACGGTGAGGCCGCGGTCGTATCGGTGCAGGTTGTAGCGTTCGATCAACTCTATCAGCCGTTGCGGGTAATTCGGGTCGGTGGCGTAGCCGGCTTTGCGCAGACCTTTCGCCCAACTGTGATAGTCGGTGGATTTGTAATCGAAAAGGAAGGCATAGCGATTGCGGGACATCAGGAAATCCGTATGGTCGAGAAACGATTCTTCGGCGCTTGCATAATGGCGAAAGCATTCTCCCGCAGCGTCATCGTCGTGGTATGCCGTTTTCCCCTCCCAATCATGGCACTTGATACCGAAATGGTTGTTGGACTGTACCGCCAGCCTGCTATTTCCGCTCGCCGACTCCAAAATGCCCTGCGCCAGCGTGATGCTGGCGGGGATTCCGCTTCGTTCCATTTCCGACACCGCTAACTGTCTGTACCGGTCAATATAGGCTTCCGTAGTGATTTTTTGCGCCTGCGCGTCTTTCAATGCAAACAACAACAAGCATCCGCACAGGAATCGAATCCACCTGATTATAAAATAATCGACCTTTTTTGAACGAAGACAAACGCTTGCCATCATGAACATCTTTGGCTATTTAAGGACGAATATAACTGTGTTTGACGGTTACCGGCGACATATATCTGTTTTGGAGCGCAAAAAAATCCATGCGATTATTTCATTATTGTTCGGAGGGCGCACGGCTGCGTACAACCTTTACATGATTCAGGCACTTTACGCTTTCTTAAAGCGCGATACGGCAGATAAGCCAAACGGCAGACTATTGCCGCGCCAATCAAGTATGTAACGACATCTTGCATCATTTGGTCAGAAATTTGAATGTACCGTTGGTTATTTTCACGGAGATGTAAGTGGAATCGGTCTCCCGTTTCATCAGCGTGGTGGCAAAACGCCCTTTCACCACGTGGAAGTCGTCGCACAACGGTTCCAAGGCGACAATTTCCAGAAAGGATTCGGCGGAATTGAGTACGTCGTCATATGCCGTCCGGTAGTCGTATTTGAACGATTCGACAACATTTTGTGTGGTGTATTCGGATTCGATGTCCAGCGCCACTCCGGTCATGTATGCCGTGTCGGCAACCAGCAGTTCGGCGTCCAGACCGATGTCCACGTAAGTGAATCTGTAACTGGGCTGTGCAGTTTGCGACAATTGCTTGAGTCGGTCGGTCGGCTTGTCCAACGTTTGTATGTCGTGGAAAACGAGACGTACCAGCGGAAAATCGGAAATAGGTTTCGGCGTTTCGTGCAACTCGGCAAACTCATAAGCGCTACGGCAGTTCAGAATTTTGAGCTTGTCGTTGTTTTTGATGTTGGACGTACCCGTCAGACCGGCATATCCCGAATGTCCCATCTGATAATATTTGTGGGAGACGTCATTCAAATCGTAAGAGACATAAAAAGCGGTGTCCACCGGTACATTTCCCAATTTATAACAGTCCTTGTGCAACGATTTCCGGCAAGAAATCATGCTGCCCGCCACAGTGAGCGACAACAGGCATGACAGAAAAAACTTTTTTGTAAACATGGCAAATTTTTATGATTGATTAACATATCCATCCACTCATTGTTCTTTCGCATTTTCTTTATTTTCTTCGGCAGGTGTTTCTTCTTCTGTTGTTTCGGGTATTTCGTCGGCGCGCGGCACTTTCGTTACGGATGCGATGGAATCGTTGCCGCGCAGGTTGATGAGTTTTACCCCCTGTGTGGCGCGTCCTGCAATCCGAATATCGGATACGTGCATACGAATAGTAAGTCCAGACTTATTGATAATCATCAAATCTTCATCATCTCCAGCGTCCTTGATGGCGATCAGTTGGCCCGTTTTTTCGGTGATATTGATGGTTTTCACGCCTTTTCCGCCGCGATTGGTAGTGCGGTAGTCACTGATGTCCGAACGTTTTCCGAAACCGTTTTCCGACACTACGAGAATCTGCTTGCCGACTTCATCCGGATCGAAGCATACCATGCCGATAACGCGGTTGCCCGATACGGTTTCTACAGTTTCTACGGTTTTTTCGGTTTCCTCTTTTGCGTTGTCCGTGTCGGGTGCATTGGACAGGTTGATACCGCGTACGCCTGATGCGATGCGTCCCATGTCGCGGACTTTGTTTTCGGGGAATCTCACGGCTCTACCCAGCAACGACGCCAGCACGATGTCGCATTTTCCGTCGGTGAGCCGCGCTTCGAGCAGGATGTCGCCTTCACGGATGGTGATGGCGTTGATGCCGTTTTGGCGCGGACGCGAATAAGCTTCGAGCGACGTCTTTTTCACGATACCGTTTTGCGAACACATCACGATGTAGTGATTCTTGACATATTCCTCGTCGGTGAGGTTTTTTACGTTGATATATGCCTTCACCTGGTCGTCGCCGTCAATATTGATGATGTTTTGGATGGCGCGTCCCTGCGAGGTTTTCGTCCCTTCCGGAAGTTCGTACACTTTCACCCAGAAACAGCGACCTTTTGCAGTGAACAGCAGCAATGTGTTGTGCATGGAGGCATGGAACAGGTGTTCGAGGAAATCTTCGTCGCGGCGCGTGGAACTGCCTTTCGACCCTACTCCTCCCCTGCTTTGCGTTTTGAAATCCGCCAACGGCGTACGTTTGATGTATCCCATGTGAGAAATGGTAATCACCATGTCGTCGTCGGCAAAGAAGTCTTCGGGATTGAATTCCTCCGCCGTGAATCTGATTTCCGTGCGACGTTCGTCGCCGTATTTCTTTTTGATCTCCAACAATTCGTTCTTGACGATTTCCATCCTCAATTTTTCGTCGGAAAGTATTTCCTGATAATAGGCGATGTCTTTCACCAATTGGTCGTGTTCCGCCTGCAATTTTTCGCGTTCCAGTCCCGTCAAAGCCCTTAGACGCATGTCCACGATAGCGCGCGACTGCACTTCGCTCAGGTCGAAGCGTTGCATCAATCCCTGTACGGCGTCGTCGGGGCTTGCCGAGGAGCGGATGATTTGTATCACCTCGTCAATATTGTCCTGGGCAATGATCAAGCCTTCCAGTATGTGGAGGCGTTCCTGCGCTTTTTTCAGTTCGTATTCCGTGCGGCGGACGATTACTTCGTGGCGGTGTTTTACATAATAATGTATCAGTTCTTTCAGGTTCAACTGTCTCGGGCGACCGTCCACCAAGGCGATGTTGTTGATGCTGAACGACGTCTGAAGCGGCGTATTTTTATACAGATTGTTGAGAACGACGTTGGAGTTGGCGTCCTTTTTGAGCTTCACCACGATACGCATTCCTTCCCGGTCGGACTCGTCATTCACATAAGATATGCCGTCCAGTTTTCCGTCTTTCACCATGTCGCCGATTTGTTCCACCAACTGTTCTTTGTTGAGCTGGTAGGGTATTTCGGTGAATACAATCACTTCGCGCCCGCTGGTTTGCACTTCGATCTCGGAACGCGCGCGGATCACCACCCGTCCGCGCCCCGTCAGGTAGGCTTCGCGAATACCTTGCACGCCGTATATCACCGCACCCGTCGGGAAGTCCGGACCCTTGATGTGGTACATCAGTTCGTCCGGCGTAATATTGTTGTTGTGGATATAAGCAATGATTCCGTCGATGGTTTCTCCGAGATTATGGGGCGCCATGTTGGTAGCCATTCCCACGGCAATGCCCGACGACCCGTTGACGATCAAGTTGGGAAAGGCGCTCGGCATCACGGCAGGCTCTTCGAGGGTATCATCGAAGTTAAACTGAAAATTCACCGTGTTTTTATCAATATCCGCCATCATTTCTTCGGCGATTTTCCTCAATCGCGCCTCCGTGTAACGCATAGCAGCCGGCTGGTCTTTGTCCATTGAGCCGAAATTACCCTGTCCGTCCACCAACGGGTAGCGCAACGACCAACTTTGCGCCAACCGCACCAGCGTGTCGTATATGGAACTGTCGCCGTGCGGATGGTATTTACCCATTACCTCGCCGACAATTCTTGCCGACTTCTTGTAGGGCTTATTGGACAACAGACCCAACTCCGACATGCCGAACAGCACCCTGCGATGCACAGGCTTCAACCCGTCGCGCACATCGGGCAATGCCCGTGAAACAATGACCGACATAGAATAATCTATGTAGGACGATTTCATTTCCTCTTCAATGTTCACGGAGATAATCCTCTCTCCGGCTTGATTTTCTGTTATATTTTCACTCATTTATTGTCTGAAAAATAATCCGCTAAATTAGTAGTTTTTGGTGAAACTACCTAATTTTATCCGCAAAAAATGTTTGGAAAGGGGAATTTACCCTGTCGGGATCGCAGACCGTCATCAGGCCTTTCGTTTTTGATTTTTACCTTTCGTTTTTGTTCTCAACGATGCGCGTCGATTTCCTGCAGGGAATTAACCGCGACTATTTGATTTGCACTCGAAAATAATGTATTTTTGCAAAAATCTTACGATCGCTGATGACATACCGCAAAGCCGACAAAACCGATATTCCCGCATTGTTGCCACTGTACGAACAGTTGCATCCCCGTGAACCGGCAATTGGTACGGCGTTAGCGGATGAAATTTGGAAAACGGCCGAGAAGCACGATATTTGTTATTTTGTTTTTGAAATAAGACTGTAAATATCTATAATCTATCTAATAACAACAGTATGGCAATTATAAAATCGGTACGCGGCTTTACGCCCGCATACGGCAAAGACTGCTGGTTTGCCGACAATGCCGTCATTGTGGGCGATGTTGTGCTCGGCGACGAATGTAGCGTCTGGTTCGGTGCGGTGTTGCGTGGCGACGTCAATTCCATACGTGTGGGCAACAGGGTGAACATTCAGGACGGCGCTGTGGTGCACACGCTTTACCGGAAATCGGTGGCGGAAATCGGCAACAATGTGTCTGTGGGGCACAACGTGGTGATTCACGGCGCAAAAATCTGCGACAATGTTCTGTTGGGTATGGGCTGTGTGATACTCGACCATGCCGTGATTGGCGAAAACTCCATTATCGCCGCCGGTGCGGTGGTACTCACAGGTACAATCGTTGACCCGGGCAGTCTGTATGCCGGAACGCCCGCAAAAAAAATAAAAGACGTCAGTGTGGAACAAACGCGCGACATGATTGAACGCATAGCCGGCAATTACATGATGTACGCAAGCTGGTACAAAGACTGACATCCTCAACGCCGGAAAAACAGCAGTTCGCCATTTTCGGTTTGCAAGGACGGTTTCGCCGCTAATGATTTGCAAAATAAACAGGATATGACGGTTTCTCGGTGTCCTGAAGGAACGGGATAACCCTGCCTGTCAGCGGTCGGTCTGTGTTAAATCCCGTGTTTTATGGGTGCAAGGCATTGAGGAATTGTTGCAGTGCTTCCGCAGGATGGGGTTGTTTCATGAAATTTTCGCCCATCAGGAAACCACTGAATCCGGACTGTTGCAAGGTTTTTACAGTTGCCGGCGACGAAATGCCGCTTTCGGATATTTTGACAAAAGCATCGGGTATTTGTGCGGACAGCGTGAGAGAGGTCTGTATATCGACAGCAAAAGTGTTCAGATTCCGGTTGTTGACGCCCACCACATCCACTTGTTCATGAACATATGCAAGTTCATCCGCACAATGAATTTCCAGCAATACCTCCAGCCCCAGATGATCGGCGAATGAAGACAGTTCCCGACACTGTTCCTGCGTAAGCGCCGAGGCTATCAGCAAAACCGCATCCGCTCCCGCCAGCTTCGCTTCGCAAACCTGATAGGCGTCAATGATGAAATCTTTCCTCAGGACAGGAATCCTCACCAAGCGGCGCGTTTCGATGAGATCGTCCAGCGATCCGCCGAAAAACTCACTGTCCGTCAGCACCGATATGGCGGACGCCCCTGCCGCCTCATATCCGGGCACAATATCCCGTACCCTTGCACCCTCCCTGATGAAGCCCTTAGAAGGCGATTTGCGCTTAAATTCCGCGATGACACCCGTAGTTGAGTTCCTTAACGCCGCCTTAAACGATATGGATGTGCGCGTACATCCTTCCGCTTCCCGCAATATTTCACCGTACGGTTTGCCGGCTTTTGCCCGTATCATTTCCTCTTTCTTCGCCGCAACAATGCGTTTCAATATGCTTTCCATGTCTCATCTTTGCCGCAAAATTAGATGAAAAACCTCAGTCTTCCAAGCGCGAGGAATAAAAATCAAGCACACATGGACAACAAGCGCAAAAGTCGTGCATGTAGTACAACACGAACAAGTGAGAAATGGCTACATAATAACAAAAGGACTATTATTTTCTGGATTAACAATAAAAACACCATAATGTCTTGTCGCAAATTGACTTGGCAAACGGGAAAATATTTTACACAGTTTGTTTTTGTCCGTGAAATGTCCTGATTCTGTCTCGATTGACAGACAATGAGATATTTTTTCATTGTCATTTCGAAAATACCGTACTTTTGTTGTCGCGTGTTTATGCAAACACAGGGAGGATAGGAGTGGTCAAAACAGGCTTTCAAAACCGTCCAAGTCGTACTGCATAAAACAAAACGAAAGCGTAAATCGCTGTTTTAGAATTAATTGTTATGTAGATTAACGGTGGAAAGTTTTTCCTGCGGAGATGCGCTGGCAAGCATTGACAGAACGGGAAAAGCTCCCGGTGAATATCTGTATATTACGGACTTTACAATAGACAGAGAAGATATTCTTATTTTGAGCCGGACATCACGGAAAATATGAACCTGACCGTTTGGGATAAACAACGCTGGATTTCACAAATTTAGTTTGAAATAAGCCGTTTGTTATTCCGAAAATAACAAATTCATGTTTTTTTCGTTCCGCCGAAACATATTCATGCGTTTTACGTATAAAGTAATATGGAAAATAATAAATCGGTGGTGGAAATACTTTCAGCTTTTGTTACCGGCGAAAGGACTGTCAGGATAGAAAAAACACTGTCGCACCGCACACGTTACATCACTGTAGTGCTGGAGGATATTTACCAGTCGCAGAATGTCAGCGCGGTTTTGCGCACATGCGAATGTTTGGGCGTGCAGGATGTACACATCATTGAAACGTTCAACCCGTATCGCATCAACCCGATGGTACTGAAAGGCTCAGACAAGTGGCTGAACATTTTCAGGTATGACGGCACGGACGCCGTTGTGCGGCTGAAAAAGGAAGGTTACAGAATTGTCGCCACCGCATTGGGCGGACACAGTACCTCGCTGTATGAGTTTGACCTTTCTGCGGGCAAATGTGCGATTGTGTTCGGCAACGAAAAACAGGGCGTATCGAACGACATTTTGAACGTCGCCGACGAATTGCTGGAAATACCGATGTGGGGGTTTACACAGAGCCTGAATATCTCTGTGTCGGCAGGCGTTATCCTGTCGCACTTGTTGCACGGGCTGAAACAAGGCAATGCCGAATGGCGGCTGAACGCTTCGGAACAAGAGGATTTACGCGCCTTATGGCTGAAAAATTCCATAAAAAATCCGGAACTTATTCTTGGTCGGTACACAAAATAACACGGACAATTGCCGCACATGTCGAATTAATGATTATATTTGAACGCATTTTTATCAGATGAATTGCATTATTATAGATGACGACGATTTTGTTAGGAAAATCGCAGAGAGTTTCGTTAAAAAAACGGACTCCTTGTGTTTGCTCCATTCCCTGTCCAATGCTGTGGATGCCATGAAGGTACTGCATGCCGGCGAACAGATCGATCTGATATTTTTGGATATTGAGATGCCAGAAATGAGCGGCATAGAATTTCTAAACAGTTTAAAAAAACCACCTCAAATCATCATCATTTCATCGAGAGAAAAATATGCTGTTGATGCGTTCGATTACGACGTTACGGACTATCTGCTCAAGCCGTTCACCTTCCTTCGCTTTTCCAAAGCGGTGGAAAAGGCGAAAGAGAAACAGGAACAGAGTAGGATACATTCCGCCGACGATGAGATTTTCATCAAACATAATACCGGACTGGTGAAATTGAAATATACCGACATCCTGTGGGTGGAAGCAATGGAAAATTATATGATTCTCAACACATTTAGCGATAAATACACCGTCCATTCCACCATGAAAGCGCTGGAAGCGAAATTGCCCGATAAACAATTCATCAGAGTACACCGTTCTTTTATCGTGAATACCGGCAGTATTTCGGGTATTGAAGACAACACGATTATCATCAGGACGAAAGATGCCCTCAACAACATTGCTATCGGAAAACTGTACAAGGACAATCTATTGAAACAGCTGAAATTTATATCGAAATAGACCATGAATATGCGCATCTGTGCCTTTATTGTGAGCGGTTTGCTGTTGTTCCTGCCGGAAATTTCAGGCAAGCAAAAGCCGATGCCATTTTCCCCGATGGAACATTCCATCATACAAACATTCAAAGAGATACGTGAAACGGAAAACGACAGTCTTGCCTTGCTAATGCACCTCAGAATTGTTGAAATGCTGGAAGAAGCGATGGAACATCCCGAAATGTACCACTATCCGTTCGATTCGCTGAAAACGGTCGGAAGCCTGTATGCTCCTCGCAAAAAATTCAGGATAATACAGTGGAATCATGCTTTTCATGACGGTACGCACCGTTATTTCGCCCTGTTGATATTTCCTTCGCGCACTTATCCGAACTCAATGTTCCGCCTGATTGACATGTCCGACCTTATTGAACGACCGGACAAACAAACGCTGGATACCAACCAATGGTACGGCGCACTGTATTACAAAATACTGCCAAAAAAAAGGATAAAGGGTGATATTTACTACACATTGCTGGGTGCAGACATGAATACGCTGGACACCAAGAAAAAAATCATTGACGTGCTGGTGCTGAAAAAAGACGGAACAGCGCAATTCGGCGCCGATGACTTTTTTGAACTGAACGGTTGGTTCAAAAACAGGGTGATATTCGAATATTCCTCAGCCGCCAACATGTATCTGGGCTATAATGTGTGGAAGCGGCGCATAGAGTTCGACCACCTGACCCCGCTGATGCCCTATCAGGTCGGTAAATTTGAATATTACGAACCCGATTTTTACCGTGACGGATTGAAATTCAGGAAGAAGCACTGGAAACACAGCAAACGTATCCATAATTACGAACCAAAATCCATCCGTCGCATGACGCCAAAATAACCGCACCCATGTCTATAGCCGTTTACGCCAAAAAATTCAACGACCGCAGTGCAGACATCACACGTGTTTTGCTGGAAATATTCCGCCGGCAAAGCACGGATGTGTACCTTTGCCGCCCGATGTATGATTTTATGCGCACAAAAACCGAAAATACGGCTATTGCCGGAACATTTACCGATCACAGCGATCTCCACGCTTCCGTACAATTTTTGGTCAGCGTAGGCGGTGACGGCACTTTCCTCGAATCGGTGAATATTGTGCGCGACAGCGGTATCCCCGTTGCCGGCGTGAACATCGGCAGACTCGGATTTCTGGCAACAATTGCCGAAGCGGAATTGCCGCTGTTTGCGAAAAAACTGCTGTCCGGAGGGTTGGAATTTGAAGAGCGCACCTTGCTGCATGTGAGCGGATGCAATATCCCGTCGGAAGATTTCCCTTATGCTCTGAACGATGTGGTGGTGCAGAAAAAAATGTCGGGACTGATTACCGTACACGTCCGGAGCAACAACGATTTTCTCAACTCTTACTGGGCGGACGGATTGATTGTTGCCACTCCCACAGGATCATCGGCTTATTCGATGAGTGTGGGCGGTCCCATTGTCGCTCCGGAGTCGCACAACTTCATCATCTCGCCCATAGCGCCCCACAACTTGACCGTGCGCCCGCTGGTGATTCCCGATCATGCGGTGTTGCGCCTGAAAATAGACACCCGCAGCACAAGTTTCTCACTCTCGCTCGACTCTCGTACATTTGACTGTCTGCCCGGATCGGAGATAGAACTGAAACGCGCCTCATTCACCGTCAAAACAGTGAAAACCGCCTCATTCTACGCCACTTTGCGCAACAAACTGATGTGGGGCGAGGACAAAAGGAACTGAAAACCATCCCCAATATGTATGTCTTTCATACCTATTTGTTTATCGTTCTATACTGACAATTTTTGCGCCGTACGGTTCAAAATCCAGCGTGCGGGTCGTCAATGGTTCCACCTTTCCGCTCCATGCGTCCCACAGTGATACAGCGCCCTCGACGGGCAGGGTATAACTTGCGGCTTCTTTGCTTTCGTTGAAAAGAAACAGGAAGTCGGCGCCCGCTATTTTACGGTGGGCTATCCGGATACCCGACGGGGCATGTACGGCGTATGGCAACGCGGAGAGTACGCTCTTCACGACAGGCGTCATGGCTACCGACGGTTCGTGTACGCTGCCTGCAATGGGGCGAAACGGATCGGGCGACAGGAAACTTTTGTCCGTCAGCATGGACGGTTTGTATCCCCAAAACAGCACCTTACCTCCCTGCGCCGCAAAATGGTTCAGCTTGTCCCACGCTTTCACGGACAGCGTACTCGCCGAAGGGATGATGACGGTTTGGTATTCCTGTCCGCTACGGTTGATTAGTTTACCGTCCCGTAACTGTATCGCTTCACCGCCCAGCGCGTCGTCGTCCATCCAGTCGAATGTGTAACCGTTTTGCATCAGCGTTTGCGTGATGGACAGCAGGCGCGTATTGCTCTCATTGTCGCCCAGCCACATGCTGCTTGTGGGAAAATACACGGCGAGTTCCGCCGCCGGTCGTCCCTGTGCAAAGAGATAGGACACGCGGTTGCAATATGCCAGCAATCCGTCAATACCCTGCATGGACAGCCAGTTGCGACCCGGAGGGGATACGCCTTCTGCGGACGACATCCAGAACATGAGTTCGAACATGTTGATGCCTCGTGCAAACTGATAATCCAGCACATATTTTGCTTCGGCGACGGTTTTGGGCGGAACACGATAAGCGGCGAAACTTTCGCTGAAAGCGCGCGGTTTGCCGTATATGTGCGCCACAGAAGAAGCCAGCAGCGGGAAATTGTTTATTGTATCCGGCCAAATCTGGTTCCAGATAGCGTCCACGCCGGGTATCTGCACCTGACTCAGGTCGCGGATGGGGTCGCCTTCGGCGCGGATGCATACCGGCATGCGATGTTCATTGTTGAGGTGGGTGATGTGTTCAATGCCGTTGGCAGCGCACCAATCAGCCTGTTGTTTGAAAAAACTCAGCGAGAACTGTTCCGACCATACGTCCCAGTAATCCGCCTTTGCCTGTTTCACCTCCTCGCTCTGGATGGGAAGCTGAAAAGCCGTCAGGTAAGGCTTCACATCGTATCCTTTTTTCTGTTCAAAGATGCGATCAATGCCGGGCGTCCACGGGAAATGGGCATAATCCGGCTCATCGCCACGAAATCCAAGAATTGTTTTGCCGAACTCTTTGCCGAGATATTTTTTATACTGCTCGTGGGTGAAATCTATAAACTGGCGTACTGCTGCCGGATTGAGGTAGTCACACAGCGAGTTGCGGGTATCCTTACCGCCTGTGGGGTCGTTCACGGCGCGTGTTTGCGCGGTGCGGAACTGCGGTGTGGCAAACCACAGTTCCCATCCTTCGGAAGGCGCGGTGAAAGAGATTTTTCCCTGACGGACAGGCACCGGTTGCGCCTGATAATTCTTCGGGCAGTACGCCCATACGCTGAGTACGCTGTCGGACACGGCGCGGTTGACGGTTTCGCCTTTGCCCACACGCGCTTTTTCGGTAATCACCACCGCCTGCATCCGCAAGTCGGGTCGTTCCCGTGTGAACTTGCCGCCGGCAAACCCGCTGGGATACTTTCCTTCGTCAATGATCCATACGCGCATGCCGCGTTTTTTCGCTTCTTCCACGGCTATGCCCACATTTTTGAACCATCCCTCGGACAGGTATTCGGAAGGCATCCGGTATCCCGCTTCGATGGTGACAGCGCGGAATCCCTGACGGTAGATGGAGTCAAGGTCTCTGCGAATGGTGGCGCGGGTAGTGGGGCCGTTCCATCCCCAGCACAATGTTGTGGAATACTCTGCCGGCGGCGTAGGAAAGGCTTTTACCAAGTCCGCCCTCGACGGGTCGGTCATGCGTTGCCACGATTGTTGCGCTTGTGCCGGTGTAAACATCAACAATAACAGCCATAACAGTTTCTTACTTTCGATGATTGAATTTTTCATGATTTTTTACTTTTTTGTAATTTCCACAGCATACACATGGGTTTCGCCGAACATGTTGGAACGGAAAATCACCCATTTTTGATCGGGTGAAAAATGAACGTTTGGTTCCAGTTTATAATAATGATGTTTCATGTTCACCAGTCGTTCCGAAACAAATTTGTTGTCTTGCGGACGGAACAGATAAATCCACATGCCGTCCTGTGCACGCGCTACCTGTCCCGGGTCGCCGCCGTCGCCGCAAAACAGACTGCGGTCGGGTGAAACGTTAAAATGGATAGACCATTCGTCGCGTGTCATTTCGTACTTCACCTCTTTGCCTGTTTTCGCGTCGGCGCCACACAGGAAAAACGTTACCGAACGGGGTTGTTGCAGATCGAACCAGATAGTTTTGCCGTCGGGTCCCCAAAATTCGTGTCCTGCAATTTCACCGTCCATTGTGCGTTTGTGCATCAGCCTGAGTTCGCCCGTTTTTACGTTGATGTTCCAGATTCTGTCCACCTTATGCCAGGGGCCTTCGTGGCAAAACATCAGCAAGTCGGGGTCTGTCGGGGAAAACTGTATGTGGTTGATCCATTCGTTTTCTTCATGGATGATTTTCATCTCTTTGGTTCGCATGTCGAAGATGAACAGGTAATGTTTGATGTGGGCGTCGTAAATGCGGTTGAAATACTGACTTTTTTCAGGGTACTGTTCCCGTATCTTGTCCGCTTGTTTTCCCTCGCTGTATTTGCCAGCCAGCAATGTTCCGTTGGCATTGACGGAACTGACGGTCACGCCGAGCGATTCGGGGAACACGTGTATGAGCCGCGTTTTGCGGGAATCAATATGGACGGCAAAGATGCTGTCGCCTGTTTGGTAGATGACTTCACGGTGCGTTTTGTCGAAAATTTCGCTTGCCGAACCGCCTTTGATGCCTTGAGAGCGATTGCTCAACTGCACCGACTCCAGCGTTTTCAGGTTGACGCTGAAATACTGTCGCAATCCGTCCACCATGCCTGTGTACACCATCAGGTCGGTCTTACCGTCTGTGGATTTGATGAAAGGGTTGTTGTGAAAATAGAAACTGTAATTTTCGACGCCTGTCCGCGTAAGCCGGATGACCCGATGTCCGGTGATGGTGTCCGTCCATTCCAGCGGCGCTTTACTTTGGGCGAAAATGTTGCCTGCCGGTAGAAGTAGCGCCAACACTGCGGCATAAAAGAATGTATGTTTCATGATAGTAAGATAAATAAACATTGTTTAGAAATTCGGATTGCTGTTCGCGGGTTTGGTTGCTATCAGCATGACGCCGTTTTTGCCCCTTTCGCCATATTTAGACTTGGACTCTTCGGTTGTCAAAAACGAAATAGACTGTATGTCTTCCCGCTTGATACGGCTGATGTTTTGTACCTCAACGTCGTCCACCAGATAGAGCGGTGGTTCCGTCGGCTGTCCGTTGATGTGGAGAGCGCTTGAGGATACGGTAGAGATGATATTCATTTCCTTGAGCCACTCAACACTCAGTTGGGGCCACATGTCCGCCGATCCGGGATTTTTCCCCACACCCAGACCGTGCGCCCCAAAGGGAAAGATATGCAGCGATGCGGATACTTTTGCTTTTTTACATGCCTCGTAAAATCTTACACTGTTGAGCGGCGACACGCCGTTGTCGTTATCGGCGTGGATGAGCAGTGTAGGCGGTGTGGACGAAGTGACACGATTTTCATTGGAATACGCTTTCACCAATTCGTCGGAAGGGTTGGCGCCCAACAGACTTTCGCGACTCACTCCGTGCGTGATGGGACGTTCCATCGAAAGCACGCCGGAAATGAGCATGATAAAAGCAGGTTTGTAGCTGAACCTGTCGTACTCGTCGCCCACCGCCGAGATGTCTTCCTGATGCGTTCCCAGCGTGGATGCCACGTGTGCTCCTGCGGACGTTCCATTGACGCCTATCCGTTCGGGGTCAATGTCCCATTTGGCGGCATTGGCGCGAATGATGCGCATTGCGCGCTGTGCATCCTGCAAAGGTGCTGTGTGGCGCGTCACCAAATCGCGCGACGTGGGTAAGCGGTGACATACGATAAAGGCGTTGATGCCGCGGTCTTGAAAAAATTTTGCCGTAGAGTTACCCGTATAGGTTTCGGGCAGCCTGATATAACCGCCCCCGGGAACAATCAACACTGCCGCGCCCGTGTTGATTTCTTTCGGTGCAAGGTAAACATACATACGCGGCGTGCCTACCTGATACAATCGTTGCTGCGCTACGCTGTCTTTCAGAATAAGCCCTTTGCTGTTGGGCATTTTCCCTTCTTTCCACAGTGGTATCATTTCCTGCGCTGTAGCAATGATGCTCCCGCATACAGCCAGAGCAAATGCCATCGTCAATCGAATTTTTTTCATGAGTATAGGATTATTATATGTATAATGTCAATGCACAAAGATAGCGTAAATTTTTGAAATTTCAAACGGACAGCAAAAAAGATCAAGAAAAAACAGGCGGGTAACTCTTGAACTTTTTCCGTACGGAAATTTGTATTTGCGCCCCACCGAAGAAAATATCAACTTGTCCTAAAGTCTTTCCCTATGGGGCGGCAAGTGCAAACACGCTTGTTTGTCCTGCCGCAATTGGCGGGCAAGTTGTTCCGCATTTTCAAAGCGGATATTGTCTCTAATGCGGTGCGTAAAGGATACCTGCAAAGATTGTCCGTAGATATCCCCCTCAAAATCGAATAAATGGACTTCCGCACGGCACTCATGGTCGCGTGCTATGGTGCGTTTGCCGATGTACATCATGCCTGTTTTGGCAGCGCCGGCGACGGTTGCCCGTACACAGTACACGCCCTCTTTCGGTAGCAGTTTGTGCGGTTCGGGTTCAATGTTTGCGGTCGGGAAACCGATAGTGTGCCCCAAATGGTCGCCGTGTACCACCTTTCCCGACATCGTGTAGTGATAGCCCAGCATCCGGTTTGCCGACGCCAGTCCGCCTTCCGACAACAGACGGCGAATGGTTGACGAACTGATTCTTCCCGCTGCATCCGACTGTTTCAGGCGTACCACGTCCACCTGCATCGAAGGGGGTACATGCGTGGCGCTGTTGCCCTGCCTGTCTTTCCCGAAAGAATGATTCACGCCTGCCACCCAACAGCGAGCATGCAGTTTGCCGTCGATGATTTCGTCCATAAATTCCTGTGCGGTCATCTGCGCCAAAGCGCGGTCGAATCGCAGTACCAGAATATCGTCAATACCGGATTGTGCGATCAGGGCGAATTTCTCTTCCTGAGTGCTGAGCAACCAGCGATCCGGCACAGTAGCATCCAGCGCCATGCGCGGATGGGGCGAAAAAGTCACCGCCAGCGAACGGCATCCGTGCGTTTGAGCCAACTCTACCACCCGTTGCAACAGCATCCTGTGTCCAAGATGTACGCCGTCAAAACTGCCGACAGTAACTACGGACGCGCTTGTCCGGATTTGGCTGATGTCTTGATAAACCACAAAATACAGTTATTTGAGGAGGCAAAGATACTGTTTTTCGGCAATTATCCCAAAATGTCGTTAATTTGGTGAACGCCTCCGCACCGGTTCTCCGAAAGGAACTGCAAAACAAAACAGGAGCTGCATCGGAAAAGAGTATCCGGCAAAAATGACGACAGGTCAATCCGGCAGCATCTCTATGGCGGTCACCGTGCTTTCCGTTTTACCGTCGCTGAAAATTGTTGTCACGCTCTGTCCTTTCCGCAACTGGTTTGCGCTATGCACCGTTTTGCCTCCAACAAGGGTGATGGAGTAGCCGCGTTCCAGCAAACGTTGGGGATTCAGCAGTTGCAACTTATCGTCCAGCCATTCTGTCCTTTTCCGGCAATTGTTCAAATCGGAACGAGCGGATTTGGCAAGTCGCTGTCGGTAGTCGGGAAGTTTTACCTGAGTGGTTTGCAGCATTTTCCGCGCCGACAGTTGCACGGATAATAGCTGTCTGAAATTTTCATTCCGTGCGTGCGTTATGGCTTCAGCGGCAGCACGGGACAGTGTAAAACCGTATGCCTGCAAGCGTCTGTCCTGTACATGAAGTATGGTTTGCCAAAGGCGGTACAGTTTGTGCGATTGTTCTTGCATGCGTTTGTCGGACAAACGGATGTGTCGTTGTGCGGATTCGACAAATTGCAGGGACAGTTCCTGCAAACGGTTGTCGAACGAACACATGAGGTCTATCAGGTATCCGGCAACGGCAGTAGGCGTCTTCAAGGCTGCAAACGCCACTGTGTCGGCGATGGTTTCATCCCGTTCGTGCCCTATGCCGGTAATGACAGGCAGCGGGAACTGGGCAATACGGCAAGCCAAACGGTAACTGTTGAAACAGTTCAGGTCGCTCTGCGCGCCGCCGCCGCGAATAATAACCACTGCATCGAACTCGTCCTCCCGTTCAAAAATAAGATCCAGCGACGCGATAATGGATGTTTCGGCTTCGTTGCCTTGCATGATGGCGGGAAACAGCGTGTGGACAAAAGCGTACCCGTAAGGATTGTCATGCAGATGGTGTAAAAAGTCCCCGTATCCCGCAGCGGTTTTTGACGAAATGACCGCAATACGGTTGGGTATCTCCGCAAGATACGATTCTTTGTTCATCTCTATCACCCCCTCATCTTCCAACTGTTTCAGGATGGCCTGTTTCTGCAAGGCAAGTTCGCCCACCGTATAAGCGGGATTGACATCCGTCACCTGTAAACTGACGCCGTACAATTCATGAAACTCCACGCTGACATGGAACATCACTTTCATGCCCGCAGCAAGTTCACGTCCCGTCATCGTTTTGAAATAGGGATGCACTATGCGAAAATAATACGCCCAGATATTGGCTTTGGCTCTGGCGACAATCCGTTCGCTGCCGTCTTCCTTTTCTATCAATTCCAAAAAACAGTGTCCGCTACTGCCAACACGCATTTCATAAATCTCCGCCACCACCCAGTACAACCCCGATACCGACTGTTTCAACGATTGACTGATAAGCCGGTTCAACATCAACAACGAACAGGATTCCATGAGTAAAAATGAGTTAAAAAGCGATGCAACCGTCGCCGACAGGACTATCTCACCCGTTCGGCATATGCTCTGGTGCGGGTATCCACTTTGATTTTTTCGCCCTGCTCAATGAACAGCGGCACACCGATGATAGCGCCCGTTTCGAGGGTGGCTTGTTTGAGCGAGGAGGTAGAAGCAGTGTCGCCGCGTACGCCAGGCTCGGTATAGACGATTGTGAGTTCCACAAAAGGCGGCAGTTCGCAAGTAAGCACACGATCTTCATCGGCGAGAAACATCATTTCCACGTATTGACCCTCTTTCATCAGATCGGGATTTTCCACCAAATCCTCCTGCAAATCAATCTGATCGTATGTCTCGTTATGCATGAAGTGGAAGCCGAGGTCGTCCTTGTAAAGAAACTGATACGGATGCCGTTCCACACGGATCTCGTCCACTTTTTCGCCTGCCGTAAAAGTATTTTCCAGTATACGCCCGTTTTCGAGGTTGCGAAGTTTGGTCTTCACAAACGCACCGCCTTTGCCGGGTTTCACATGCTGAAACCATACAATGGCGCACGGTTTGTCATTGTACCGGATACACATCCCGTTTCTAAAATCTGCTGTAGAAGCCATTAAATTTTATCGTTTTATGATAATTTGACATTATTTTTGACAGGACAAAAGTAAGTCAACGGAATGATTTTTGCAAATGATCATCGGAAAATACTTGTATCATGGTCGGACAACGGGACTTTCCTGTCAGACGATAGAAATTGGGAGGTAATCTTCATCAGTTCATCTCATGTGGCGGTCTCATTATCGTACGGACGACTGATATTCGTATCTGCGTTTGAAGCGAAAAAAACGTTCGGGTTGTCCGAACGTGACAGTCGCCATCAGTTCATGCGAACCGTAGGAATAACGGCGCATGGCGCTCATGGAATAGTCAAAGGCATATCCGAAGAAGTATTGTTTGTAGCGCGCTCCGAACATGATGCTTGTGCTACCCGGCACTCCGCCGCCGCCTGTCCGGTAAGACAGTCCGCCCCAAAACTGGTCGAAGTAGTACATGATCACATTGGCGTCTAACTGGAAGGAAAGGTGGTCGTTGCATTTGGCGTTCAATGTAGGCACAATGCTCCATTCCGGGCTTACTTCAAAGATGTAGCCTGCCAGCAGATTATACTGTCGTTCGATCCGGTAAGCCGAACTGTTTCGTCCGCCCAGCATCAGGAAAGACTGAAATACATTGGACACCGACACGCCTATGTAGTAATCCCGCATGGTGTACTGGACGCCGAAAATAGCGTCGGGTACGAAACTGCTCAGCCGGGAACTGTTCAGGAAAATATCTTCTTCTTCCGTAACGATTTTGTTCCTGTCCAGATACAGTTGGAACATATTCACACTCAATCCGAACGACGTTACTCCCATCTGGTCTTCCAGATGGTAGGCATAGGACAGTTGAGCGCCGGTGGTGCGTATGGGTCCCCTTATGTCGTTGAACAGCGACACGCCTATTCCGACGTTTTCAGGGGAATATCCCCTGCCCGACGATCCGCGACGGCTGCGCGTGCCGAACAAACCTTCCCGTGGCAGCCGTATTTGCCCGCTGAGCATCTGGTTGGAAGGAGCGCCCTTGAAGCCCGTCCACTGGTCTTTGATGACCACCCCTATGTTGGCATACCCGTTGCTTCCGCAAGCGGCGGGATTCAGCAGGTAGCGATCAAAGAGGTATTGCGTATAAGGTTGTGTTTGCTGGCTTTTTGCGGTGCCGCACAGCAAAAGGAACAGACTTGCCCACAGAAACATGTAAAATCGCAAAATATGTCCGTTCCTTTCCATGCTTTTATCTAACAATGGTGATGTTGCCAATGATCGGTTTAGCGTACTTGTCGTCATTCAGCATGATAATATAATAGTAGGTTTCCAGCGGGAGCAGGCGTCCGTCCATATCTTTCCCGTCCCATGGTTCGGGATAGCCTTTCGCCGAGAGAAATACCCTACGCCCCCAGCGATCATACACTTCCACCACCACGTTGGGATGAGTCCTCAACGAATAGATGTTCCACAAGTCGTTGTCGCCGTCTCCATTGGGCGTAATGGTGTTCGGAATGTCCCATTGCAGCAGATCCGTCTCCTCATCCTTGCAGGCAAGAACGACTACCGTATCGGACACCGAACATTCGCCCAGATCCGCGCGCACCCAATATGTCGTGGGCTGATCGACCGGATATACATAGATGTAGGGCGTGCTTTCACCCGTTGACCACGTGTATGTCGTCTCCGGCGAATTGACGCCGTTTCTGTCGGCAAACAGCCTGTCGGGCACGCAAATGACGGTATCTTTGCCCAGATACACTCTCGGAGAGGGCAGCACCGTCACCGTTTTGCTGATGAGGCATCCTGTCGCACCGTTGCGGTCGATAGCCTGCAGTTCGTATGTGCCGGTTTTGGTGATGAAATTGCCCCTGATGGTTCTGTCCGACCAACTGTATGCCCTGAAATCGCTGTCGTTGAAAGTGATTTGCACCGAGTCGCCGCACATGATGTATTCATCTTTGTCCAACTTGATTTCGGCGCCTACCACAGCCACGTCCAGGTAAGCCCATTCGCCCGGACAGCCGTATTTGGATGTCTCCTGCACGCCCAGGGAGAAAAGTCCCCGCGTGTACCCCCATTCCATCACAATGGAGTCGCCGTAATTACTTAACAGGCGACCGCCTGTTTCCGGCACGTCGTAATTAAATACGGAACCCTGTTCGCCTACCGTCCTGTACAGTGATTTCCACCCGACGCACACCGTCACATCCTGCGCAAAAAGCGGACAGGACATGACGGACAGCGCCGTCAGGAATAGTATATATGCACGTTTGAGCACGATGGTGACCCTCCGCGTAATTAGAAGTTCCTAACATGTTCCAACTTTTTGGTGTCCGGAGTCGGATATACATGGACAGTGTACGGAGTGCTTGGTATATCAGCGGCTGTGGCCGCTACCAGAGTCTGATCCAGCGATTTGCGGGATATGCGGTCGGTCAGATTGGTCACTGTTATTTCGTATTTCCCCTCGTTAGGGAAAACGCTTGCTGGGATAGACATCGTTCTGTTGTTGCCTATGGTAGCAGTCTGACCTGTGGTGGTTGTCGTCGGCGAACCGGTCGCATAAGGGGTGTAGGCGATGTTATAGGTGACGATCCAGTCTCTGTATCCCGTCAATGTCAACAAGATATCCACGGCTGTGGCAACACATCCGCCTACTGCGCTTGTGCCGGGCCACGCCAGTGTCGGTCTGGCTACTACCTGAATGTGCGCTACGGAATCCGTACCTTCGCAACCCGTACCTACTTTCGGTTGCGACTTTTCGTTCACAGTAAGCGTTATCGTTTGCACCGTTATCGGCATCACCACGCTGATTACCTTTTCCTCATAGTAATCAGTCTCTCCGCCTGGCGCTGGCGTAGCTGCCGTTCCGGCAAAGTTCAAGATAGTCAGTGACGGCGAAAACTGCCATTTGAAAATGGACGGATCCATAACCCCCGACGTCTCCAGAGCGGCAATGTCGGCGTCTCCTGCCATTCTGTAGGGCATACGGCTGCCTACGGTAACGGAATCTATCGTTTCGCGAGCGTCGCTCTGAAACGTCACATAATTCTGCGCCGAAAGATTGACGGACAGTATCACTGCAATGCAGGAAATGATTGCTGTTTTTATATATAAAGTTTTCATGTTCTTGGATATTAAATTGGTCATATTTTAGATTTTAGTAATTATTGGGCAAGCGGTAAATAGGCCCTGTTTCCGCAGGTCTCAATACGCTGAATATAAATTCGCTGCCTGCCGAGACAATCACTCCCGCCACCGCTACTTGCGATTTGCGTGAAATGCGGTCGGTGACGTCAGTAAGCGTGATTTTGTACACTCCGTAGCTGAGAAACTCCAGCGGGAAGGTGGCTTTTCCGCTCGCATCCACAGTGATGGAGACATCGTTGCCGTTTGACGGCATAGCTCCTGACGACTCGCCCGGCATACGGGTGACGGTGTAGTCAATTTTGATCTGGGCTTGCTTTGGTACGGCAGTGGTAACCGTCACGGGGAAGTTGTAGACCACGCCCGCCGTCACCTCCGCCTGCGTGTAACAGCCTCCTGCGGCGTATGCCAGAGGGTTGCCTACCTGATCAAAGGTGATGATCGGTTTGGCGATCACATCTATCGTGATGGCGGTTCCGGTGCCGATGATGCACGCAGTGTTTGTTTTAGGCACTTCTCTCATCCTCAATATGTCACTGCCGGTTGTCGCCCCCCATTGAATCTGCAAAATGGGCGACACCCTTCCCGTTTCCGTGTAGGTAGTCGATGAGCCGAACAGTGCGCCGAAATGGTTTTCCAACGACCATGTGAACGTAGAATTCAGGTTGCTTGTGTTGCTGATGTCCTTAATCGTCTCGTCGGTGTTGTACCAATTCGGGCTGATGCTGGTGTCGGGCAGCACGAAGTAGGACTGCGTAGAGGTGATGGTCACCGAGTCGCGCAGTTCCTGCGGGATGTCTGTCGAAGTGGGATCCGTCTTGTTGGAGCCGTGCCGGTAATAATCGCGAGTATCGCTTGGCGTCGTCACTTTTTGCGGCGGATAATTTTGTGCGCGTACCTGAACCGTCACAATCAGCAACATTACTGCAAATATCCATTGGATGCGGTTGAAAACAAATTTTGTCATGGTCTTTATGTTATTTAATAATTATTCGGATAATGATAAGCCGGACCCGGTTTCGGCTGCGGCATGACTATCAGGGTAAACGTCTGGGTGCCGTCACTCGGCACATTAGCCAGATCGCCACCGGTACCCAGGTTGCACTTCACGGCAATATGATCGGCAATGGTCGTAAGGGTAATTTCATAAATGCCGTATTCGTCAAATTCTATCGGCAGGGTGGCGGTGGCGGTGGCGGCGCTTGCCAGTCGCACAGGCGTTCCGGTGGCAGCTGCTGCGGCGTCTTTCTTTATGGTGTATTTGATCGTCACGCCACCGGCTTCGCTGATGTTGGTCTGCTGGTATGCCCCTATCGGGAAATTATACGTTACGGGGTTTGTAACGATATCAGTCTCGCACACGGCGTCCTTTCTCTCACCTGTTGTGGCGGCAACGCCGAACTGTACGCCCGGTTGCGGAATCACCGTTACGGGAATAATCACGGCATCGCTCGGGCAAACGGTGACGCCTGTCGGCAGCGGCTGCCCCTTGTACTCTTTCGGTGTTTCTACAATTTCCAATTGGCCGGTTCCTGCAGCATTCCACGTTACGGTGGTATGCGGAGAGGTGTTGGTAGTATTGGGGCCTACAGGTGTAAGACTGCCTATAGACGGCACTGTCCACCCGAATTCGGATTCGGTGAGACTGGTGTTCGTCAGGTCTGCACCCTCCGTGTAGGCTTTGTTGTAGTCTGCATCGGGCTTCACGAAATAGTGCATGGTAGCGCCTACCATCACGGAGTCAGTGACTTCCTGGGCATCCGGCGTCGACACCTCGTCTTTGTTATACCCGTGCGCATAATGATCTTTTGAGTCCAACACAACCTTTATGGGCGAGGGCGGCGTTTGCGCAGATACGGCAATGGCGGCACACAGCAACATACCGCACATTAATTCCTTCATTTTTACTGTATTTTTCATTGTACTTCTATTTTTAATTTTTAATTTTTAATTTTTAATTTTTAATTTTTAATTTTTATTTAATTTTATTTCAGATTCAAAGTGATCTTTTTTATATATACGCAACAAATACCTGAAAGTTACATTTTAGCATAAAAAAAAATTTCATTGGCGCGGCAAAGGTAGGTATTTTCTCGAAAATCATTTGCAATGGATCATTCAATTGGTTGCACATTATTCGTTACACATCACCTTCGCGTAGGTTTCCATCCGGGTTTCCATCGTTTGGCGCCGTTGGCTTTGCCTAATCCGAAGGTGATTTTCAGTTTTGCGCCGGCGGAGAGCAGCGTTGCCTTGTTGGTGATGG